>JAVCCE010000011.1 GCA_030765645.1 Candidatus Hinthialibacter antarcticus | reverse complement strand
TGCATAAGGGCTTGAAAGCCCGCACTGAAGCAAGCAGAGTTGTACCCATGCCTGATACAGCGAAAGATCAAGAATTTACGAAAAAGCGTCAAAAAAACGCAATTCAATTTGTGATAAAGTATCCAAACACCGGAAGAACCATAATTTTGTTGAATTGTGATTACAATAGCGAAAAACAAAAAGCAGGATGTGATGCAAGGAAATAAAATTCGCGAATCGATCCGGCAAGGCCGCCGCGTATACGGCATTCATATCAGCCATGCGGGCAGCGCCTATTATGCCCAAAAGACGCTGGGGCTTGATGTTGATTTTGTATTTCTGGATACCGAACATGTCCCGGTTGACCGCAGCGACCTTCACGCGTTGTGCGCGACGTATGCGAGTCATGGCGCGTCGCCAGCGGTGCGCATTCTCCACCCGGATATTCATCTCGCGACCGCTGCGTTAGACGCTGGCGCACAAGGAATTGTGGTTCCATATATTGAAACCGTCGAAGAAATCGCCGAGACGGCGGGCGTGGCCCGGTTCCGTCCATTCAAAGGCCAGCGCTTGCGCAATGTCGTCGCAGGCGTTGAACAATTGAACGAAGAAACCGAACGCTATCTGCTCCATTACAACGCAAACAATTACTTTCTCATTGGAATCGAAAGCGTCCCCGCGATAGAAAACCTCGACGCTTTACTGAACGTCGCGGGCGTCGACGGCGTGTTCATCGGTCCGCATGACCTTTCGCTTTCGCTTGAACTCCCTGAGCAATATCAGCACCCGCGCTTTGTGGAAGCCGTGCTTTCCATTATTGAACGCGCGCGCCGGGCGGGCTTGGGCGCGGGGATGCACGTCAAGGCGGATACGGCGCCGCCCCCGCAATTGGCGCAATACATCGACGCGGGCTTGAACTGGATTCTTTATTCACACGACGTTTCAATTATGGTCGAAGCCGCCAATCAGCAGTTAAACCAGATGCGAATCCTTCATGGTGATACATTCAACTCGCATTTTTCACCTCGCGACTCATCACCAGAAATTTAAATTAGAGGAGCCTGACAGTGAACTTTCGATATGTAGTCGTATTTATGTTGGTGTGTTCATCTTTCACATTTGCGGCGGATGACGTCCAAATCAACCATTTGTTTGGACCTGAACTTCCCGGCCCCTATAAACATCCCGCCTCGATAACCGAGTTAGATAACGGCGATTTGTATGTGACGTACTACTGCGGCGAAGGCGAGTACGCCGTTGATACCGCCGTCTGGGCTTCCCGTCTTGTGAAAGGCGAAAGCAAATGGAGCGAGCCGACCATCATCGCGGATACGCCCTGGCGTTCCGAGGGCAACCCCGTCGTTTGGCAAGCGCCCGGCGGCTTGGTCTGGTTGTTCTACGTCAACCGTTACGGCGAGACCTGGTCGTCGTCGCGCATCAAAGCCAAGGTGTCAAAAGACGACGCTTATACATGGTCGGATTCTTTTATGCTGACCATGGACGAAGGGACGATGGTGCGCGGGCGCCCGATTGTATTGAACAACGGCGAGTATATGCTGCCCGTGTATATTGAAACCGGCATGGATACCGAACTGGTCGGCGGCGACACCGCGTCCTACTTTTTGCGCTACAACCCCAAGACGCATAAATGGAAGGCAACTGATTACATCCAATCGGCTAACGGTAACTTGCAGCCGCAGGTCGAGCAAATTACGGATGACTATTTTGTTTGCTATATGCGGCGCGCGGGCGGCTACGAGCCGACGACTGAGGGTTGGATGTTGCGTTCGGAATCGCATGACGGCGGCTGGACCTGGACGGACGCAAAAAAGACGCCGTTTAAAAATCCCAATGCGGCAATCGATTTTTTGAAGTTGCAAAGCGGCAATCTGCTGTTGGTGTTTAATGACAATATGAATGATCGTACGCCGTTGACGCTGGCGCTTTCAACCGACGGCGATAAAACCTACGCCTACCAGCGCGACATATTAACGGGCGAAAATACGTTTGCTTATCCATACGCGATTCAAACACGCGACGGCAAAATCCATATCGTCTACACCACCGATGAGCGCAGCGTGGTCATGCACGCGGTGTTAGATGAGACCGCGATTTTGAATGAAAAGTTTAGAGTGAAGAATCAATAATTACAGAAAAAAGGTTTCAACAATCACGTCGACGGGCATGGGGGCAAGTCTGTGCGCGCCTGTGCAAAAGGGCCTGAAGGCCCGCACTGAAGCGAAAAGAGTTGTACCCATGCCCGAATGAAAACAGGCGAATTCACTCCTTCTTTTCGTAAACCGCCCCGAGGATTTTCACGCTGGAAATAGCGCCGCTCGTATCCAGTTGAAATGAAACCAGGGCTTCGTCGCGAAATTGTAAATCCGGCAGCAGCAAGAACGTGTCATAATGCCAATGTTTCAATTTCCCTTTAAACAAATGGGTCTGGTTGAAGTTGAAATTCAACGAGCCGTTTTTCGCTTCGAGATAAAACGATCCATACATCGGGTGGGTATATTCGCCCGCATAGTCTTCTAACGGACGGCTGGCGGGCGCATCGGCGATGCGCTCTTCGGTGCGTTTTTCTGTTTCTTTTTTGATGTTGCTGCGCCATTCGCGATGTTTCTTCAAATAGATGTCCAGCCAGTCGGGGCCGTCTTGTTCTAAGAATAGATCGCACAACGCATAGCACATCGCTTCACAGCAATCGGTTTCGCTGTTGGTTAAAACCGTCACGCCTAATTCCAACTCAGGAATCAAGCAGACGTGCGAGCGAAACGTGACTACATGCCCGCCGTGTTCGACGTATTTCAGCCCTTTGTATTCATACATGCGGTGCCCCATGCCATAGGCGTGGAAATTGACATGGCGCCCGATGTCGTTGATCGACTGGGTCGAGAGGATGGTTTGCGGCGATTGCATTTCTTCAATCTGGGTTTCGCTGATGAGTTGCTGGTCGCCGAATTTTCCTTTCGCAAGCAGAAACTTCATCCACGTCGCCATATCAACGGCGCTGGAACTGATGGACGCCGCTGCGCCGACGTGGTTGGCGTCATACCATTCGGTCGGTTCAATTTTGTCGTCGCCGCGATGAAACGCATGAGGGACCGCAATGTTGGATTTCTCATCGAAACCGTGAATGCTCGACGATGAGTTCTTCATGCCGAGTGGATCAAAAATGCGCGTCTGGATGAAGTCGTCCCAACTCATGCCGCTGGCTGATTCCAACACCATTCCAGCGGTAAAGTACATTAAGTTGTTGTAGTAGTACCCGCTGCGAAATTTTTGGCTGACTTCCAAATATTTCAATCGCGAAAGCAATTCTTTGCGCGTGAATTCGGTTCGCCACCAGGCGGGGTTGCCGCCTTCCATCCCTGTTTTGTGCGTAACCAGATCACGGATGGTCATGTCGAGCGTCCGGTATGGGTCCGACAGCCGGAACGTGGGCAGATAATCAATCACCGGGTCGTCCCAATTTAACAAACCGTCATCGACCGCCATCGCCAATGCGGCGCAGGTGAAGGTCTTGGAATTGGATGCAATGGCGAATTGGGTCTCAACATCAATGAGATCGCTTTTGCCGATGTTCTTTACGCCAAAACCGTCTAGCAGCAGGGTTTCTCCCTGATGCACAATCGCGACCGCCATGCCGGGGATTTCCCACTCTTGGCGATGGGTTTCAATGAGCGATTTGGCTTGTTCCGCGTCAAATGAATGGGCCGCGATTGATGATGAAATCAAGATCGAAACAACGATCAAAAATCGATTCGTTCTCATTATTACGTCCTCTCGTTGGAGAATGGAAGACAAAAGCCGATGTCGGTTCATCGTATAAATGATTATTCTCTTATGCAATGACCATGCTATTTTGCGTGGGGGATTATCCGCTACGCATTTTCGTATAACGCTAAAAATTCGAAAAAAAGATTCATCCGCTATGTAAGTGTTTGCATTGATGGATGGTCATAATTTTGATAGCGAAAACGTATTCCGGCATGGGTGCAACTCGGGGAGCGCCTGTGCAAAAGGGCCTGAAAGCCCGCACTGAAGCGAGCAGAGTTGTACCCATGCCTAATGCAGCGAAATAAAAACAGTATCCAAGTTTACGGAAGAACCTTTCCTTTTGAATAAAACGCCAAACGAAACTTCAGCAATAAAAAGACCGCTTCTGTGTATATATTTTTGTATTGCTTGGGCATACGATTTGTTATACAACAGTGAAGTATTGCATATTTCCACAAGCAGAAAGGAATAACCTTATGTATCGCGCTGCATCATTTGTCTTAGCGTTTCTCGTTGTTTCATCGGCCTATTCACAATCAACGCTCGGGACGTATCTGTTGGAGTTTGAAACTGCGGGGGATCCATTGGCGATCGCCGTTGATTCGAACGGCGGCGTGTATTACACCGTCTTTACATTCGCTGGGCCGAACCAGACGCGCTGTTATTATGTCGCGGACCCATTGACCGTAACCAGCGTCGAAAGCCATGTCCTGGTTGATGACGCGGCTGACACGGAGGTTGTCGCGGGGCGTGGATTCACTGGCGTTGCGGTCGATAGCCAGGGCAACGTGTTTCTCGCGCTCGAAAGCGGAAGCGCAGATACCGCGACGGTGCGTAAACTCAGCCCGGCGCCGGATTTTCAACCCGTTGCAGATTTTTTTGACGGCGTTGTGGTTGGCGGCAAACGATATAACGGCGTTGAATTGATGGATGATGACACGCTCATTCTTTCCACCTTCAACACCATCGAGTTTTGGGACGCCAACGATTCGGTTCCATTGCATGTTGTGACAGGATTGGAAGCCTATCAGCGCGACGTGGCTTTTAACCCAACAACCAATGAAATCTATGCGGCGAAAAACGGCGGCGATTCAAGCAACAGCGTGAATAGATTGAGCGGCGGTTCTGCGGACGACCCGACCGCATACACGGAAATCACCAATGGCTTCATCGCGCAAGGCGGCGTCAATTCGACCTATGGCGTTAACAGTCAGTTGATTGAGTATGATGGGTATGATGACATGATTTATGTGCCGGATTATTCGGCGGAACAAGCAGTGATTGCGGCCTATCACTCCGCAGACCCAAGCGCGCCGGTCGCGATGATTGACGGGTCTGAGTCGCCGAATGGTCCCTTGGGTGATCCGGCGGACTGCGCAGCGACCGTCGAATTTATATTCATCACCGATAACGCCAACCAGCGCATTCTCGTTTATGGGAAGTTCGTCAATGACGTTGACGAGTGGAATTTATATTGATGCAGCAGCGGCATTGAATCGGTTAGATAAAAAAAGGCGAGGCATGATGCCTCGCCTTTTTCATGTTTATGATTACGAATCGGTTTTAGTGAATTGACCATTCCGAAACGTCAGCTACTTCAACAATGCTGAATTGTTCCGGCGCCAGCACGGAGGTGTGAACGCGAACGCGGTCGATATAGCCCTTATACGGCAGGCCCGCTGCGTTTGAGCCGGGGCGGCCTTCAACGCCGATGTAGAGCGCATTGCGGTCAACCGAGAAGTTGACGCCGCCTGTATACTCCAGCGTATCGCCCAACTCGCCGTCTACATAAAAACGAAGTTCCGCCGCCGCTGTATCGTGTACAACTGCGATGTGGTGCCAGCCGCTGTCATCTGGAATTACTGATTCATTGTCAGCGTCCAAAATGCCATAGGTTGTGACAAACACTTTGCGCGGATCGGTTGTGACGGAGAATGAATAGCCGCCGGTTCCGGGAACGCCGTATGAGAACACAATGGCGCGGGTATTCGGCTGGTCTTCATATTTGACGTATGCTTCCAGAGTAAAAGTTAAGTCCAGGTCTAACTGAAATGCGTCTTCGGGGTCTTGGACGGAAACGCGTGCGTTTTCTCCATTAAAATACAATGCGAAGTCGCCTGGTTGACCGGTCGGGCCAGCGCCCCATTCGGGGTAGCTCGATTGCAGAATGGTTGTTTCTTGCGGGGTGAGTGTTACTTCAGTCGCTGCTGCATTTTCCGCAGGGAACGAACTGAAATCATAACTCGCAATCGTGGAATCTAACATTGCTTTGGGGGCGTCAGCAACGCTATCAAGTTCACCCGCCGTTAATACTGCATTGTGAATACGGAACCGGTCCAGATAGCCCGTATAGAAGCTGCTGTTGCCTGCGCCGCCCATGACGAAAGTCGAGTTCTGAAGAACTCTGGGGAAATTCGTGGTTGCAACAAACGCTGCTTCTTCGCCATCCAAGTAGAAGGTGATGCCGACTTCTGGTTCAAATACGGCTGCTGCGTGATGCCAGACGTCCACTTCCACTGGAACGCCGGATGGATAATCGGCGACGGCCAGATGGGTGAAAATAAAATTGCCGCTGGAAATGCCCATCTTAAGCGAATTGCCATAGCGGAAAAAGTCCATATAGGTTTCCGTCAGATCGGTCGCTTTAACCCATAGTTCAACGGTAACTGGCGATGTTTCCAGGTCTAAAAACGGCTGCGCATCCGTCGAACCAATCAACACTTCGTTGCCGCTGAAGAAAACCGCTGTGTCGCCTGCGGCCCCTGAGGGCGTGTCATCAACGATTTCAACAATGGCGTCTGGGTTCGGCGTAATGCCAAACACGCCTTCATGCTGTCCGCTCAGGTCCATTACTGATTCTCCCGAACCTTCATCGAAATCAAATCCGATGACAGGATCAGGCGCTTGTGCGTAGCTTGGCAGCGCAAAAGCGCACACTGCCATAGCCAATACTGCTTTGCGAAATTTGTTTGTCATAGAACTCTCCTTTTCTAATTCAAGCAAAAATATAAAATTAGGCCGTTAGCGCTGACAGCATCCACCGTATGACCGGTTCAGATTG
The DNA here is from genome assembly GCA_030765645.1 of Candidatus Hinthialibacter antarcticus. Classification (NCBI taxonomy): domain Bacteria; phylum Candidatus Hinthialibacterota; class Candidatus Hinthialibacteria; order Candidatus Hinthialibacterales; family Candidatus Hinthialibacteraceae; genus Candidatus Hinthialibacter; species Candidatus Hinthialibacter antarcticus. The sequence continues at coordinate 348,086 of JAVCCE010000011.1, read as the reverse complement.
CCTGAACCGAAATAGTTGATGTCGCCGTTGCTAACGAGACCGTTGCTTGCGTCAAATCTCATTCCATACTCATTGGCTTTGTTGGGGCCGACGCTGCGGATCTGATAAAACACTTTGCCATACGCCCAGTTGTCGTTTTGACCGCCCGCCCAAATATTGGGATACCCCGTCCAGATGTTAAAATCTGCGACCAGCGAGTCATAGCCGTCGTCTTGCGGCGTACGCGACCACATAAAATAACTGGGGTCTAAGGCATGGATAAAATTGAAGCGGCCTTCTTCTGCGGGCGCGAACGGATCGGGATTGAGAGTTCCAATATAAGAGACTGGCGTGGTCAAACGGAACAATTCGTTGTTTTCGATGCGGGAATTGCCAAAGTCAAGAAAATACATTTCAAATGCAGTCGCGTAAGCGTTTTGATCGGCCTGGACGCGAGAAATCTTGGCGCGGACTTGTGCATTAAGAAAGTTTGGAACAGCGATTGCCGCCAAAATCCCAATGATCGCTACGACAATGAGAAGCTCAATTAATGTGAATGCAAGCGTATTGTTTCTCTTTTCCATTTTAGGCGCCTTTAATATAAAGATATAAAATTCACGTGACGTATATATTCATACACATCTCATAAATTTCTAACCATCTTTTTGTCAAATAGTTATAAAAACTCTTCGCAGGTCCCAGAAAGAAAACAAATGAAAAACAGAGAAAGGCATCATTTATAAATCATAAAATTGCCCTTCATTAATAATGAAAAGATAATAAATCGGCGGGCTAGAAAAATCAAGTGAAAAATTGCTGATTGATGAAAAAAAACACCAGGATTTCACTCTTGCATGAATGGCTCGTCGCTGAGGATTTCGAGTGTGTAATCAAATTGGTTGAAATAGAGATTTTCTGAGTCGGTTTCTAATTCACCGCGCTGAAAGTCAACCGTGTCAGATCGGGGAAAGCGTTTTATCGGGGTATGCGGTTCTCCAAACTCATCATTCGCAACCAACCGATACGGAGAAAGACGGCCAAAGTAAAAGCGAGACAACAACTCGCGTTCTTCCTGCTTTAATCCGCCCCAATTTTTCCAGGCTTCGAGGCCGAAATTGGGGTCAACCGGAACCCAGCCGTAGGGCGAAAGATAGATTGATGTCCAGTCGTGCAGGTTTTTGCCCTCGGGGTAAATCATCCATCCTGATTCCCAACGCGCAGGGATTCCCTTGATGCGGCACAAGGTCATATACAACAACGCCAATTGCCCGCAGTCGCCATAGCGGTTGCGGAGAACATACATTGGGATGTCGTTTAGCGTTGAATATTCACGGGCGAAACTGTAGTCCGCATATTGTCCAATCCATTCATAGAGTTTGAATGCGACCTGATACGGATTTGTTTCATCGCCGACGATCGAATCCGCTAACTGAATGAATTCTTGATGGAAGCGAATTTGCGGGTGTTTTTCTTTGAGGAATTTTGAAACGTCTGCGGGCAGATCATTTGTCACTTTGTCAGGATCAATGGCGTCGTATCTCGGCAGGGCCGTGTAGGCGTACTCGATTTCAAACACGGGCGGAAACTCCGTCGCGGTTTGCTCCATATAGATCGAGCGGTGCGGCGCATCGTTCGAGGCAATCGAACTGGTGTGGCTGCTGGATATAAATGTCACGTCACGCTGGAAACTCGTCTCTTTGGGGTAGGGCAGCCAACAGCGCACCGTCTCGCCTGGTTGGACGGCGCCGTCTTCAACGCTAACCGTCATGCGGATATGAAAACGCCGCGCGCCTTGGGTCTCATCATCGGCTTGAGATGTATTGAGCGCATATTGCGCTGTCTTGAGTCTCGCCGCGCCAAAGGCGCTGTAGTCGCTGCGCAACCACCGCGAACGAAGTTCGGGATAGCGAAAATAAAGGTTGGATGCGCTCGCGCCCAAAAAGCGGGGAACGCCTTGTAGAATCCGCATGTCAAAGCGGCCTTCGTTCAGCCACTGGTTGAGTTCTTTCTCTGTCCAGCCTTCAACCCGCGAATCCAGCGCTCGTTTTAATCCATCCAGGTCGAGTGAATAATCGCGCTGAATACGGCGGATGCGTTCTGCTTCGTGCATGAAAAACTGCTGAGTCGATTCATCATCGACGCTTTGCGCGGCTTCAATAAGTTTCGCCCGCGCTTGGTCATAATCACCCCGGCGAAGGTCATCAACAATGTCTGACGGCGCGCGCTGGGCGAGCTCGGGGAAATCAAGCGCGACCCAATCGGGTTGGATCGACTCGAAGGAAACCTCTTGCGCCAGGATGTTCGATTGAGATAGAACAATTGCGCATAGCGCAAGAATAATGCGAAACCGATACGTACGATTCAAAGCCATTTGTTTAGGTTCTTCCGTAAATTGGAAATTTGTTTTATTTCGTTGCATTAGGTATGGGTACAACTCTGCTCGCTTCAGTGCGGGCTTTCAAGCCCTTTTGTCGGGTGGCTTGTAAAGCGGTATGAGAATTGCCATATAATTCTAACAAAAATGATACTTTGGGCTACAAATTCACCGGAATCGTCCTAATATTCTACTAATATGTAGGAATATTGATTTTTCTCCACCGTTGAATCTACACCCAAAGTTATAACCAGTTAAAAAATCCACACTTTTCTGTCGGTTTTTAAGCATAGTGCATAGCTTTTAAACGGTTAGAACGATTGTATTTGAAAGGATTGATGAATTCGAATGCTTTCTTCATTGAGAAAAACACCAGGTTTTACCTTGATTGAGTTGCTGATTGTCGTCGCAATTATTGGAATTCTCGCTGCAATTGCAGTGCCGAATTTTTTAAACGCGCAGATTAAAGCGAAAGTGGCGCGCGCCCAGTCAGATTTACGCTCGATGGCGACCGCGATTGAGATGTACACTCTCGATAACAATGCGCCGCCGCCCAGCACCAACCCAAGCATGACCAACAGCGACACCACCTATGGGTACATGCGTTTTAATCTTACTACGCCGGTGGCGTATTTATCGTCGGGATTGCTGCCCGACCCGTTCGTCGACCAGTGGGATGAAGAAACCCAACGTAACGACGAACTCTATTATACCTATCACAATTTGAAGATGCTGACCGATCACATTTTGTTTCCTGATTATATGGAAGATTTCTATGGGACTTGGCGGGCGTTGTCGTACGGGCCCGACAAAACTTACGCAAATGGGACCTACGGCGTCCGCATTTATGACACCACAAACGGAGTTCTTAGTTTTGGCAACATCATCATTTCACAAAAATATCAGACAGTGAAAGATATCCCGGCGGCGTTGAAGTAAGAGGCGTATTACCTAAACCAAATGTAACCGCAAACGCGGATGCAGAAAGTTATATCTAATTTCAATGGAGGTAGTTCGGATGAAAATGAGAAAACTGTATTTAGCCGCGGTGATGGGGTTGGCGATGTCGCTGACCGTTTCCGCACAAGAAGTGGTTTATGAGGACAACTTCAACACGGATACGTCAGGCAACTATTCAGTGCTTCAGCTGGACCGCCCTGATACGGGAATGGACAACGAAGCCCGCTTTGCCTATGACTACAGCGTTGACGTTGACGGCATCGGCGATGGGATTCCGCCTGCGCCAAACTCGACGGATGGAGACACCATCGCATTATGGATGTCAGCGAATTTCATGTTTGAAAATAATGCGGGTTCGTTTTTGAACGTGTATACCAACCAGGAATTTTCGGGCAACTACCAGGTCTTCGTCGATGTCTTTGGCCGGGTAAACGCTGATGCGGCCGGTTCGACCAACCAAAACTTAGTTGGTATAAACCACAGCGGCGAAAAACTTGTCAGCCTTGGTCAAGGTACGTTTGGCTTTGAAGAGGCGGTTGACGATACCGACGGCTACTTCTGGTCCGCAGCGCCTGACCTGGGTTGGGGATCATTTGATTATGCCCTTCTCGAAGGCGGCCCGACTGAAGACGGTACGGATAACTCCGTATGTGGAACATGGTTTATTGAAACGCCTACACAAGATTGTGCGGTTCCCGGTGATGGCGAAGATGATGGTGTTCCTCGTCCATACAATGAATTATTCAGCCTTATCTACTTCTTCAATAAATCCGGCGGTAGTTACACCGGCGCCTCTGCAAACCACTGGACGGAGTTGCGAATGGACTTTATTGACGGCGTCGTGACAGTCTATTTGAAAAGTGAAATCACCGAGGAAATTGATTTTATTAACAGCGACTTCCCTTGGGTGCAAACCACAGATGATGGTTTCATCAAAGTTGTCGAATATGACGACGCCGATGATACCTATCCATCAGGAAAAATCATGTTCGGTTATGAGGATACCTTCGACTCGCGCTTTACCTCGACCCAGTTTGGATTATATGACAACCTGAAGGTCATTTCGTTAGGCGGCTCGGACGTTGATTCATGGAGCGTCTACTAAGCGCTGCTTAAAACCATTCATGCTTCATCACAACGGGTTGGTGAAATCGCCAGCCCGTTTTTTGTGCGCATTCATCCCAATAAGGGGGGGGGCTTATTCGGCGTTATTTTCGAAGACGATATCGCCGTTGACCAGAGTTAAATCGACATGCGCTTTCGCTATCTCATCGCTTGATATTTCGGCGATGTCGTGGTCGATGATGACTAAATCCGCATACATTCCAGGCTTGAGAGCGCCCTTTTGCTCTTCTTCAAACGAAGCGTAGGCGGCGTCGGTGGTGTACGCTTGCAATGATTCCTCAGCGGTGATTTTTTGCAGCGGCGTCCAACCGTCGGGGTGATTGCCGTCTTTGGTGCGGCGGGAGACGGCGGCGTAGATTCCCTCCAGCGGCGTAGGCGGCGCGACGAACCAGTCCGACCCAAACGCCAGCCGCGCTTGTGCGTCGAGCAACGAACGAAACGCATAGGTCACGCTGCTGCGCTTGGCGCCGATGGCGGCCTCGGCCCAACAGCCGTCGTCCATCAGGTGATAGGGCTGCATACTGGCGATGACGTTCAGCGTATGAAAACGGGCGATATCGTCGGGACGCAGGTGCTGGGCGTGTTCGATGCGAAAGCGCCGGTCGCGCGGGCCGTTGGCTTCAATGACGCGCTCGAAGACGTTCAGTATTTCATGGTTGGCGCGGTCGCCGATGGCGTGCATCAACACATGTAAGCCTGCTTTGTCTGCGGGTTGGATTTTTTCATAGAGTTCCTGCGGCGACTCAACAAGCAAGCCGTCGTTGTCGGGATCGTCGAGATACGGCTCAAAAAACTGCGCGGTTTTTGAACCCAGCGAACCGTCTAGAAAACCCTTCAATGCGCCGATGCGCAGCCATTCGTCGCCGCGTCCGTTGGCTTCGACTTCGTCGCGTAGGGGTTCCCAAGTCGAAATCGGGACCGCCGCGTAAATGCGCGTCTTGAGGTCTCCAGTGGTGTGTGATTTTTTAAAAACCGCCAAATCATCCCAAGACCCCATGTGATGAATGCTGGTGACGCCTTGCGCGGCGACGTGTTGCATCGCGGCTTGCAGCGCTTTGCCCGATTGCTCCGTCGTGGGCTTGGGCAACACCCGTTGAATGAGAATCATGGCGTTGTCTTTGAAGACCCCGGTGAGCGAGCCGTCGGGGTTGCGCTCAATTTCGCCGCCGTCGATCTCGGCGACGTTTGCCGCCAGGCCCGCGCGTTCGATGGCGAGGGTGTTGGCTAGCGCCATGTGTCCGTCGTGGCGGTCGATCCAAACCGGATTACGCGGCGTGACCGCGTCGATCCAATCGCGGCGCGGCATTTCGCCGCCCCACAAGTAGTGGTTCCAGTTGCCGCCGAGAATCCACTCGTCTGGTTGCAAGGTTTCAGCAAAGCGGCGGATGGCTTCGACGAATTTTTCTTCTGAAGCGCAATCTTGCAATTGGACGGACGACAGCTGAAAGCCGCCTTCGAGAAAATGGACGTGCGAGTCAATAAAGCCCGGCGCGACAAACCGTCCGCGCCCTTCGATGATGGTGGTTGAAGGCGCGATCCATTCTTCGATGGCGTGGGTGGAGCCGACCGCAAGAATGCGCCCGTCGCGAATGGCGACCGCTTCGGCGCGGGTTTCTCCAGGAGCGCTCCAAACATTGGCGTCGATAACGGCGAGGTCAGCGGGATTGGCGTTCATGGTTTTCGCTCCAAGCGATATCATACCAGGATTCAAAACGAGCGCTTCAAATTTTAACGCACAGAAGTATCCATTAAAAATTCAAAGTTGAATTCGATTGAATATTTGTTTTTTAGTCCAATTAGAGACACTTGAATGTTGTGAATAGAACATAGAGACAAAGAATATGGTTCTTCCGTAAAGTTGGAGACTTTTATAAATTGAATTGAGATTTCGCTGTATATGGCATGGGTACAACTCTGCTCGAACTCTGCTCGCTTCAGTGCGGGCTTTCAGGCCCTTATGCACAGGCGCTCTCAGAGTTGCACCCATGCCTGAATTGGTTTGTCAATTATTGATAGGCCGGGATACGTTTTCGGAATCAAAATCATGACTATCCATCAATGCAAGTATTCACTTATCGGATGAATAAAAAAAGAGGGTTTGTAACCCTCTTTAATTACTTGTCTATGAATCGAGTTTTCTTAATCGACAAAAGTCTTGTCACAGGGGTAAGACGCTTTGGGGCCAACCCGGACTAAATCACCCCAACTTTGCAAACCGTTGCTCGATGTGTAATTAACAACGCCTCCATAACTCATTGTGGCGTCAGGTCCTGCGCTGGCGAGGCGCCACATGCCGCAACGGAAAGAACTTCCTAAACTTGTCGCATTTCCCCAATTGACGGTTGACCAAGCGTCAACATAATCATACGTATCATAAACGGCGTCTTGGTTTTCAAAGTGGCTGACGATAAATGGGTCAATTGGTATGGCTCCCATATACGAGATCGGAGACGTTAAAGCGTGAAAACGGTGGCTGATGCCAATATTTGAGCCGGAACCGTTGCGCGCTGATCCATTTTCATTCATCCAAGGCGGATAGAAGTTGTTATCTAAACGATAACTCTCTAAGGCTGTACTCACATTGCGCATTTCCGCTTCGGCCTTGGCGATCTTCGCCCTTACCTGCGCATTCAAGAAGTTTGGGACTGCGATTGCCGCCAGAATCCCGATAATTGCTACAACAATCAGCAGTTCAATCAATGTAAATCCGTGTTCTGACCGACTCATTCTGAACATAAGGCAAAAACTCCATTCTAGGTTCGTACATTTTGTAGACTATAATTCTACTTATTTTCTTATGATATGCAAATAATAGTCCAACCCGGCTGAAATGTCGCGGCTCATCAGAGAATGTATGCAATTATTCTTGACTTGACAGGGCGTTTGTAATCTTGAGACAATCTAAAGGATGATGCGTCAGATAAATTGTAAGTAACATGACTAAAATAATTTTGTTTTCAAACGACAGATCATAATCCACAGGTGAAAAGATGATAAAACTGATAGTCCGAATTGGTTTATTGATGAGCGTGATGATGGCTTTGCATGGAGTGGTAGCCGAAACCGTAGCTGAACGCCTGGGGTATCAGGCAGACGACGTTCTATTGATTATTCACGCGGATGACATGGGCATGTGCCGCTCCGCGAACGAAGCGTGTATGGAATGCCTAGACAAAGGCATCGTCACCAGCGCCAGCGTAATGGTTCCTTGCCCCTGGTTTCCAGAAGCCGCCCAATATTTTCGTGAAAACCCCGACGCCGATATGGGGCTGCATCTCACTCTGACCGCTGAGTGGAAAAAATACCGCTGGGGGCCAGTGGCGCCCAAGTCGGATGTTCCGGGGTTGCTTGATCCAGACGGATACTTCTTTCATGGCGTGCGTTCGGTTGTGCAATCCGCCAAAGCCGATGAGGTAGAAAAAGAAATCCGCGCGCAGATTGAGCATGCAATCAAAAACGGAATGAAACCGACCCACATGGATTCTCACATGGGGACGGTTTACGCGCACCCTGCCTTTTGGCAAGCCGCGCTGAAACTTTCAGAGGAATACAACATTCCATTTATGAATTTCAGCGCCTCAAAATGGATGCTCGAACGCGCCAAACGCGACGGTATCCAGTTTCCCGTCGAAGCGGCGAACGCGTTGGCGGCGCGCGGCATTCCGTTAATCGACAGCCTGCCCGCGATTGACGACGTCCCCCTCGAACAGACGGAGGAGGCCTACCGCGAGTTGATCGCCAATTTGGAGCCGGGCGTCCATCTGCTGATTATTCACCCCAATGTTTTGACGGAAGAATCAAAGGCGATTACCGGGACGCACATGAAGCGCAATGAAGAATACAAAATCTTCACCAATCCCGAGACGAAAAAATTCATTGATGAACACAACGTCAAACTGATCGGTTGGAAAGACCTCCAACCGCTTTGGAATGCCCGTAAGAAGTAAGCGTTAGCCACGTAAAAACGATTAAAAATTATGCCCGGCGCGGGCGCTCATAGAGATGTACCCGCGCCGAGTATAACGACGCTACATCACTCAAATATCGACGCGAAACCCACGCCCCGGCGAGATGCTGCCCAGCACGACGGGGCGTTTTGCTTTCGTGACAGACGGGACATTCGACGGGACGCTGTGCAGCGTCGCTAGCCCCAACATCGCAAAGCCCAGCGCTTCTTTGGCGTCGGACAAAACGCCCGCGTCGTCGCTGGCTTGCCATTGCAGTTCCGGCGCAAGCGCTCGCAGCCGTTGCATCAAATAGGCGTTGCGGACGCCGCCGCCGCTGACGATTACGCGTTTGGGTTCGGCGATTGGATATAAATAATTCTGATAGGATTGGGTAATGCTCGACGCCGTCAGTTCTAACGCCGTGGCTAGCAGGTCATTCAATTTTGCGCCTGCGCTTTCTGAGATCAACCAGCGCACAAACTCTTCGCCGAAGTCTTCGCGGCCCGTTGCTTTGGGCGGCGCCTTTTGAAAATACGGATGCGCTAACGCTTTTTCAAGCAATGCGGTAAGCACTTGCCCCTGTTGGGCGCACTCGCCGTTTTTGTCATAGCGCTGGCTGGTTTGCGCTTGCATAAGTTGGTCCATCACCATATTGCCGGGGCCGCTGTCGAATGCGATGATGTCTCCGCGGTGATGCAGCAAGGTGCAATTGGCGATGCCGCCGATGTTTTGACAGATCACGTCTTGCGCTGGGTCGCCAAACAAGACCGCATCCACAAAGGGAATCAACGGCGCCCCCACGCCGCCCGCCGCCATGTCAGCGGCGCGAAAGTCGCCGACGGTGGTGACGCCTGTTCGCGCAGCTATCACGCTGGGGCTGCCGAGTTGCAAGGTCGAAGGCGTCCGCCAATTGCGCGCTTCATCTTTCACCGGGATGTGATAGGCCGTCTGCCCATGCGACGCGATAAAATCAATTTTATCTAGAGGCGTATTTGATTGCCTGGCAAGGTTGAAAACCGCATCCGCAAATAGTTCACCCAATTCCACATTGAGTTGGCAAATCAAATCCACCGGCGACTCGGCGGGATTCATTGCGGCGAAGATGCGCTGGCGCAATTCTTCGGGAATGGCCGTTTCCGTAAATTCAACTAGCGTTATTTCTAGCTGTTCGCTTGACTCAAAACGAACCAACGCAGCGTCAACCGCATCGACCGACGTGCCCGACATCAATCCAACGGCGTATAATGGGCGTTGGAGTTTTATATTTTTGAATTGATTTATGTGTTGATTCATCTTCATGGGAGGACTATTTCTTTTTTGTTGTGTTTCCTCGTGAGATTTTATGGTAAAGTCATTCTGATTCTAAAACCAGGATGAGGATGAAGCGAATGAATCGGTTCTTATTATTGCTCATGGTCTGTATGGGGAGCATCGTCGTCACCGCGAATTCTGTGGACGCTCTAATGGGCCCGCTTGATAATGTAATCCAATTTTCCCCCGCGAGCACAAAAAATTATTTAGGCAGTCCATCGCTTTTGCGCCTGCCCAACGGCGACATTCTCGCCAGCATGGACCTCTTCGGTGAACATGCGCCCCGCTCTGAAAATGAAGAGCATGACATCGGCTTGATTTTCCGCTCAAGCGACGACGGCGCCTCGTGGGACTACGTTACTGAAATTCAGGGCACGTACTGGGCGAACCTGTTTTTGCATCGCGGCGCAATTTATTTATTAGGAACCTCTGAACAAAACGGGCATATTGTGATTCGCCGCAGCGACGACAACGGAGAAACCTGGACGCAACCGGTGGATTCTGAGCACGGCTTGTTGTTCCCAAGCGGCGAAGGCCGCGCTGCGCCCAATTACCATTGCGCCCCGATGCCAGTGCTTGAACATAACGGGCGCCTGTATCGGGCCTTCGAAGACAACGTCACGAGCCAAGGCGCGGCGGGATTACACTCGCTGGTGATTTCCGCCCCGGTTGACGCGGATTTGCTCAACGCCTCCTCATGGACGATGAGCAATAAACTTAAATACAATCAGAACACCGACCCGCCCGCATTCGGTCAGAAATCCGAAGACCATAACAGAAACGACGCCGGATGGCTGGAAGGCAACATCGTGCTCGCGCCGGACGGGAGATTGGTCAACATCTTGCGCTGCAATTCTATGCCCGTGGTTGACAAAGCGGCAATGTTGAACGTCAGCCAAGACGGTAAGATCGAGTCGTTTGATCCCAAGACGGGCTTTTTTGACTTCCCCGGCGGGATGACCAAGTTCGCTATCCGTTATGACGATAAGACCCAACGCTACTGGACGCTGGCGAACGGCAACACCAATCCGAAAAACGCTCAGCAGCGCAATCGACTGGCGGCGTATTCCTCGAGCGATTTAAGACGCTGGAAATTCCACGAGGCCTTACTGGAGGATTTGGACGACTTCGATAAAATTGGCAATGACTCTAAGGTCGGATTTCAATACGTCGATTTCCGGTTCGATGGGGACGACATTATCTTTATGTCGCGTACGGCTTACAAAGGCGCACACAACTATCACGACGCAAACTTTATGACGTTTCACCGCATCTCTGATTTTCGCACACGGTATAAGTGATAGAGAGTTTGATTCATTAACACAATACAAATCATCAATGGCTACGCTCAACTTTGCATTCAACCGGTAGGAGACGAATATGAAATTTTGGCCTTTTGGGGCGATGAGCGTCGTGATGATGCTCGCGTCTTTCAATGTAGCACACGCCATTGATATGGATTACGGCCCTTATGTGATTTTCCGAACGCCGTCGAGCGTTGACGTGTATTGGCAAAGCGCGGCGCCCTGCGCGTCGGAGTTGCAACTTTCGCTTGACGATGCGGCGATTGAAACCATTTCAATCTCACAACCAACGCTCGCGCATCAGGTTCGCATCGAAAATTTAAAGCCGGGCAAGACCTACGATTATAAAATCGTATTGCATGGGGAAACCGACAACCCCGTGTTTGAATTCAATTTTGAAAATTCACTCAATTACTCGGTCTATCCAATTGACGATCTGGCGCATGACGTCCCGGTGCAATTTGAACGCGCCGAAACTGCCGCGCAAGCAAAAGATATCCTCGCGCTGTCAGGCGTGGACCGGGGTTATTGTCTAGTCTATGGAATGACCAACGGCGCCTTGGCGTATCAGCTCGCTAAACAAAGCCAGGTGATGATTATTGGCGTTGATGATGACAGCGCGCGCATTCAATCTATCCGCGAACAATTGGTGAAGACCGGCGTCTATGGTTCACGCATTTCAATTGTCGAAACCGAGTCGCTGGGCGTCTTGCCGATGACTTCGCGTTACGCGAATTTGATTGTCTCCGAGCGGATGTTGGAGGAAGACGATAACACCGCTTCGCTCAGTGAGCTGCTGCGAGTGTTGCGCCCCTTCGGCGGCGCGGCGGTGGTTCCTAAAGAATCAAAGATCGCAGCCGATTTGCAGCAGGTGCGGCTGAGCGATGAAGTACGAGTATTGAACAATGATGAATGGGTCGTGTTGAAAAAAAGCGCACAGCCGGGCGCAGGTTCTTGGACCCATCAATACGCCAACCCCGGCAATACCTCAAATGGAAACGATTCGCTCGAAGGCGCTAGAGGCGTCGGCGAAATGTCAATGCAGTGGATTGGCCGACCCGGCGCCGATTTTGGCATTGACCGCAATCCGCGAATGCCCGCGCCGTTGTCTATCAACGGGCGCCTGTTTCATCAGGGCATGAACCGCTTCGCCGCGATTGATTCATACAATGGCTCCATTCTCTGGTCGATAGAGATTCCCCACATGCGGCGGGTGAACGTGCCGCGCGACTCGTCGAACTGGTGCGCGGACGCCGACAGCGTCTTTGTAGTGGTGAATGATTTGACGTGGCGGTTGCGCGCAAGCGACGGCGCGTTACGACAAACTTATTCCATGCCCAAAGCGTCAGTCGATGAAGAACACGATTGGGGGTTTTTAGCCAATGACGGCGGCGTGTTGTTCGGCACCTCCGTCATTCAAGGATCACAGTACGGCGATTATTGGGGCAACTCCAGCTGGTATGACAGCGTTGAAGGCGTCGGCGCCGGCAAGGTATGCGGCGAGCGCTTTTTTGCGCGCTCGGTCGAAGACGGCTCGTTGTTGTGGGAATACCCTGGCGGAAAAATCATCCATACTTCCATCTCGATTGGCGACGGGACGGTTTACTTCGTCGAGTCCCGCTTCGCTCCATTGAAGGGTTCCAAAAATAGCCGCATCGAATCAGAAGACTTATGGAAAGAACAATTCCTGGTTGCGCTCGACGCCAAAACGGGCGCCGTGAAATGGCAGCGCCCGCTGGATACCGAAGACGGGCTGGCGGTGTTCTTCATGCTCTATCACGAGGGATCGCTTTACATCAATTCATCCAAATCAGGAACCTATTATCTCTACGGTTTTGACGCGAACAATGGCGAACAACGCTGGGCCAATCAACATGAATGGCCCTCAGACAATCATGGCGGTCACATGCAGCACCCCGTAATCGCGGGAGGACAGATGTATCAGGAACCGCGCGGCTATGACCTGAAAACAGGACAATTGACCGTGACCAATATGGGGCGCCACAGCGGCTGCGCGACTTATGCGGGCGCCAAAGACGCTTTCGTCTATCGCGGCGACGGCGGGCAAATCTCGATGTGGAACCGCGAAAGCGGAGACGTCAGCAGTTGGCTCAATCTTCGCCCCAGTTGTTGGCTGAGCGTGATCCCCTCTGACGGGCTGGTGCTGGCGCCGGAAGGCGGCGGCGGTTGCAGTTGCGGCGCCTGGCTCGAAACGTCACTTGGTTTTATCCCCAACATTTCATTGAAAAGCGAGTGATTCCCATGCGGATATTATTACTGACACTTGTACTCTCGATAAGCGCATTCAGCGCGACCGCTGATGATTGGACGACCTACCAACATGACAATCGGCGCAGCGGCGTCAGTCTCGATCAAGTTAAATGGCCGCTCGAGCTGGCCTGGAATTACTCGGCGCCCACGCCGCCGCAAACCGCCTGGCCTGCGCCCGCGCGTTGGGACGCCTACGCCAAAATCAATGACCTGAAATCCATGCGTGATTTTGACCCGGTGTTTTACGTCATCGCGGTGAATGGATCGCTTTATTTCAGCACTTCTGTTGAAGATTGCGTGGTCTCCAGCGATGCCGAAACCGGCGAAATCAATTGGCGCTATTTTACCAATGCGCCTGTCCGTTTTGCGCCGACATGGAACAATGGCAAACTCTATTTTGGTTCGGATGACGGCTTCGCCTACTGCGTTGATGCAACAAACGGTGAGCTGGTTTGGAAATTTCACCCTGCGCCTGACGGGCGGCTGATCCCCAGTAATGGCAAGATGATTTCTCCCTGGCCGATTCGCACTGGCGTATTGGTGCAAGACGGCCTCGCGTATTTCGGCGCGTCGCTGGTCCCGTGGGGCGAATCATACTTATGCGCGGTCGACGCCGAAAGCGGAGAAATCAAACAGGCGGGAACCTATAACCATACCCTGCGCGGCGTGACCTTTCAGGGCGCGATTCTCGCGTCAGATTCAAACCTGTATATTTCACAGGGGCGCCAGCATCCGCTTACTTTCAATCGTCAGACGGGCGGACAGATCGGCGGGTTCGGCGAAGGCGGCAACGGCGGCGTGTTCGCTATCCTCACGCCGGAATCGACCTTCATCCACGGACGCGGCAAGCGCAAAAGCGGCGATACCGAATTTCGTGGATTCGATCCTAACACCCGCGATCAGATCGCGACCTTTCCTAACGCCACCTGCATGATTGTGTTTGAGAACATGGCGTATCTTCACGCCCAAGGCAAATTGGTTGCGTTCGACCGCTTTCGTCATATTGCGTTAGAAAAAAAACGTATTGAGTTGGATGCCCAAAAAGAGCAACTCAACGAGCGCATCAAGAAATTAGGCAAGCAAACCGTCAGCGACGAAAAAGCCGCGCTGATGGAACAAGTGAAAGATACCAACCGCGCGTTGGAAGAGGTCGCAAAACAAAAGTTAGAATGCGTGGTCTGGCAGACGGAATCAAACCACCCCCACACGCTTATCATGGCGGGCGACACATTGTTTGCAGGCGGCGACGGCGAGGCGGCGGCGTTTAACCGGATCGATGGTTCACGTCTGGGCAGCGTCGAAGTAGAAGGCGCCGCGCAGGGATTGGCGGTGTATGACGGCAAACTGTACGTAAGCACTGACGCAGGCAGCGTGTATTCGTTCCGCAGCCCGGTTCTCGAAACCGCGCCATGAAAGCGCTTGCGGATTTACATGGATTGAAACTGAAGTGCGCCCCGGTTTGATCGGCGTCTAAGTGTTTTCAGATGCAATGGGAAATGAGACGGTGGGGGATCGACCTGATTCAAACCGATTATCCGCCGTTGGTCCAACGCGCAATTGAAGCAAGGACGAAATGAAATCTGAATTTCTTACTTCACGGATGCGGATTGATATCCATTCAAACATCCATGTCTGTAAATGCAGTGATCCCTTATATACTAACTGATCCTTAATAAGTCGAGGCGGGTTATGAAGCGTGGATTTACGTTAATCGAATTGTTAATCGTGGTAGCGATCATCGGCATTCTGGCGGCGATTGCTGTGCCCAATTTTCTCAATGCTCAAACCCGCGCTAAACTCGCCCGCGTCCAAGGCGATTTTAAAGCCTATGGAACCGCCATCGAAATGTACACGATGGATTGGAACGCTGCGCCGTGGGATTTCTACGCGCCGTCGGGCGATCACGGCTGGGCGTCATCGTTTTCGCGATTGACCACGCCAACGGGGTACATGAACCAGATCATGCCGGACGTATTCCAGGCGCTGGACGTGATCGAATCGTTGTCTGATTCGCACTTTGTCGGCAACAAGTTGTCGTATGATTACGCGACCATCTATTTCAACGGCGGGGTGGGTAGCCCCAGCGCAATTTGGAAAGACCTGTTTGGACATTCGCTTTGGCGTATCACCAGCGCCGGGCCTGACCAAGCGCTCATCAATGTTCCAGGACGTAACTGGCTGGCGCCGCCGTATCACTCGTCAAACGGTCTGGTTTCAGCAGGCGACATGGCTTACTCGCAGCAAAGTTTTCTCGACAAGTAACGCTCCTTCGTAAATCTCATCTCGACAGTTCCTTGACGTTGCATTCTTGGTTGTTTAAATTTGACTATTAAGATAAATGATATCAGGATTCGGTGTGAACTATGGGGAAACATTTTCTATTACTTATTGTATTCGCTTTTTTGGGCCTGACGGCGTTTGGGCAAGGTGAAGCAACTCTGCCTGCGCCTTTTGACGGCGCCGTTTCATTTTCAGAGCAAATCCAACCTATATTGTCGTCGCGGTGCCTTGAGTGTCATGGCGCACAATTAAAAATGGGGAACTATTCGATGCTGAGTCGTGAGGCGCTTATCGCTGGCGGCGATGAAGGCGCGGCGGTGGTTGTCGGTGATAGCGCGAACAGCCGCCTGATCAAACTGGTCGCTGGTCTTGAACCGGGGCTGCAGATGCCGATGAGCGGCGACCCGCTTTCGCAAGAAGACATTGCGTTGCTGCGCGCCTGGATCGACCAGGGAGCCGAATGGGACGAAAGCATCGTGATGGGCGCAGAAAAAAAACTCGGCATTGAACCGCGCCGACCAGCGCTGGCGACGGATGCTGATTCGCTGCTGAAAAATCCCATCGACAATTTACTCGCCGGATATTATCAGAAAAACAAAGTCGATTATCAAACGGTGGTAGATGACCGCCGATACATTCGCCGGACGTATCTCGACTTGATTGGGGTTCTGCCGTCTGGTGAAGCAGTCGAGGCGTTCGCCGCTGATGGTTCGCAAGACAAGCGGGCGAAGTTGGTCGATGAGGTTTTGAGCAACCGCAGCGCTTACGCCCAACATTGGCTGACATTCTGGAACGATCTGCTGCGCAATGAATATCGCGGCACGGGTTTCATCGACGGCGGACGCGAACAAATTACCGAATGGCTATTGCAATCGCTGGAAGAAAACAAACCCTACGATCAATTCGTCGCGGAACTCATTGACCCGGTCACGGGTTCGCGCGGTTTTCTCAAAGGCATCGTTTGGCGCGGCGTGGTCAACGCCAGCCAGACGCCGGAAATGCAGGCCGCGCAAAACGTCGCCCAAGTGTTTATGGGGACCAACCTCAAGTGCGCCTCATGCCACGATAGTTTCATCAATCAATGGAAGTTGGCTGATTCGTACGGCCTGGCGGCGGTGTTTACCGAGAAGCCGTTAGAACTGGTGCGGTGCGATTCGCCGACAGGCAAATTCGCCGAGGTGCATTTTTTGTATCCAGAACTTGGCGCGATTGATGCCGGGGCCCCCGTCGATCAACGCCGCGCTCAACTCGCAAAGATCATGACAAACGATGACAACGGACGCCTGACGCGTACCATCGTCAATCGTATCTGGGCGCGGTTTATGGGGCGAGGAATCATTGAACCCGTCGATGATATGGAAGCGGCGCCCTGGAGCCAGGAGGTTTTAGACTGGCTGGCGGCTGACCTCTCCGACAATGGGTACGATCTGCATCGTACCATGAAAACCATACTGACCTCGCGCGCTTATCAGCTGCCTGCGGTCGATTATGACGCCAATGATCCAAACTATGTGTTTCAAGGCCCGCTGGTGCGCCGCATGTCGGCGGAGCAGTTCGTTGATGCGCTGTCGGTGTTGACCGGGTATGATTTATTGCCGCCGGACAACTTCTTTCGCAGCGACGGTCGCGGGCAGGGCGGACAGGCGCCGGACGAAGACGTTCACCGCATGTTGCGCTTCTCAAGCCCGCGTATTGAATCCGGCTCGGTTGAGATAGACGTCGATATCAGCGGCGCGTCGATGGTTCAACTGGTTTCGGTGGATAACCACGAAGGCGGCTTGCCCGTCCAAGTCGATTGGATTGACGCTCGCTTGATCGGCCCGGAAGGCGAACTGCCGCTGAGCGAGTTGCAATGGTCGAAAGCCGTCGCCGCTGACGCGAAGCCTCCCGTGGTTGGACAAAACCCAAGCACGTCGAAAACGCATCTGCGTACGCATAGCCATTCCACGATTGCCTATGCGGTCCCGCCAGGGTATTTTCGGCTCAAGGCGCGTGTCGAGGTGGTCGAGTGGCCGGTTGTGGATGAGTTTATGCGATTTCAAACGCAATTTTTCGTCTTAGGCGACTCGAAGCCGCTGCGTAGTTCGCTGGTTGTCGCTGGCCCGCTGCAAAAAGCGCTGGGGCGCCCCAACCGCGAGCAGGTGACCACGCAACGCAATTCATTGACCACTACGCTGCAAGCGCTGGAGATCAGCAACGGCGAGACGCTGGCGAAGATGTTGCAACACGGCGCCCGCCAATGGAACCAGGGCAGCGAAGCGGAAATCATCAACGGCGTCTTCGCCCACGCATTAGGCCGCAAGCCGACCCAACAGGAACTCTCCCTGGCGTCAACCATTTTCGACCAAGACGACCGCGAGCAATCACTGCAAGACCTGTTATGGATCGTCGCCATGCTGCCAGAATTTCAACTCATTTATTGATTCGGGATTAAAGGAATTATCATGTTGAATCATCAAACCAATCGTCGTGATTTTTTAAAGAACGCCAGCGCTGCGACTTTGTCCGCACTCGCGGCGGCAGCGCCCCGCGCTTCGTTTGCCAATCCGTCCGCGAAATTACAGGAAGCCAAAGCGGATACCGTTATTCTGCTCTGGATGGCGGGCGGCATGGCGCATACCGAGACTTTTGATCCCAAACGCTATCAACCGTATGAAACCGGCATGAAGCCGGACAGCGTGTTGAGCACGTTTCCTTCGATTCCAACCGCGATTGACGGCGTTCAGTTTTCTGAAGGCTTAGAAAAAGTCGCCGCCGTGATGGACAGAGGAACTGTGCTGCGCACGTTTCGCGCGGGCGACCTGGGCTTCATCCTGCATTCGCGCCATCAATATCATTGGCACACTGGTTACGCGCCGCCGCTGACGGTAGCGGCCCCGCACCTCGGCGCTGTTATGGCGAAGACGCTCGGGCCGCTGAATCCGGCTGTCCCTGCGTTTATCGACATCGGACAGCGTTTTGATGGCAACGGCGAGGCGGAAGAACTGCGCGCTTTTCACCAGGCGGGGTTTCTAGGCAGCGAGTATGGGCCGTTCATGGTTCCAGACCCCAGTAACGCGGTGTCGTCCGTACAGCCGCCGCCGGGCATGACGCTCAATCGCTTTCAGAACCGCTACAGCCAGTACAAACAAATGGTCGAAGCCAGCCCCATTAACCATTATGGAAGCGACTACCAGAAAGAGTCGCTGCTGCGCTCGCTAGAGAATTCGCATCGCTTACTCGGATCGCCCGCCGCCAAGGCGTTTGATATGAGTTTGGAGCCGAAAGAGGTTTTTGATACTTACAATACCGGACGTTTTGGCTTGGGGTGCTTGCTGGCGCGTCGGCTTACGGAACAAGGCGCGCGGTTCATTGAAGTGACGACTGAGTACATTCCATTTCAGGGTTGGGACACCCACGAGAACGGGCACACCCGCGCTGAGAAAATGAAACAGGAAATCGACGCGCCGATTGCGCAGCTGGTTCTTGATCTCGAAGAACGCGGGCTGCTCGACCGTACGCTGATTGTACTCGCCAGCGAATTCAGCCGCGACATGATGGTCGAAGGAAAGCCCGGCAATAAAGTCAAAGACCAGGTCACGGTTCCTGATACGATTGAAGACTTGAAGTTCTATGGTATGCACCGCCATTTCACCGACGGCGGTTCGGTGTTGCTGTTTGGCGGCGGCGTGAAACAAGGCGCCGTCTACGGCAAAACCGCTGACGAGCGCCCCTGTAAGATCATTGAGAACCCGGTGGTGATGGAAGACCTGCACGCCACCATATACCACGCAATGGGCATCCCGCCCGAACTGAATTACGAAATCGAAAAGCGGCCCTTTTATGTGACCCGCGACGGCGTCGGCAAGCCCGTGCTTGAACTGTTCGCCTAGACGCATTATGCCCCCCTTTTTTAAGGGGGGAGCGCTGAAAGCGCCGGGGGGATCCCAAAAAGCAAAGATGAACCGCTGAAATCATATCCTGCTCCAGACTGTCCGCTTCACGGCTTTGGCTCGCCACCCCGCCGATCTGTTCGCCTAGACGCACCCCACCTGGTATCGTTTACAATCAGGCGAGTGCTTTGATCTGAAAGGAGCAATCGCCATGAAGCGAATTGTTTTGTCGAGTTGCGTGTTTTTATTCTCAGGATTCTTCATTCTTACCGCTGCCGCCCAAGAGGTCACCGCTCCCGGCGCTGAACTGGAACTGCTTTCCAGCGGATTTTCGTTTACCGAAGGCCCCGCCGCCGATGCGGAAGGCAATGTCTATTTTACCGACCAGCCGAATGACCGCATCTTAAAATGGAGCACGAACAACGTGCTGTCGGTTTACATGAAACCGAGCAATCGCAGCAACGGTATGTTCTTCGACGCAAAAGGCAACCTCATCGCCTGCGCTGATGAGAAGAATGAATTGTGGTCGATTGCGCCCAACGGCGACGTGACCGTGTTGGTCAAAGCGTATGACGGCAAGTTGCTCAATGCGCCCAATGATGTGTATGTTCACCCCGGCGGCGCGATGTATATGACCGACCCGATGTACAAACGGCCATGGTGGACGGACCGCCCATCGGATATTTTGCAGGGCGGGGAATTCGTCTACCGCCTCTCGCCCGACGGCAAGACGTTGGAACGCATGGAAACCGACATCGTCAAACCCAACGGAATCATTGGGACGCCAGACGGTAAGTATTTGTATGTCGCTGACATCGGCGACAAAAAGATCTATCGCTATGACATCGCCGCAGACGGCTCGCTCCGCAATCAAACCTTGATTTGCAACCAGCAGTCGGACGGCCTGACCCTGGACGTGGAAGGCAACATCTATACCACCAGCGGAGACGGCGTGGTGGTCTATGACAAGACGGGAAAGAAATTACAACAGATTGAAGTGCCGCAAGGTTGGACGGCGAATGCGTGTTTTGGCGGCAAAGACCGCGACGTATTGTTTATTACAGCAGTCAAAGGGTTGTATTCAATCAAAATGCGCGTCAAAGGCGCCTATTGAAATTCATTATGGGAGGGCGAACCCTGCCTGCGGCAGGCAGGCTCCTGGTGAACTGCGGTGTAGAATACGTTGTGAAACTTTGAGGCTCGGCGGGAGCCTCGCCCTCCCCAAGTTTAGTGCTAGGGGCGCAGCGCGCTGCGCCCAAAACGTCGGTTGTTTTTTTGAGACGAATTTTCATGTCGGCTTGCAGAAATTAATGGCTCGAAACTATTTGTGAAAATTTACTGGACAAATCTTTAATATGAATCTAAATTTAAAGATGAAAGCCAACTTGGCATTACAAAAAACCACTACAAATCCAGGAAGGAATAAATCTCTATGAAGAAATTATTTGTATCTCTATGTGTAGGATTGTTTGCGTTTAGTGTATCGGCGCAAGAAATCGGGGTCGTGTTTGAGCATCTGCTAACAGATGCCAACCCTCCACTACCGATTTTGACGGCTCAAGGCCGGACGGTTGATTCTGAAGGCGCAGAAGTAGGCAGTTGGCAGGCAGGAGAGCGTACATCAGATACATATTTCGGATTGAAGCGTTTTGATGAAACTCGCTTGCTTCTCGGAATCCGTCAAAACGGGATTAATGAGTCTGATCCTGACGCCAACTTAGATTTAGCCGCGCAATATCCAGACAACTCTATCATCTGGATCGATTCCTTCAATGGAAACCCAATGGGCATCGCTTTGGAATTGGGCGTGGTTCCTGAACCTCAATCGTCTGCGGAATGGAATGAAGCGTGGTGGGGCAGCGCATCGGATGCTCCGCCTTTCTACATGTCATTCGAATTGGATGATGATAGGAATATTTATATCAACCAAGGACAGCATATCGTTCGCTACACTTCTGATGGAGCGGATGGATTTACCGGGCCCGAGTTGGCTTTTTCGTTTGAAGGCGACTATTTGGGATACGATTTCCGCCCGGGCAACTTGTCTGTATCCGGCAGCGGCGCCGACACGATTATCACAGGCGGAAACGACGGTGTCTATTTCGTTATTACCACGCAAGATGGTAATACGTTTAGCGTCCGTGAAACCACCGGGCGTTCCGCTTGGCCTGGTTTCAATGGAGCCTCCAGCAATATTATCCTGAGCCCTGATGAATTTACCAATTACGTCTATAACTCCGGTTATCCTGGCGCAAGCAACGGATGGGATTCCACCTTCTATCGCGCATACAAAGATGTCGGGTCTGAAGATGCTCCGTGGGGAAATGATGAACTGTGGAGCGTTCAAGGCGAAGTGACCGAAACGCCTACCATTCAAACCTACAAACCCAATTATGTTAACTCGATTAAAGGTTTGGACGGCTTAATTTATGTTGTCTCCTGCAGTTCTTCGACATGGCAAATTGACAATACTCATGGGGATGACAACGGCGAAATACGCCCATGCTTCATCGCCGTTCATGACGCTGCCTTTGAGGCGGAGCAAGACGGCGCTCTGATCGCGCATCGCGCCATTCAAGCGTTTACGACAGATGAGTTACGAACCCCATCCGACGTGGTTCCAAGTTCGTATGGTGGATTCGGACAAGCAATCGAAGTCAACCAACCAGCAACTGCTGAAGAGAACGCCTTTGAGATTCTGTGGTCAGGCGGCGTGTTCGGTTATGGCCGTTACACCTTTGGCGACATTGGCGAAACCGCTGTCAACGAGTGGTCACTGTTCTAAAGATTGTAATTGTTCTTTGAAATAATGAAGGCGGGAATGATCATGCATCGTTCCCGCCTTTTTGTATGTTTATGCGGTCGAAGACAGAACACCACGGTTTTAGCCAGAGGTATCTATTGGCGTTATATTTATTGATTGAAAAAGCATGGTTCATTTTTTTTGACCTTATTTGTAAAAGATCAGTGTTTTGCTTTTTAAAATAAACTGAATCAGTAATCATTTTTTTATAAAAAATATAGAATGATCTTGAATTTTTGCTCAAACTCAGACGTATTCTTATGTATAGTTGAATGCAAAAGGGGATGTCGAATGAGCGCATATTACCCAGACCGAAGATCGTTTCTCAAATCGAGCGCGGCGCTGCTTGGCGCCGGGGCGATGCATGGCCCTCGCGTACATGCGCAAGACGCGGAGGCCTATTCCACTGAATTGCCGCCGTATGACGGCCCGAACATTGTCGTGATTCGCTTCGGCGGTGGGGTGAGGCGCCGCGAGACGATTGACCCGCAACATACCTATAGCCCCTACTTTCTTCATGAACTGTGCAAGCGCGGCACGCTGTTCAATCAGATGGAAATCGAACAGTTTACTGAAGACGACGACAGCGGCGAAAAGCAGGAAATTGAAACCAGCCACGGACAGGGGACGCTATATATTCTGACTGGAACCTATGAGCGTTATAAAGACATCGGCGCCAAATTTTTGGGGGCGCGCTTTGAGCCGAAGGTTCCGACCATGTTTGAGTATCTTCGCAAGGCCTATCAGGTTCCTGAACACCAGACGCTGATTATCAATGGCGAAGACCGTACGGATGAAGAATTTTATAGTTTCAGCAATCACCACCTGTTTGGCGTTCAATATCGCTCGACGGTTTTGAGTTTGTATCGCTACAAAACGTTTCTGCTGCGCCGTCAGTTAGAATCGGGCGGTGTGCCTGATGTAGAGATCGAAGCCAAACGAAAAGAGCTCGAAAAACTGGAAGCGGTTGATTACCGCGCAGATTTACGTAATGAGCCGATTCCTGAGATCGCCCAATTCTGGGAAAACTGGCGGCATTATTACGGCGAGTCGGGATTTGTGAACCCGCGCGGCGACCGATTGTTGACCGCGTTGGCGACGCGGGCGATCAAACAACTACGCCCCAAGTTGATAATGATTAATTATAACGATCCTGACTATGTCCATTGGGGCAACCCGACCCATTATACGCTGGGAGTGAGCGTGATTGACCGGGGCATTCAACGCCTGGTTGAAGTGATTGAGGCGGATGAAGAATACCGCGACAACACCGTGTTTGTGATTGTCCCCGATTGCGGACGCGATAGCAACCGCATGATGGCGGTGCCCTATCAACATCACTTTAATACCCAATCTGCGCGCAAAATTTTCGCCCTGCTGATTGGCCCGGGGGTCGAGCAGGGCGTTGTGGTCGATAAACCTGTTCAGCAAATTCAAATTGCGTCAACGATAGGACGGTTGATGAACGCGCCCACCGAATACACCGAAGGCAATCCATTAGAGGAGGCGCTCTCATGAACGAGACATTGGTTGAGCCTCTCAAAATTGACAATCAATTGCCTCCCGTGGCGCCGCCCCAAGAAGCCGCAGCCCCGGTTTCGCCGCCGCCCCAAACGGTAGAGAAAAAAGATGAGCGTTCGTATATCTCAATTGCGCTTTGGTGCTTGAAGTGGATATGGATCGCACTCATCGGAACGCTATTTTGCCAGATGGCGATTTTCGCGCTTTTCGTGGTTGGTTGGGCGCAGCGATACATGCAGCGTTGCGTAATACGCCGCTGGTTTCACATCAAGAAGGGCAAATTTTCTCCCCGCGAATGGGAGGCGTTTGTCGTCCAAGACGCCGGACTCGCTTATCTGAACAAAGCGCCCAATTGGTTTTGGCGACAGAAGGGAACTGCATGGCCGCAGAGCGAACCAGGTTTCAAAGGGTTCATCAAACTACTCGGCCCGCGGGTGGGATTTCCGCTGCACTCGTTTGGCAAGAACTTCAAACTCGGGTTTCAGGCGATTGTTAATATTTGGATATTCACGTTGCCTGCTTGCATCTTGTGGTTGTACGCATGGCACGCGGGCTGGAACAACTCGTTTCATAAAGTCTATGAGCAAGCCTTTGTCGGCCCGGTCACGGGAATACTGGGCATTCTGTTGTTCATCGCCGCGATGTTTTACGTCCCCATGGCGCATACCCGCCAAGCCGCGACCGGGCAATGGCGCTCGTTTTTTGAGTTTGGCCTAGTCTGGCGGATTATTCGTGAGCGTTGGTTGTCAGCGATCGGGCTAGCGATATTGTTCTCACTGTTTTCGCTGCCGCTTTCGATAATGAAAATGGCGCCTGTGTTTATGATGCAAGGCGACTCAAACCTGGCGACCATGAGCGACATGGAATTGTTGGGCTTCCTGCGCGGGTATTATTTGTTCGTCGGATTATTGGGATTTATTGCGTATGTCTTGTTGAGAGTGGTTACGGCGAGAATCTACGCCAAGGGCGTACTACGCTGCGTCGAAAAAGGCACGATCAAAATTGAACAACTCTCATCGGTTGAACGTAGAGTGATGAGTTGCTTAGACGTAAAACCCGAACCAGCCAAAGAGCCGCGGCATGTGGTTGTCCGCGCGGGCGCGTGGACGGGGCGGCGGGTGATGGGCGTGACCGGGTTCGCCGTATTGGTGGTGATTTGGTTCTCGTTTGTTGCGCAAATTTTTGTCAGCGAGTTCTTCAACTATCACCCGTTTCGCGCCTGGATGAACCAACCGTTGGTACAGCTGCCGTGGTATCAGGCAATTCCGAAGCATTTACTCGATGCTGAGAAAGCGCACAACGCCGCGTTGGCTGAAACGGCGATGGTGGAAGAAGATAGCGATGATGGCGTCGAATAAGAAATAAGTATCTCGAAAACATTCTTACAAAAATGCTTTTCGACACATCAATAATTGGCAAACCAATATTGGCATGGGCGCAACTCTGGGAGCGCCTGTGCAAAAGGGCCTGAAAGCCCGCACCGAAGCGAGCAGAGTTGTACCCATGCCTTTCGCAGCGAACGATCAAGTATTTTTGAGTTGGCTTCTAAGATTATGAGACAACTGTCTGACGAAGACCTATCATCGTATGAACCGCTCCCAAACCGGGCGCCCGATTTGATTGAGTTTCTCATTCGAGCGATCTACGGCGCAGTAGTTGGCGTTGGGCTGGCGTTTGTATTTTATTCAGAATTAAAGATTGGAAAAATTGAAGACGCTTTTTTTATTGGATGGCCTATCATTGTAGGGTGTATCGTCGTTTCGATGTTCTTTCATCGGAACCTGTTGGAAATACTATCATGGATTTGCAGGCAATTTAGACATCGTATGTGGAATTGATCGAGCAGGGTGAATCAAAATTGTTATACTTTTGCCAATTCGTTTTGAATTAAAATTGTCGAATTCGGGTTTGGATCAGGGATAGTCATGCCTTCTTTAACTAATAATCCAATATGCTCTTTCATTCCCCATCGAGCTTTATAAATGCAATCTTCAATTGAATTTCCGATCCCAGTAAATCCTTCTAATTCAGGTGAATAGAATCCAAAAAAATTGGGATCATCTGTTGCTTCTATCACTAAAGAATAATTTAAATCAATCATCGTTTTATCCCCGCTGACTTCAGAATAACATGACAAGTTCCTTTCGGAACTTCTTTCGAGCCATGATAATCGACGCGAATCAGTCGGTCATGCCCGTCTTTCATATAATATCTTACTGAATCCTTTTTCTTTGTGCA
The DNA here is from genome assembly GCA_030765645.1 of Candidatus Hinthialibacter antarcticus. Classification (NCBI taxonomy): domain Bacteria; phylum Candidatus Hinthialibacterota; class Candidatus Hinthialibacteria; order Candidatus Hinthialibacterales; family Candidatus Hinthialibacteraceae; genus Candidatus Hinthialibacter; species Candidatus Hinthialibacter antarcticus. Next base: position 322,101 of record JAVCCE010000011.1, on the reverse strand, counting down.
AACGAAAACCATTTTTTTCTAGAATTCGAATAAGTTCATTAAAATTCATCTGAGTGTAATCCTAAGAACCACTATTTCACAAAAAACGGCGCGTTTGCGTAACCATTAAGGTTTTCTAAAAAAAGTCAATGCTGCAACATTATGAAACGCGATGGTCAGCGAGAACCTCATCGCATAGTTTACAGCCCAAACCGGCTTGCTCAGGCAAGGTGTAATAGCCGTCGATGACTTGAATCGGGTCTTCCCAAATGTCGAAAATTGATTCATAACAACACTCCACCATCTTCACATTCGGCGTGGCGGCGGCGAGTTGGACGTGTAGTTTTTGTTGTACGTTCGTATGTGGAATGACCTCAAGATTGAACGCCCGCGCCAGCGCCGCGACGTCGAGCCACTCTTGAATGCCCATCAGTTTGGTGCAGTCGGCCTGCACGATATCCACTCCGCCCGTTTCGATGTAATCGCGAAAATCATAAAGCGTATAGATCGTCTCGCCGACCGCGATGGGCACATCCAGCGCGTGGGCCAACTCCGCGTGTGCGCGTTTGTCGAAGGGGTGCATGGGTTCCTCGAGCCAGGCGATATTGAATTCTTCGAGGCGGCGCCCCCACACGATAGCGGTCTTGAGGTCCCAAATGGTATTGGCGTCAACCATGATTTCAACATCATCGCCAAGCGCTTTTCGCACTGCTTTGACGCGGTTGTAATCTTCTTTTGGGTTAGGACGACCGATCTTCATTTTGACGGCGTCGAAGCCGCGGTCGAGAATGGCTTTCATATCGTCGATCAGTTCGTCGACTGACCAAGTCAACCAGCCGCCGTCGGTGTTATAAGCTTTGACTTTGGTTTTGCAGGCGCCCAGGTGTTTCCAAAGCGGCAGCCCGGCTTGTTTGAGTTGGATATCCCACAGCGCCATATCGACCGCGCACAGCGCGACCCGAGAGATTCCTACCCGCCCGATAAAATGGTTGGATAAGTACAACTCGCGCACAAGCGCTTGGCGTTGCAGCGGATCTTTGCCCGGCAGCAATGGCGCGTAGGCGTCGTCGATTGTGACCTGCACGGCGCGCGTACCCTTGGTGTAGTTCCAGTTGAAGCCCCAGCCGCTGACGCCTTCGTCGGTGTCGATTCGCACTTGCACAAATTCAACCGACTCGACATAACTTTGCGAGTCGGTAATGGCGCGTTGTTGCAGCGGTACGTCAACCAGGTAGGTTTCGACTCCAGTGATCTTCATTCAGTATTCACCGATTACGCTGGGACGCAGGTTTGTTTTTGCGAGCCCAGGTTTTGAATGCTGAGTTCCATCACATCGCCGGGTTTCAAAAACTGCTGCGGCTTCATTCCCATGCCGACGCCGGGGGGCGTTCCGGTTGTCACGATGTCGCCGGGCGCCAGCGTCATAAATTGACTGAGATAATGCACCAGAAAGCGCGGCTTAAAAATCATGGTGCTGGTGTTGCCGGTTTGGCGGCGCTCGCCGTTTACGTCTAAGGTCATGTCTAATGATTCAACGTCGCCCGCTTCATCGGGCGTGACTAGCCACGGCCCCATTGGCGCGAAGGTGTCATGGCTTTTGCCTTTGACCCACTGACCGCTGTGCTCTAATTGAAAGGCGCGTTCGCTGACATCATTGAGAACGCTGTAGCCCGCGATGTATTGATCGGCCTCCGCTTCGGAGACGTACTTAGCGCGTTTGCCGATGACGAAGGCGAGTTCGACTTCCCAATCGGTTTTGAGGGCGCCGCGTGGAACCTCTACATTGTCGAAGGGGCCCGACAGCGCGGTCGCGGCTTTGAAGAATAAAACCGGTTCGGGCGGCGGTTCCATGCCGCTTTCTTTGGCGTGGTCTGAATAATTCAGCCCGATGGCGATGATCTTGCTGGGCCGCGCCACCGGGGCGCCCAAGCGAACACCGGACGGCGCCTTGGGTGCGTCTGCTATATTACTTGCCAATTGATTGACGCCGCCGCTGGCAAAAAACGCTTCGTCAAAATCGCTGAACCACGGCGATACGTCTAACACCTCGCCTTGGGCTGAGAGTACGCCCGGCTTCTCTTTTCCTAATTCTCCAAATCGAACCAATTTCATTTTGTCTATCCTTTCAACAAACTTGTTATCCCATCAGGGTTCCGCCCGAAAGCGGGAAAGCGTCGCCGGTGTGAAACGCGCCCTTGTCGCTTGCCAGGTAGAGCGCCAGGTGCGCGACTTCGTCGGGCGCGCCCATGCGGCCAATCGGCTGGTAGGCGGACAGCGTATCAAATACTTCGGCTTCGCGGCCCGGGTAATTTTTTTTGAGATACTCATCGACGAACGGCGTGTGTACGCGCGCCGGGCAGATGCAGTTGCAACGAACGCCCTTGTCGACGTAATCCATGGCGATGCTCTTGGTCATCATCATCACCGCGCCCTTGGTCGCGCAATAGGCGAAGCGCTCTTTGACTGCGATCAGCGATGCAATCGACGCGATGTTTATGATACACCCGCCGCCGTGTTCGATCATGCCGGGCAGCGCCGCCCGCGTCATATTGAATACGCCTTTGACGTTGACGTCCATCAGGCGGTCGAATTCGTCTTCGGGCGTGTTAAGAAGGTCGCCGACGAAGCCAACGCCTGCGTTATTCACCAGAATATCAATCTGTTTAGATTCAGTGTGAATACGCTCGACGGCGCTTATCATGTCGTTGAAATTTGTGACGTCGCCGCGCAAGAATTGAACTGTTGATTCTGATTTGATCTCCGCCGCCGCTGGTTCACCCGCTTGTTGGTTGCAATCAATGATCCAGACGTTGGCGCCGTTTTCGGCGAAGACGCGAGCGATGGCGGCGCCGATGCCCGACACGCCGCCAGTCACTACGGCGGTTTTTCCCTGAATCGAAAATGGATGGGTGGTTTCATTCATATTGTTTATCCAGCAATCAGTGAATAGATTGAGCGCCCCGCCATGAAGGCGATGGAAGCCAAACTGACCCACAACGCAATGTCATACACCGGCGAGGGTTTCATGGTGAGCGTCGTACGCCAATAGCGCGAAGAGACGGTTTGATAGGCGACGACGATTAAAAATAACGAATTGACCACGCCCATGAAGATGACCAACAGCAGCGGTTTTTGCAAAACGAAATAAATCAGACCGCTCAAAATGGGGAACACCCACGCCATGTAGAACACGCTGACGCGCACCTGTTTCGCGTCGCCGCCGTTGATCCAACCGCATAGGCTGAAGAAGTCGGCCCACATACGAGAGAACCCGGCGATGTTGGCGAAAATGGTTGAGAATAAAACCGTGAAAGAACACACCATAAACGCCGTCCTGGCGTTGGGGCCTATTACGTCAGTGAAGATGGACGAGAGTTGCAGAATAAATTCGTTTCCATCGGCGAGTTCGTTTTGGGTGTGCAGCACCGCCGCGCCCAAAATATAAAACGACGCCGTCGCGATGGTGAAGACGATCATCGAGATCAAGGCGTCAATCATCATGACGCGAATCCATCCACGGGCGCGGGCTTTCCATTGAGGCGAGCCATCGTCGGGGCCGGTCCATGCGGCGTAGCCTTTTTCGAGGCACCAGTAGGGATAGAGCGATATCTCACCCGCCGCCACGCCAGTGATGCCGAAGGCCGCAACAGCCAGCGGCAGCATGTCAGGCGGCATTTGAAATTGCAGCCCGCTGGCAAGGTCGCCGCTTGTGAACGCATATTCAGACCCTTGGATGGCGAACACGCAATATAGTATGGCTGAAACAAACAGCGCGTTAAAAATGAGAGAGATTTTTTCAATGAATTGATAGCGCCCCATTGACGCCAGCAAGCCTAAGACAATGACCAAAACGAAAATCCATATTGATGTCGTAATGGATGGAATGAGATACTCGCCGACTTGCGCCGCGCCGCCCAATACGCCCGCCTGGCCCGCGAAGGTGGCGATCAAGTACAGCACCGCAATAATCACCGTCCAATGAACGCGGTTGGAGACGTTCCAAAATTGCAGCGTGGTTTTTCCGGTAAGGATACAGGCGCGGCCGTACTCAATTTGCACAGCGGTTTTCGCAAGACAGCCGAATAGAATCACCCACAACAGGGCGAAGCCGGCTTTGGCGCCCAGCGTGGTGGTGGCGATTAATTCGCCAGAGCCAACAATCGCGGCGGACAAAATAAGTCCGGGGCCGATATACGAGATTGCGCCAAAGAACCCCTTTGGCGGGTCAAGCGTTTGGACGGATGACAATGTTATTCTCCCCAAATTTCAATCAATAACAGAAGCGGCATTATACACGAAAAAAAAGGCAGTCGTCTAAGCGAGCGGGGCGAGCGCTCCGGTTGAATCAAACGTCATCTCGCGCAGACCGCCGATTTGGGCGACTTGGGGCGATTGCTTGAATTCATCAAGCAAGGCTTCCGAGGCTTCGATATGCGTAAGCGACAAAGTATCGCGAATGCGTAAGACGCGCAGTTGACTCAAATCAGGGTTGCCAACGGATTTGAACGCCCATTGCAAGGTTTCTTCGTCGGTATCCCAATGCGGGGGGATGTCGGCGCAGATGACGTTGCGCGAGGTGACGGCGTTGACATAGGTGACGTTTTTATTCATGGCGTCGAGCAGGCGTTGGCTGCAAAAATCAGCGAGGCCGCAGCCGACCGCATTGCCGTTGGTTTCTTCGGTAAGCCCCAGAAGGATGATGCGTGTGATGTCCGGCGTGGTGTTCCAGCGTCGGTTAATTTTGTAACGCCGTCCGGTGATGTTGGGGTCGAGACCAACGCCGCTGATGTTTTTGCCGATGCGGTCGACGATGAGGCAGTCGGCTTGCGCGACCGGCAGCGACGGCATCCACTCTTTGGCGCGTTTGAGCCATTGTTGTTCGTTGGCGTCCATCGCGTCCGGCGCCGTCCATTCAAGATGGGCGGTTTCGTGATAGGCGTTTTCAATGATCGCCAGACCGCCGAGTATCTTGCCGTTTTGAAGCGCGGTTTGGGCGATGTCGCGAATCATCTGGTCGGATTCAAATTCTGACGTACGGCTGTGAAACGCGCTGGCGCCGTCAATTTTACCGAGGCCAATCGCGGTCATTTTCATCAGGCCGCTTTCGACAACGCCGGTGAAATCCGTATGCGGTTTCACCCGGTTGATGAGAATGACGCCGTCGGATTCGTACGCGTTTCGGTCCATGTATACGGGCAGACCGCTGGGCGTTTCTCCGAGTTGTACGGTCTCCATCGAAGAGAGAATTTCAGCGCCGACGTTGTCCGGCGTGAGTTTGTATTCCAGCAGGATTTTCTTTTGCGCTTCGGCCTGTCCGCCGCCGTGCGAACCCATCGCCGGGACTAGAAACGCTTCGGCGCCGCATTGCTTTAATGCCGCGACGGCGGCGCGGACAATCTTGTCAATGTTCTCAATGCCCCGGCTGCCAACCGCGATGGCGATTCGCTTGCTGCTGAGTTGGCGTTGGCCCAAAGACGTTTGAACGATTTGAAATGAACGCGCCTCCACATCCTCTACACAAGGTCGCGGAAACGATTGCTCGATTGGGGCCATTCGGGGAAATGTTTTCATGGGTTTCATTTTATCAGCGAAGACGGCGCCTGCATAAGAGCCGTTGCGCGAGTTTAAGTGTTCGCTTGATTATGGTAGTGTATCCATTGAGACAATCCACGCATACCCGCATCAAGACCAAGCCAACCTTTGTTTATTTCTGGATTGCAAATCGAGGGAGAGCGGAATGAAACCTTTCGTGATGCTACTGTTGTGCGTATTTTTGGCTGTTCCCGCCATGGCGGAAGAGAACCAGATGCTTGAAGCGGCGCAGTATTTTATGAAGGCGTTTGGAACCGGCGAACACCCCAAAATGCAATATGATTTGACGGATGAGGAACGCTTTGATTGGCACTTTATTCCAAAAGAGCGCCCTAGCATCACGTTTGAACAGATGGCGGAATCACAACGCAAACTCGCCAACGCATTTGTCGCCAGCGGACTGAGTTCCGCAGGCTATGAGAAGGCGATGCGCATCATGTTTCTGGAACAAATTCTCTTTGACCAGTCGGGAAGCGCAATCCGAAATCCCGGCGATTATCACATTACGATGTTCGGCGAGCCTTCCGCCAAAGGCGCGTGGGGCTGGCGGCTTGAAGGCCATCATATTTCCATGAATTTCACTTTGAACAACGGCGAGATCGTTTCGTTTTCTCCATTTTTTATGGGAACCAATCCCGCTGAAGTGCGTGAAGGGCCGTTCAGGGGGTTGCGTGTTTTGGGACGGGAAGAAGATTTGGGACGGGCTTTGCTGAAATCTATGAGCGATGAACAACGCTCCAAAGCCATTTATTCGGAGGTCGCGCCCGGCGATGTGTTGTCGGCGGCGAACCCGTTCATTGAGCCGTTGGCGGATGATGGGATCGCATTTTCGCAACTTTCAAGCGAGCAACAACAGAATGCGTTTGAACTCATCGCTCTCTATGCGCATCGCTTAAAGCCGTCAGTGGCTGATGCAAAATTGAAAAAAATCCGGGCAATGAAACTTGATGATCTGTACTTCGCCTGGGCGGGCGGAACAGAACTCGGGCAGCCCCATTATTACCGGATTCAGGGACCGACTTTTTTAATTGAATATGACAATACGCAAAATCAAGCCAATCACGCGCACACGGTCTGGCGCGATCCCCGTAATGACTTCGGTATTGATTCGCTCAGCGGGCATTACAAAAACAGCCCGCATCATCAAAAGATCGGGCTGGCGAATTAAAAGCCATCTCAAAAATATTTAATCGTTCGCAGAGTCAGGCATGGGTACCACTCTGCTCGCTTCGGTGCGGGCTTTCAGGCCCTTATGCACAGGCGCTCCCCGAGTTACACCCATGCCAAAAAAAGGTTTGTTATTTTTTGATAAGCCCGAATCCCTTTTCGCAATCATTGTTTTTGAGATGGTTTCTCTTTATTCCATGCCAAGGCGCTTCTTGCATTCATCGAGCATCTCTTGGGTGCGAGAAGCGCCGACGCGTGACACGCCCAGTTTTCTAACTTCGAGCAGCGCGTCCAAATCGCGAACGCCGCCCGCCGCTTTGACCTGGACATGCGCGGGCGAGTGTTTTCTCATCAAGATCAAATCCTCATGGGTCGCGCCGCTGCTGCCATAGCCGGTTGACGTCTTGACCCAATCAACGCCAATCTCGCCGCAGATTTCACACAACCGTATCTTCTGATCGTCGTTGAGATAACAATTTTCAAAGATGACTTTGATCTTCTGGTTTTGTGCGTGGGTCGCCTGCGTCAACAGGTCGATTTCATTCTGAATGTAATCCCAATCGCCGCTCAGCGCCATGCTGATGTTAATGACCATATCGAGTTCTTCGCCGCCGTCTTTGAGGGCTTGTTCGGCTTCGGCGAGTTTGACGGCAGTGGTGTGGCCGCCGTGGGGAAACCCGATGGTGGTGCTAGTTTTTACCGTGCTGCCTTTGAGCAACTCCGCGCAGCGGGGCAGGGCATAGGGCAGAATGCAGACGCTGGCGACGTCATATTCGACCGCGAGTTTGCAGCCTGCTTCCAGGGTTTCGACATCCATTGTTGGATTCAGCAATGAATGGTCGATCATTTTAGCGATATCTTGGTATGTGTAATCCATGATGAAACACCTTTCTCAAAGTCAGTGGCTTTCTTTTATGAGTAGATTGGGTCGAGATACCGCAATGATACATCTTCTGTATTTAATTCAACGCGGGCGCCATGGGCGACGGTAAAATTTTTTCTGACATGCCCAATGGGAAAGTTCATCACGATGGGGATGTCGAGTTGGGCGCAAAACGCTTTCAATACGCGCTCCAATAAATCGGGCGTTTCATTTTGTTGGACTTTGCGTTTGGAAAACTGCCCCAATATCAATCCCTTCACGCGGTTAAACGCGCCGGACTGCATCAGTTGTAATAGCATGACGTCGATGCGGTATGCGAATTCTCCCACGTCTTCCAGAAACAAAATCACGTCCCGGTCTCGGGGGACGCCCCAGGGCGTTCCCGCCAATGCGGCGACTAACGACAAGTTGCCGCCGATTAACACGCCTTTGGCTTTGCCTGCCCGCCATGTTTGGGGGGTAGGTGCATTGCTTTTGAACTGCGCGGAGACCTTCTCGTCAAAATTGACCGTCTCGCCGCGAAGCATACGCAGCCAGACGGATTCCGTCGCAGCATCAAGCGGATACGAATCGACATTGGGCGAGTGGTAGGAAATCAGTCCGGTTTCGCGATAGACGCCCAAGTGTAATGCGGTGATATCAGAGAAGCCGCATATCACTTTCGGATGTTTTTTGAGCGCGGAAAAATTCAGGTCGCGTAGGATTCGAGTGACGCCGTAGCCGCCAGTCAAACAACAGATCGCCTTGATGTCTGGGGCGGCGAACATCGCGTTAGTGGACGCGATGCGGGCGGCGTCTGGCCCGGCTAACTTGCCAAGGATTTTATCCTCTGCTTCATCGCTGGCGTTGAGTGCGACGCGGACGCGGTACCCATTCTCTTCAAAAAAATTCGCAGCGCGTTGAATGCGCTCGTTAGAGACGGCATGGGCAGGAGCGGCGAACCCAATCCAATCGCCGGATTGTAACGGTGAAACGGGAGCGGTTCGGCTCATGCGGTAATTGGCTCCAAGTAAGAAATTGATTTTGCGTCAGCATCCAGTTCGACCAAGGCGCCATGCGCAAGCGAAGAATTGTAGGCGTGGTGACCGATGGGTGCGCCGACGAGAGTCGGCAGCCCGATGGCTTCTGATTCGGAACGTAATACATTCGCGAGCAGAGGCGTTTCTTCTTCTACGTCTTCTTCACGTGGATAAAATTGACCGATGACAAGCCCTTTGGCGCGTTCAAATATACCTGAGTCTCGCAGTTGATTGATATAGCGGTCGATGCGGTACGCGGCTTCATCAACATCTTCGATGAATAGAATGTAATCTTCATCGCCTTGCAGCATCCACGGCGTCCCTGCCATCGACGCCAGCCGGGAAAGGTTGCCGCCGACTAGCCGCCCCTGCGCCCTGCCGCTCACAACTGTTTGCAGGGTATCAATGGATGACCAGGACGGATCGCGCGTGAAGCGCATCGGCCCCGGGCCGGTGCGTCCCTCGACCGCGTCCCAAAAATCATTAACGACGAAATCATGCGCGGGCGACTCGCCGCCGAAAGTGTATCCAAAGGCGGGGCCGTGCAATGTGCTGACGCCCGTCATTTGATACATCGCTATGTGCAGCGCCGTGATATCGGAGAACCCCGTGAGCCACTTTGGATCGGCGCGCAATGCGGCGTAGTCGATTCGGTCTAATAAGCGGTTGCAGCCATAGCCGCCGCGCAGCGTAAAGACGGCGTCTATGCCTGAGTCTTGAATCATTCCATTGAGATCAGACAGGCGTTGCTCGTCGGTCCCCGAAAGTTCGCAGAGGTATTCTTCAGTGAGGTAATTACCCAATCGGACTTTGTAGCCGCGCTGCTTGAGTAATTCGGCTGCCCGTTCCACCCGCTCGGGTTCAATGGGGCTGGCGGGACAAATCAGCCCTATGGTATCGCCCGGTTGGATGGCTTTTGGTTTCATAGATGTCATTGCTGACTTTCGTTGTGTGATCGATTGGCAGGAAACCTGCGTCATGGCTAGCAACGGGGCGCCTGCGGCGACGAATTTTCTGCGAGAGATCTTCATTGGGGCTCTTTCTAAGGTATTGGCTAATTTAAGTTCAAATACCGTCTATTGAAAGAGGTTGCGAATTTCTATAATGAAATGTCTTTGGTGAGATTTCTTGTGACATTTATGAGAACTTCACGATAATTTTCATTATTCCTTTATTTCTATGATCCACTATGATATAAAACTATAAAAAATAAAGAAATCTCGATATCTGATATCTGATATCTAAGGTCAATTAAACCCTAGACTTCTAACGATTTTTGCGAGATGAAAATGTACCAACATTTCTTTTTATCCCTAACGAATCGATTCTAAAATGTTATTCTATAGTTAGTTTGTAATGAGTATTATGGTACTTAAGAATTGCGTCGATGTATTTAATCTACTTATTTTTTTAGGGTTCCGGGCATTCTTGCATATACGTTGGTAAATGGACTCGTGAATGATTGCGGCGCGCAAAAATCAATACTCATTGTAGATGATAATCCCGACATCTGCATGGCGATTCAAGATTTATTGGAATCAGACGGCTATCGCGTAGTCTGCGTAAACGATGGTAGAGCCTGCCTTGATTTTGTTTTAGATGATCCCCCCGATTTGATCATTCTCGATGTTGTTATGCCCCAAATTGGCGGGATTGAAGTTTGCCGCCGTTTGAAAGAAAACCCCAAGGCGATGAGCATCCCCATCATTTTTGTTACAGGACAATATGATTATGAATCCCGCATTTTATGTAAGAAAGCGGGTGGAGACGAATTTCTCAACAAGCCCATTGATGCAACCGAGCTGTTGATTCGCGCCCAAAACCTCCTCAAATTAAAACACTATCACGACCTCATTCTTCGCGACCGCGACCTACTTGAACAGAAGGTGCTCGAACGGACGGTTGAATTACGCGATACGCATGAAGAAATGCTAATACGCTTGTCGATGGCTGCTGAGTATAAAGAAGGGATCGTGGGGGCGCATTTGACGCGCATCAGTCGTTTTGCCGAATGTGTAGCCCGCGCCTATGGCATCGAAGAGTCGCGCGTTCACATGATTCGGATCGGCGCAATCTGCCATGACATAGGGAAGATTGCTGTTCCCGAATCGATCTTAGAAAAACCCGGCCCGCTGACGGAAGACGAGTGGGCCATTATGCGAACGCACTCAGAGATCGGCGCGCGGATATTATCCAACTCCAAGTCTGACTTAATCAAAATTGCAGAAAATATCGCTCGTTATCACCATGAAGATTGGGACGGCAGCGGTTATCCAGAAGGGCTTACAGGAGATTCGATTCCATTATCGGCCCGCATCGTGAGGGTTGTTGATGTATTTGACGCATTGGTGAGCAAGCGGTCTTACAAGGACGCTTATTCCATTGATGAGTCATTGGCGATTATTCAAGATGAAAAGGGCAGGCAGTTCGACCCGGATATCGTCGATACGTTTCTTCGCGAGGTTGATACCATCGAAGCCGTCATGGAGCGCTTCAATGAAAACCAAGATGAAAATATTGGCTTCATTGGCTCTTGGGATAACGAACGGCAACAACTCTACGTTTAGATCATTCGTACGATTGGACGGATGGAAACTTCAACCATGTTTCCTCCGTCGTTTCAAATACCATGAAGGGTGAATACAACAATGAAAAGGCAACGGTCTGTGTGTTGGGCGATCACGGGGGGCTATCTTGGGTTGCTTTGTTTGTTTGCGTCGATGGATGCGTCCGCAGGATTATTGAACCGCTTAGGAAGCACCTCTCCAATGGGTCTTGCGACGTCTGGCGCAGGAGATCACTCCGGCGTAAATCCAGGCCCATTCAACGCGTCGTTAAATCCTGCCGCTTTGGTGACGGTTGACGGCGTCGAGTTGTTTCTTGGCGATGTGAGCGTCTGGACGGATTTTTCGTATGACCAGCACGGCTTGTTAGGCGGATCGCATTTTGATGCGCGGGATGAAAATTTTCAGTTTCCTGAATTTGCGTTGGGATGGCGGATTGATGAGAATTGGATCGTGGCGGTCCAACTTTCCGTGCCCTATGGGCTAGCATCAGACTTTCGGGATTTGACCGTTACGTTTCCTGGTTACAACACCGAGTTGTCTGACCTTCAAACTTCGATTGCGGCGGCGTATCAATTCAATGATGAGTTTTCAGTCGGCGCAACGCTCAACATTGATTATTTTGACTTGACCTACCGTTTGCCCGTGATTGTAGGCGGGACGTATTTAGGCCATAACTCCGGCGAAGCGGACGGATTCGGCGTCAGCGGCAGCATCGGCGCTTTGTGGCGCCCCGGCCCCTGGAGCCTTGGCGTAAAATATTCGTTTCCCTCCTCGGTTGATTTGGATGGGCATTCTTCTTTACCTGCGGCGCTTGGCGTGACCAGCGACGATTTTTCGTCAGAAGTGGATATCCCGCAGCGCGTTGGCGTTGGGGTCGCGTATGAATTTAGCGATTGGTGGACAAGCGCCGTTGACGCGACCTATACGGATTATGAACAAAGCGATTTGTTTTCGTTTCATTATGAAAACGCGCCTGACGCTTCGCTGCCGTTATACTGGAAAAGCGTATGGAGCGTTCATGCAGGCAACTTCATTAAAGTAACCGACCAATTAACTTGGAAACACGGCGCCGGGTGGTTGTCGTCCGCCATGCCAGACGATGTGTTGATCCCTTCGATTCCCGATACGCCGGGTTGGATTGTGAGCACGGGGCTTGCCTACGAGGCGACCGAATGGATGACGATTGATGTGAGTTTGGCGTATGCTTGGGGCGACCGAAATGTCGGGTTCGACCTCAGCCGGCCTTCTAGCGGCGACATCCACTCTGATGTTTGGCTGGCGGGTATTGGACTTAATTTTCGCTTTTAACGCGGAACTGATAATGATGCGCCGATTCGCCATGAATGCCTGACGAATCAAGTGCGTTGAACCAAAGGGGATTTTGGTAGCAGCATTCATACAATGTTCGCTGTGGAGCAAGTGATTTAAAATGGCAGAACCGACAAAGCGAACCTACGACGAAACCATCTTTGCGAATTTTCGCAAAGACCAAGAATCGCTTACGCGAATCTTGGTCGATAAACTCTCGCTCATCGGCGTGATTTTGGTACCCATGTTCAGCGTCGTCGATGCGCTGTTATACCCTGATTTATTTTTTCAATTTTTGCAGTATCGCCTGATCGCGTCGGTCAGTTGCATCGTCATTTTTATTATCAACCGCCGATGGAACCTGGGTGTTCATAGCGCGACTCTCGCCATCATCGGGTATTATATCGTCGGGTTTTGCATCATCCGTATGATATGGGACGTGGGAGGATACGCCTCTCCCTATTACGCGGGTTTAAACCTCGTCTTCGTTGCATTTGGCGTTTTGTATCCGCTGCAAGTGCGTACGATTACGTTGCATTGCGTCGGCTTATATTTGATTTACTTACTTGGAGTGATGATTCTCGACCCGACAGCGCCGTATAAATTCGACCCGACGTTAGCGGCGCCGAATGACCCCGCGATCACCATGTACCGTCTGTTTTTGTCGAACAATTCGTTTGTGGTTTCTTCATTGTTCATTATTATCATTGCGTCTGCTGTTGGTTCCAATTTACGCTTTCGTGAATACAAATCGCGCATCGAGTTAGAAAGCGCCAAGCGCGAATTGCAGCGCTCAAATGAGATGCTTGAAATTACTCTTGCGCGCAAACACCGCGATTTGATTGAAAATCTGCAAGAAAAAAAACTTGTAGAAGAGATGAAAGACAAGTTAGAAGAACAGCTAGTCCAGTCGCAAAAGCTCGAAGCGATTGGGCGTTTGGCTGGCGGCGTCGCGCACGATTTCAACAATATTCTGACCGTCATTAAAGTGAACGGCGATATATTGCTGATGCGGATGGAAGAAGAGAACCCATACCGGAAAAAAATCATCGAAATTCGCCACGCAAGCGAACGGGCGGCTGCGCTGATTCGTCAATTGCTTGCCTTCAGCCGAAAGCAAATGTTGCAGCCATGCGACCTCGATCTGAACGAAGTCATATCCAGTATGAGCGACTTGTTGGAACGCTTGATCGGAGAAGATATCGAACTTGGAATCAATCTCTCAGATAACCTGGGTAAGGTGAAAGCCGATCCCAGCCAGATTGAGCAAGTGGTAATGAATTTGGTGGTGAATGCCCGGGATGCGATGCCCAAAGGCGGGTATATCACCATCCAAACCCGGAATGTGTATTTTGACCGTCAACAAACCGTCAGCCGCGAAGGTTCGTTGCGGGAGGGCGACTATGTTTTGATGTCTGTGAGCGACACCGGAGAGGGCATGGACAAAGAGATACAGTCTCACATCTTTGAGCCGTTTTACACAACTAAGGATGTGGGCAAGGGGACCGGTTTGGGGCTTTCAACCGTCTACGGGATTGTCCGGCAAAGCGAAGGGGCGGTTACGGTTTATAGTGAAATCGGAAAAGGGACCGCATTCAAAGTCTATTTGCCCTGCTATCAAAATGGGAACGGCAATGGACGTGAACAAGAAGCCGTCGGCGAACTACAAAAAGGCCAGGAGACGATTTTGCTGGTTGAAGACGATGAGCCGGTGAGAAAGATCGCCAGAGAAATTTTGCATGAAAACGGGTATGAAATTCTCGACGCTCAATCCGGTCATGATGCGTTAGAAATATGCAAGACGTTTTCCGGCAAAATTGATCTCTTACTGACTGACGTTATCATGCCGCAAATGAGCGGCGCGGAGTTGTCGCGCACGGTGTTGGCGATGCGTCCACAAATACAAGTCCTCTATATGTCCGGTTATACGGACGACGCGATTTCACATCATGGCATCTTAGACAAGGGGGTTACGCTGTTGGATAAACCCTTTACCGCACATTCCCTCACTCAAAAAGTTCGCGACATATTAGACGGCGCGTTGATTTAAACGGCGACCGCCGCTCGAGGTTCGCTATCGTTTAATCCATCGGTTTGTGCGCAACCGCGAACAGGTTGATTGATTGGGGTTCCGAAATGACCTTCACCCGCGTACTGAAAGGCGTATCTTCAAAGAGTTCTTTGAGTTCTTCTTCGCTGCGATGAATTAATCGCCAGCGGATAATGGAATCCATGAATGTCTTATGAGGGTTGGCCGGGCCGAAGTTGCCGATGATTAAGACCCCGCCGGGTTTCAGGTGGTCGTAACAGCGCGTTGCCAGTGCGCGGAAGGTACGCGTTCCAAAATAATCCGTTAGTCCAGACGAATAAATAATGTCTTGCTGCAAGTATTGATAGCGGCTGCGACCGACCGACCAACGCGCGACATTGTCGTCTAATAACCGAATCGAAGCGCGATGGTGAAAACGGTTTACGCGCTGGTTGGTGAAGAGCAGCGCGTCTTTGTCAGTATCGACGCAAGTCGCTTCAATTTTTTCGGTGTAATCGCAATCTTTGAGAAAATCAAACAACTCGCGGTTTGAGCCACAGCCCAGATTTAACAGTCGGATCGGGTCGGGAGAGTCTTTTCGTAAATCGCAGAATTTATGCAGCAATTGTTTGAGGAGTTTTCTTCTCCCGCGGACGGCCCGCGCGGTGGCGGTGTCTAAACACCAGCTATCAACCATTTTTCCGATTCGGCCATCGCCGTCGGCTAGATTGTGATACAGCATTTCAATCATTAAAAAATCGCCGGCGTATCCTTTCGGCTTAAAGTAGGAGCGTTCCGCAAAGCGGCTGCGCATAAAAAATGGATATATTTCTTTAAAGATGTATCCCCAGCCTTCGTCTTTATGCTTCGAACTCTCAAGCAACCGTTCCGCTTCTTGCAATTGCAGATTTAGCGCATCGAGTATGGCGTAACATTTTTCTTGCAAGGCGCCGTTGTTTTCACCGCTCAGGTCATTTTGTACTTCATGGGACAGGTTAAAAAACGCGGCCTTGCAATGTTCGATGCCTTCATTGAGTGCGCGCCATTCCTGCGTATGGAAGAAAATGTCTGGCAGGGGCCGCGACTCTCCAAACTGTTGTTTCTCACCAGAGAAGGCTGCGGCGCTCGCAGTAAAAAAAACATCGTTCGTTGTACTGTTCGATTGCGCCGCCGTTCCATTCACCGGGGCTTTATCTTCTGGGCGAACCCCCTCCACTTGCGATTGCAGCGTTTGGGAGATTTGCTCCTGGACAACGGTTTTTAGCAACTGAGACAGCAAGCCTAAGATATCGCTTGAATTAGCAGGTTGCGCTTTTGGAACTTCTTGGTCTTTTGAAAGTGCAATCAATGGCGGATCCAATGTGAAATCGCGTAGAAATGAATTCGCTTGTGGAAGATTGTTGAATTTTGTAGAACTGGAATTTGACATTTCTCGCCTCGCGTTCTGAAATTGCTATTGCTTCGGCTTCGCTCTGGTTCATCCCTGATGAGAACGAGTCGTATTACAGCAATGCCCTTTGTTGTTGCATCAGATGCGAGTGAAGCGGCGAACCATTTGCGCCTGCAATATTCGGGATTTTGACGCACAGGTTCTCGATCCCATACTGCATTTTCCCTCAACCGCACGACACAATAAATAAAATACATCGGCTTACTTAAACGAATTACGGATTAATATAACATTATCTATAACATAATACAACTCTAAATTGTTAGAATTTCATTTGAATGGAGTGGTGAAATTGAATAAGCCTTGAATCAGAATAATTAAGTTGTTGATATGAATTAAGTTGAGTGGGCTTTCTCAATAATCGAACGGATTAAAAATGAATTCGATTATTGGGGCAATTCTGATGCGTGGTTAAAAGCGCTCTCTGATAATTTCAATTGAGAGGTTGCGCCATTGCGCTCCGCAGTGATAACGAGGCTGCCTAAAATTGGTTTTAATTGTGTCGAATTCAGGCTCCATTTCTCGTCTCTAACGGTAGCATCAAGTATTTCGTTTCCAACTTTCACCGTGACGCTTGAGCCTGCCGTCACTTCGCCCGACAGTGTTTCTCCGTCCCAGCCCGTCCAGGCGATGAAGGGCAAGTCTTTGACCAAACTGCGGTGGAAAGCGACTTGGGCATTAAGTTCGGCGCCTTCGATTGGCGCCTGGCCCGGCCCGGCGGCCATGTCGTCAACAAATTCGATTAACTCTGCGTCGGTCATGCCTTCGCCGAATGTGTCGCCGTAGCTGGAGCCGTACGAACCGTGGCAGCGGGCGCAGTTAAATTCAAAATATTCGATGGGATGAAATGAAAGAGGCTCGACGGCGGGTTGAAGTTTATTGGGTGGCGCTGCATGTTGGCATGAGATGAAACTCAAGCAACACACAGCGCCGCTGAATAAGATAAAACAGAGAGTTCGCAAAGTAGTGGTTCGGTTATTGTCCAATTTTCGCATCGCCGCCGGTGTATGAAATTCGGTAGAGCGTGTTAGTGTAATCACAACTGAAAATGATCGTGCCATCCGGCGCCACGGCGCAATCGACGGGCCGGGCCATAATGCCGGAACGGTCATCTCTCGGCTCGTTGTCAGATTTTAGCGTACTCACGATGCGCAACATACCGTAAGGTTTTCCGTTTGAGTCGTCGAATAAAATACGGTCAATGGAATAGCCCACTTTGGTGGTGCGGTTCCAGGAACCGTGGCTGGCGGCGAACAGGTCGCCGACATGGTCTTTGGGAAAATGAGCGTTGGTTTCAAGAAACGCAAAGCCGTTGGGCGCGGCGTGAGCGGCGAATTTCCATGCGGGCGGAATCGTCTTTTGCGCGAGATCGAGTAGGTCGGGCTTCTCTAGAAATTCCAATCGCGGTACCACGTCGCCGACCAGATACGGATGGCCGTAAAAGCCGTCTTTGACGTAATGGTTGAGTTCGCAGGGCGGGTTGTAATCGGTGATCGCCTGCTTGTCTTTGTTTTCGCCGATGGGTTCGCCAAACCAATCGCTGTTATGGTCGATGCCCCATAGTTCGGTGGTTCCAGGGCGGTAGAGGTACTTTTCGGTGTTACGGATTCCGCTGGCGATTTGCTCGCGGGTTTTACCGTCGAGACTGTAGAACCAAAGTTTGGTGCGCTCCGCGTCGGGCGGGTCGGTGAAGTTGCTTTCATCGCCGACAGATGTATAGAAGCCGTCGTCGGTGACGTAGATGGCGCGCCACCAATGGCCTTTGCCGCCGGGCAATTCGCCGTCGGGGATAATGGTGACGACCTCATCCGCCGCGCCGTCGCCGTTGGTATCGCGCCCTTTAAAGACGCCCTGCGATTGGGTGAACCAGAGCCAGCCTTTGTAGAAGTGCATTCCATGTACGAGTTTTTTGTCTGAGATGAATGTCCCGATTTGTTCATAGACGCCGTCGTTGTTATCATCTCGCAAGGAATAAATTTCGCCTTTGCGCGGCGCGCTGACATAGAGCGTCCCCTTGTCGTCAAATTCAATGAATCGCGCTTCGGGCAACTGCAGCGAAGCCAAACTGACGTGATAGCCGTCGCGGACGCGAAATTCGGGCGTCCCTTCTCCTAATGATCCTGCGAGCGTAATTGACGGGAACAGCAAAACAGCGGAAAGTAGTATCCAGCGCATATATCTTCCTCCTCGAAATTTCTGGTCTGCGGATGAAAGATCGAAGAGGAAAAACCGGATAAGGCGCAAACCAGTTCGTTATTAAACAACAGATTTCACGCAGGGAAAAGCCGCCGCGAATTTTGAAACGGTTTCATGATTCATCCCGACGGCGTTATGATGACAAAAATGATGATTATCAACCGCATTTATCCAATTGTATTTTTCGTTGCCGTTTCGTTTTGCGCCTTTGTTTATTGCGCAGAGACGGCGCCCGTCGATGTGGTGAATTCGTTTCCGCATGATGCAAATGCGTTTACCCAAGGTTTATTGTGGGACAAGGATTCATTGATTGAAACAACCGGGCAGTATGGCGAATCGACTCTGCGCCGCGTCAGCGTTTACACGGGCGAAGTGATTAAACAGATTCATATAGAGGGACGCTATTTTGGCGAAGGCTGCGCGGTGGTTGAAAACAAAATTATTGTATTGACCTGGCGCGAGCACACGGCATTGGTTTTTGACAAAACGTCATTTGATCTCATCGGTGAATTATCGTATGAAACCGAAGGCTGGGGGCTGACCAGCGACGGAGCATCGCTCATTATGAGCGATGGAAGTTCAACCTTATACTTTCGCGACCCGGATACGTTTGATTTATTGCGCAGCGTAACCGTGAAAGAAGGCGCCGCCTCCGTCACGCGTCTCAACGAGTTAGAGTGGATCGAAGGCGAAGTGTGGGCGAACGTGTGGATGAGCGACCGTATTGCGCGAATCGACCCCAGAGACGGTCAGGTGATTGGTTGGATTGATGCAAGCGGCTTGCTTGCGCCGAATGAGCAAACCCCGCTGACGGATGTACTGAACGGTATCGCCTATGACGCCATGAACGGGCGCATATTCATTACCGGAAAACGCTGGCCCAAACTTTTTGAAATTGCGCGACCTTCGCTGCAATCACACATGGCGGATTGGCCGTTGGTACGGTAAATAAAATCTCTGGAGAATGAATTGTCATGCGTAATTTGCATTGGTGTTTATGTCTGCTTGTTGCATTTCCTCTTTTCACATTCGCGCAAGAAGAGCCATTCAAAGATATTAATCTTGATTATCTTTATAAACGGGACGAAGCCGGCGTAAAGCCGATTGCGCCTCATCTTCCGCGTTCGCTGCAATGGTCGCCCGAAGGCCACCATCTGGCGTATCTGGTTTCATCCGTGACCGAAGCGCCGCATCTGGTGATCTATGATCCCGCCAAGGATGCGACGCCGTTTGTCGTGTCTCCCTTCGCGGTGCATGACGCGATTGTTGCGCTGGCGTCTCATCCCAAAGGCGCGTCGATTGCCGTTTCAAAACAACGCGCTACGGTTCCTGACGACGTGACGGCGATTAAGAAAATCGGCTGGTTTAATTGGCGCAAGTTGACCAATGATCTACGTTTGAGCGTTGAAGGCAAGCGGTATGTGTGGAACTTCAAAGAGAATTTGCTGAATGAAGAAACGCGGCCCGAATTGCCGGAAGGAGAAAAAAAGGATGCGACCGATTCGCCCAATGAGCGCTACGCCGCCTACACCCGCACGGGTGATTTATATGCGTTTGACCGCAATCAGAAGAAAGAGATTCGTCTGACCGAAGACGGCGGCGACGGCATTTTGAACGGGCGCCTGTCGTGGGTGTATTGGGAAGAAATTCACAACCGCAGTGGATGGCGCGCTTTTGAATGGTCGCCCAACAACGACCGGCTTGCGTATCTGCAATTTGATGAACGCGAAGTTTCAATTTATCCCGTGACCGATTTTTCCAAGCCCGTCCCGCAGACCCGCGAGATGCGTTATCCCAAAACGGGCACGGTCAACCCAAGCGTGAGGCTGGGAGTGGTTTCGCTCTCGGCCCGCGAGACGCGCTGGGTCGATCTCGGCGAACCCTACGAATATATATGCAGCGTTGAATGGCTGCCGGACGGCGAGACGTTGGCGGTGCAAGTGGTGAACCGCAAACAGACGATGCTGCGGTTGCTGTTTGTGGATTTACGCAGCGGAGAATGCAAGACTATCCTCGAAGAAACCGACGACGAGTGGGTTTCCTCTCATGGCAAGCCGTTTTTTCTTAAGAAAAAAGACGCGTTCCTCTGGTTCTCAGAACGTAGCGGCTTTAGCCATCTCTATTTATATTCCAACCAGGGAAAATTACTGCGCCAGTTGACGCGCGGCGCCTGGGAGGTTGACCCAAACCCGTGGAGCACATCATTCGGAACCGATGAAAAGAACAAGCGCGCTTACTTCGTCGCCAATAAAGAAACGCCGATTGAACAACACGCCTATTCGGTTTCGCTCAGCGGCGGCAAGCCCCGCCTGCTGACCCATGAACCCGGCGCTCACAACGTGAATTGGTCTGCGGACCACCGTTTCGCCATTGATGATTATTCCAACACGGCAACGCCGCGCTGCATTCAGATTATTGATAATAGCGGAAACGTGATTCGTAAAATGGGCGAACGCACGCCGCAAGACTATGCGCCGTGGCGCATCAAATCAAAAGAGATTGTTTCCATTCAATCGCCGGACGGTTTGGACTATTACGCGAGCGTGTTGAAGCCTTTTGATTTTGATCCAAACAAAAAGTATCCCGTGATCGTAAACGTCTACGGCGGCCCGGCGGGGCAGGTCGTGAAAAACCGATATACCGGCTCGCAAGACATGGCCTTTGTCAACCAAGGCTATATCTATGTCGGTTTCGATACGCGGGGAACCTACGGACGCGGGCGCGAATGGATCGAGGGAATTCATAAAAATGCGGCGGACAAGCCGCTGCAGGATTTAGAACTACTGGTCGAGCATCTCAAGACGCAGCCTTACGTCGACGGCGAGCGTATGGGAATCTGGGGCTGGAGCAACGGCGGCTTTATGACTTGCGCGGCGATGTTAATGAAGCCGGGGTTGTTTCGCGCCGGGGCGGCGGTCGCGCCTGTGACCGATTGGCTGCTGTATGACACGGTGTACACCGAGCGCTATATGGGACAGCCCGATGAAAACAAAGACGGCTATCACGATGCGGCCCCCATCAATTTTGCCGACGGTTTAGAAGGTTCGTTGCTTTTGGCGCACGGCGTGTCAGACGACAATGTGCACATTCAAAATATTTATTCACTGGTGGATGCGCTCATCGAAGCCAACAAAGAGTATGAACTTTATATCTATCCGCAACGCGACCACAGCATCGGCGGCGATGCGCGGCGCTATCATTTGTTTCAGCGCATCTTTGATTTTTTTGAACGGGAATTAAAAAGTGATTTGGTGACTACAGAGGGAAAATAAAAATGGTTCATCCAGTGAGTGAATACCTACATTGTTGGATGAGCATGGTTTTGGTTCCGAAAACGCATTCCGGCCTAAAAGCCCGCACTGAAGCGAGCAGAGTTGCGCCCATGCCACATGCAGCGAAAAAAAAGTATCCATTTTACGGAAGAACCATAAATATTCTGTTCTGAATATTACTAGATCGCTATCGAATCGTTCTCTACAGAACATTGACGGCGCCTGGGGCGATGCAAAATCAGGCGAGACTTTTCTTACGTGAGTCGGCGCGAGGCGAAGTGATTTTCTCATTCTTCATAAAGTTGAAAGCGCTAAAAGGCTAGACAAATTTCGTCTGAAATGAAATGGTTAGTGTCGCTGGATCATTGATTATTTTTGGGGAGTGAACCATGAAGATTGATCGTCGAAATGCGTTATTTCAACTTGGAGCGCTAGCCGCAGGCGCGGCTTGTTCTTCGTGGGGGCGGGCCGCCAATGCGCAAGATACAAAGACCAATGTTGTCTTTATCTTAATCGACGATCTTGGTTGGGCCGACCTCGGATGTTATGGACACAAATTCCATGAAACGCCCAATATCGACCGCCTCGCCGCGCAGGGAATGCGATTCACCGATGCGTACGCCGCCTGTCCGGTCTGTTCGCCGACCCGCGCCAGCATTATGTCGGGGCAATACCCCGCGCATGTGGGCGTCATTGATTTTATAACTGGACATTGGCGTCCGTATGAAAAACTGCGCGTCCCAAAAAACCGTACGCAACACCTGCCGTTAGAAATCATCACCCTGGGCGAAGCCATGCAATCGGCTGGCTATAAAACGGGTGTGTTCGGTAAGTGGCATCTGGGCGGGCGTGAGCATTTTCCTGACCGTCAGGGCTTTGACGAAATGCTGGTGACTGGCGGTGCGCATTTTAATTTCCGAACGACGCCGGAAACGGATATCACCAAAGAAGACTATCAATCTGAAGTTTTAACCGACCGCTGCGTACAGTTCATTCAAGACCACAAAGACAAGCCGTTCTGTGCATTCCTTCATCATTACGCCGTACACATTCCATTGCAGGCGCGGGAAAAATTGATTCGCAAATACGAACAAAAAGATAAACCCGCAGACGGCGTGAATAATCCAATCTATGCAGCCATGATGGAACACGTCGACCAAAGCGTGGGGCGCGTACTGGATACCTTGGATGATTTGAAACTTGCGGACGATACAATGGTCATATTCTTTTCAGACAACGGCGGCTTACGCCAGCATTTTCAGGGCATCGGCCCGATTGTTTCAACCAATGCACCGTTGCGGGATGAAAAAGGAACTTTGTATGAAGGCGGGATACGCGTTCCGTTGATCGTGCGTTGGCCGGGCGCCGTAAAACCGGGCAGCGAATGTAATGAGCCTGTCAGCAGCGTAGATTTTTATCCGACGTTTTTGGACGTGGAGAAACGCGTCGTCGACAAACAAAGCGACTTAGACGGCGTGAGTTTAATGCCCTGGTTAAAGGGAGAGAAAAAGAAACGCGGCCCGATCTTCTGGCATTATCCAATCTATCATCATTCGTCGCCGGCAAGCGCGGTTCGCGACGGGAAATATAAATTGATTGAATTTTTTGAAGACGGCCATTTAGAATTATATGATTTAAAAAATGATATGGGCGAATCAAAAAATCTTGCGAATGAAAAACCGGAAATCACAAAACAACTGCATCAAAAATTGATTCGTTGGCGCGAATCAATTCACGCGCAAATGCCTGAAAATAATCCCGATTTTGACCCGGCGCGGCGCAATGAGTGGGGGACGCACCCGGACCGTAATTAATTTTGGTTCATCCGGTAAGTGAGTACCTACATTGATGGATGGTCATGATTTTGATTCCGAAAATATATCCCGGCGTATCAATAATTGACAAACCAATTCAGGCATGGGTGCAACTCTGGGAGCGCCTGTGCATAAGGGCCTGAAAGCCCACACTGAAGCGAGCAGAGGTGTACCCATGCCACATGCAGCGAAATCTCAATTCAATGTATAAAAAAAGTATCCAATTAACGGAAGAACCTTAATTTTCATTTTTTTCTGACAATTTTATCAATTTCATAGACGGTAATGCTCCGCTTGCGCTATTCATTAGGTGTGGAGCAAATTCGGATATGAAAGGCATCTTTGTATGAAATCGCATGGTTTTACATTGATTGAATTGTTGATTGTCGTCGCCATTATTGGCATCCTCGCTGCAATTGCCGTCCCCAATTTTTTAAACGCGCAGATACGCGCCAAAATCGCAGGCGCACAAGCCGATATGCGCAACCTGGGAACTGCGATAGAACAATACCGGTTAGATAACAACTCGTATCCGTTTACTTCAGCGGATGGAACGCAACGGACGCGTTTCCAGCGGTTGGTTGTCTTGACGACGCCTGTATCGTATATGTCGTCGATTCCAGAAGATAAATTTAATACGCTCTTAACAGAAGAAGAATCGAACCCATTAGATCCGATTAACACCTACCCCTATTGGGACCCGGCGTTTGCCGATAATTATCGTACGCCCAACGGTCTTGGCAAACATTTCCCTAACCAGGGACGCCCCAACAAAATTTGGGCGCTGATGAGTTACGGCCCCGACGGCGACTTCGAGGCGGCAGTGGGGCAGGACCTGGCGCCATTTGATGTTTCAAACGGCGTCGCTTCCAACGGCGACATCATGCGCTTTGGTCTGTAGTTGGGAACCAAAGCAATTGGTTGTCAGCGTCGAGTGTGGCGCCCTGTTCATCGGTATGGTTTTGGATCCATGCGTTTATCTCATCAGGGTTCATCATCATAAAAGAGGTTGATCGCGCATCGGCGCGGGCGGCGCGTTTCGTCAGCACCCAGGCGGCAATCGGGTGGTCGGCGGGTTGGCCCGTGCGGGGATCAATAATGTGCGGTCCTTTTTGCAGGCCGGAGCCGCTGAATGCAGCGTTTGAAAGATGAAGCGTTTTTATATTTTTTTGACTGACGGGATGGCTGATGGTAATGGGCCATCCCGTTTCGTTTGGCGGCGACTCAAGCGCGAGCGCGGTGCTCATGCCGCCGTGGAGTAATGCGCATTCCACATCCCATTCCCGCAATATCTCCGCCATGCGGTCTAGCGCATAGCCTTTGCCATAGCCGCCCAGGTCAATCGTAATTGAGTTTTCTGATCGGCTTACTGCTGGCGGGTCTGCATGAAGTTGGATGTTTTGTATCCCGCCGTTTTTTAATATGCAATTTATTGTTTCTTCATCAGGCGTTGCACTTTTCCATGCGGTGATCAGTTCGCCTATGCCAACATCGAATGCGCCTTCGGTTTCGACGTAAAGTTCCAGGCACTCTTTTAGACAAGCGAATACGTCTAATCCGATACGGGACTGTTCGCCGGGCTTTAAGCGATTGATGCGGGTTATGTCGCTGGTTTCGATGTATCGGCTTAGCGTTTGTTCGAGACGGTCGAGTTCTGAAAAGGCGGCTTCAGCGGCCTGGCGCGCGTATTGGGCGTCATCATGTAAGAGCAATATCTCAAAGCGCGTCGCCATGGCGTCATGCGCATAGCGCAACAAATTATCACGCCATGGTGAACCGTTGATTGGGGCGGAAATCAGATTACTCCTGAAAGAAACGGCTGCGCGACAGGCTGTAACTGGATAGGTAGATCAATACGCTAACGACCATCACGATGGCGCAGCGTTGGTGCATGAGCAGCAGCCATTCAAGCCAGTCCGTCGAAACCAGCGGCAGCATGGTGAGTGGGATGATCGCAATGGCGGCGAATGTTGAGGCGAGCGCGAGCAAGTATAAAAATGATAACAGTGATTTGAGTGTGGTTGATTGAAGCGCATCCAAGCGTGGAGACGACATGAACATGTAGGCCAGAAATGCAATGACATAAATAGGCGACAGGCTGATATGGGCAATCAGGCCATAGCCGGATAATTGGGCGCCGTGCAGGATCGACGGCGCTGCTGTCAGTGTGAGAAGAACAAGGCCTATGACCAGCGCCAACGCAGCGGCCCCTTGGAAGAAGCGAAGCGACACGGTCAATCCTCCAACTCGTCATCGAGAATCGTATTCGTCCGGTCCATCGCGCGTTGGATGAGGCGAACAATATACGCGAGGCCAATCAACGCGATGATGACGGCGCATACGGAAATGATGCACTTATACAAAGGCCTCATCCCAAATGATTGATTGAATAAATGCGTATACGGTTGGTCGATTTGCATCAAAGCGATCATTTGAATTTCAGAATAAGATTCGTCAACATACGGCCCGTCAACGGGCAACGCGCCAGTAAAGAAAGCGGCGCCTTGGCTGTGGCAATCATCGCATCCGCGAACGCCTAACGATTGCGCGGCGGGGCGAACGTCATGCCCCATCGGCCAGAGGTAGGGTTCAGACTGGTTGCCTGTAAACAATTTTGGCGGTGTATCCGTCAAGGAATATTTCCTGCTTCCGCTAATCAAATTAGGCCATGTATTCGTTTCACTATTCTCCACTCGGATGGAATCAAACACATTGGTAATGAGCTGGTTGTCTATGTTGCCCCAACGATCTTGCACTTGTTCTCGGAATTTATTGTCCAAGTCACCAACATGGCTTTTTATTTGATCGAGTGTCAATAAATATGTCTCATCGTTGTCCCGATTGTAAGTCGTCCAATACGACGGCCACAGTGCGTAGTGCGGCGCGATTTTTCCGTCGAAGCCTTTGGCGAAGACAGGCGCGTAGATATGAGGAAGCGCGTCAGGGTCGTGGTTGATTTTGTGCATTCCCAGGCCATGCGCGAGCGATGTTTTGAAGCGGTGCGCGCGTTCGTCGGGCCAGGGGCCGGAGTGGCAGGCGGTGCAAGCGAGTTTGTCGAAATGAACCGGCGGGATGCCTTTGTGCTCTGGCAGCGGCGCCGTGAAGCGCCCCGCCGTCGGCGTTGACGCACCGTTATGTTGAATGTGGCAGCCTTCGCACGTCAGCGCACCAGCAAGCGGGTTGTTTGAGACT
Organism: Candidatus Hinthialibacter antarcticus; assembly: GCA_030765645.1. Classification (NCBI taxonomy): domain Bacteria; phylum Candidatus Hinthialibacterota; class Candidatus Hinthialibacteria; order Candidatus Hinthialibacterales; family Candidatus Hinthialibacteraceae; genus Candidatus Hinthialibacter; species Candidatus Hinthialibacter antarcticus. The sequence goes on along the minus strand of JAVCCE010000011.1, from coordinate 295,633 downwards.
ACCGACTCGCCGGGATAGCCGCGAACGATGTCGTGATCGACGCCGTTGGTGTGGCAATCGACGCATGACATGCCCGCCGCGATATGTACGTCTTGTTCGCGGTTGTAACCGCTGGCGGGAAGCGCATCGAGATCGACGGAGGTGTGGCAATAATAACAACGTTCATTGGGGATTTGCTTTTTGATATCGAAAAAGACGCGCTTCTTGGCGTCGAAGATTCCCTGTTTGTATTCAACGCCCGGTTCAATTAGTTTTGGATCATTGGGCGGTTCGGGCATGAGGTAGTCATACGCGTCAGGCATATCCGCCGCCGCGCCGGATACAATGGCAAACGAAGAGGTTGACGCCGCCGCCCAGCGGAAATTCTCGCGCGCAATCTGGTTGGCGTATTCCGCTTGATCGTGCGCCGGATTCGCGTCATGGCAGGCGAGGCAGTTTGCGTCTAGCGGGCCGGAGACAAACTTACGCATGACCAAATCTTGCGCGTCAAGCGACTGCCATTCACCTACGCCGCCTCCGGGCCAGTGTCGTCCAAACCGCTTGATAAATTGCCAGTCGTTGAGGCCTGCTTCTTTTGGCGTGAACGCGCCTTGCCACTCGCGATAGGAAAGCGGCAGGACGGTCCCCGTATCGTGGTCAACATAAATCCAAGGGTGACCCGGGCGCCCGGGCGATGCGCTCTCAATGGCGGCGCTAAAGTGCCAGCCTTGAGTGATGCGTTCGTATTGGTGGCATTTTCCGCATGTTTGCTTGACCGAGAAGGGAACCGGGAATTCATCGTCCGGCAAGAGTTCCATGCCTTCTTCATCAAGCAGCGGAATGTTATGCACCGGCATGGCGCGGCTGCCGTCGTCGCGGTCGCCGATCCAATCCTGTGTTTCTTGAGAGAGCGGCGCCAGCGAAAAACACACGGACGTCAGACACGCTACTATAGTGAATAACCACGGATGAATTTTCATTGTGTGTTTATACGATAAAATCTTCTGGTTTGAATTCGGTCTTTTCGCTTTTTTGCGCTGCTTCGTTAAGTTTGATGGTCATCACGGTCGCGGCGAATGCGATCTCAGCCGGGCAAGCCAGTTTGGCTTCGCCTTTCATGGCGGAGATGAAATTCTGTAAGTGCGGTTGATAGACGGGATCGCTGAATTCAACCGGAACATCGTACGTCGGCGGGATGACGGATTCTTTAATGTCTAATACCGATTCGCTTTCTTCTTTCTTTTCTTCCTTAGGCGGCGCGACCGGTGATTTCAAAATGTTGAGTTTGACCCACTTTTCCCAATCAGGCGCGTTCGGCTCGCGGTAGACTTTAACGCGACCCGCCGCTTCGGAGACGTAAAGCGTACCTTCATCGCCCATGAAATTTTCAAAGTAGCCGAAGTTGCTGTTTGAACTCAACGTTTGATAAAACGCGCGGATGGTGCCTTTCGGCGTTTCATATTCAAACACCGCCATCAGCGTGTCGTACCATTCGTGCGCACCGTCGTCGTAATATTCGACGCCGCCAGTCGCGAGGACTGATTTCGGCGTTGTCTCGAGATACCAGTTCATCACGTCAAACTGGTGCGAGCCGAGTTCCGCCGCCGGGCCGCCGCCCAGTTCGCGCGCCCACGACCAATTGCGAAACTGCTGCATTGACGAATAGCCGTTTGCTTTAAGCACGGCGTCTTCAACCGGAAAGCGCCGGGGGAAGCCGCGCGGCGTTTGTACGGGGCGGTTCCATTGGCTATTGCTGGCGGTGAGTTTGCCCAGCAGTTTGGTTTCGTTGATGAGGTGGTCGAAGCAATAGTGGTAATAGGGGTTGCTACGGCGCTGGTGGCCGATTTGCAATAAGTTGCCGCTGTCTTTTGCGGCGTTCGCCATGCTGCGGGCGCCGTCGATGGTGTTCGACATCAAACTTTCGCAATAGACGTGCAGCCCGGCGTTCAGGCACGCGGCCGTTTGTTCGGCGTGACAGAAATCCGGCGTTGCAATGATGACGGCGTCAAGTCCACTTTCTTTTTCAAGCAGGTCTTTGTAATTGGTATAGGTTGTATGTTCTTGGTTGAAGCCTTCGAGGATGCGCGATGTTTTATTTAGGTTGTAGGTTTCCCAAATGTCGCAAATCGCCTGAATGCGTACGCCGGGGATTTTCATGCAGGCGTTGGTGAGTTCCTGGCCTTGCGTCCCGACGCCGATGACGGCGAGGTTGATTGTATCGTTGGCTTGCGCGATGGAGCGGTTGGATAACGCGAGCGCACTAACGGCACCCGCCGAGTGAATGAAGCGTCTGCGGTCAAGTGGTTTTGCAACTGTCACGATGTCGGTTCTCCTGAAGTAAGTTCAAATAGCGGTACGCTAAGCCACCCACGGGCGTTCGCGTTTGAGGTTGCTGGTTAATAGCGTTTTGGCAATGATGACGTCTTCGGTAATTTGAAAATCAAACATCCCGGCGCAAATAAAGTCGGCGCCGTTTTCGTAGGCGTATTTGAATCCCTCTTTGGGATGAATGGCGCCCGCGCCCAGCACCTTATATGCGATCCAGGGTTTGTTGATGCTTTTCATGTATGCGATGGTCTCTTCAGGCGTCTCGGCCCACACGCTGTCGTTACGCGGCATGGGGCCCGCCGACCAGTAGTTCTTTGCGTTGAGCGTTTTCATGTAAAAGCCGTTGTTGAGTTTGGCGTCTTCGTAGGCTTTGATGGTTTCGAGTTTGTGTCCGGCGACGCCGCTGACCACGCCCTGGCTGTTGATGAAATCGACCGCTTCGGCGACGAGATCGACCTGCTTGTTTTCGACGCAACTGTCGCCGACGCCGCCGTGTACGAAGACGGCTTGGGCGCCGTTGTCGATGGCTTTATTGAAATCGGCTTTATGATCATTGCCCGCTAGTTTGGCTTGGGCGATCCATTGCATTTGTCCGCCCCACTCGTCCCAATATCTGTTGAGAATACGAACGGTATGGTCGTCCACCCGAAGCAGGGCGGAATTGATTCCATTTTCTTCGCATTGCGCCAGCGTCTCGCATACTTTGTCGTCTGTGAAATAATTTTGTAAAAGCGACGAGACATAGATCAAGTCGCGGCTATGGGCGAACCCGCTGATGAGATTTCCGCCGCAGATCAGGCGGCTTACATTGAGGTCGCCAAGTTTCCCGACGGGGAACTCGCCCTCCCATGCGTCGGGCGCAGGGCCGGGTTCTTTGGCGAGAAGGGCTTTCTCTTCAAAACTGGTTCCCAAAGTCGCGGCAGTAGCGATCATGGATTTTTTGATGAATCCCCGGCGGTTGACGTTGATCTTCATGAATATCTCCTTACGCCATCCAAGCGCGCGGGCGTTTGGCTTCGAGTTCGGGATTGTTCAAAATTCCCTTGGCGATGATGACGTTTTCGACCAGTTGGAAATCAAACATTCCGGCGCAGACGAAATCAGCGCCGCTTTCAAATGCGTATTGGAAGCCCTGCTGCGGTCTGACGGCGCCCGCCGCCATAACTTTGAACGCGATCCAGGGCGTCTCTAATGATTTCATGTAATCAATGGTTTCTTCTGGATTGAGGCACCAGATGTTGTCATGGAATTCATCATGGTCGAGTTGGTTGCCGCCGTACCAGCAATCATCCTTACGGTTTTCTTTGGGCGTGGCCGACCAATACAAGTCGGGGTGAATCGTCTTGACCCAAAAATCAGGCTTAAAGCCCGCATCGACGCAAGCCTTAACCGTCTCAAGACTGTGCGCGCCTAATCCACCGGGAACGCCCTGCTCCTGAATAAACGCTAACGCTTCGCCGACCAGATCAATTTGTCCGTCGAGAACCGCCTTGTCATTGAGGCCGCCCTGTACATAAACCGCATGGGCGCCGCTGTCGACGGAACGCTGGATGCCTTCGATGATGGTCTTACCGGACGCGCAGTCGGATATCCATTGAATCTTGCCGCCGCGTTCATCCCAATAGCGATTGATGACTTTGTCGGAGACGGGATTGGTCAAGACCGTGTTGACGCCGTATTCTTCGGCGAGTTCGAAGGTGTCCATGATTTTTTCGTCGCTATGATAGGCTTTGACGAGATCCGACACATAGATCAAATCGCGGCTGTGCGCCCAACCGCCGATGAGATTGCCGCCGCAAAACAAACGGCTGATTTCCAGATCGCCAATCTTGCCGTACTTCATTCCCTTGGAGTCGCCTTTAGGGCGCGATGGCGCTTCGGCGGCTTGCGCGAGACTCTGCTCTTCAAAACTTACGCCCGCTGCGAGCGCGGAAGCGGCGATGGATGTTGTGATAAAACGGCGGCGGTCAACTTCGGATTTCTTATTCATTTGGTTTCTCCCTATGCGCGCCAAGGCCGCTGGCGTTGCAGCGGCTGCGATAAAATATTCTTCGCAATGATAACGTCTTCTGTCACTTGAAAATCAAACATGCCCGCCAGAATAAAGTCGGCCCCGTTTTCATACGCGAACTTAAATGCGTCGCTGGGATGAACGGCCCCGGCGGCCATGACTTTGTACGCGATCCAGGGTTTTTCGACTTTCGCCATAAACGCGGCGGTTTCGGTTGAGTTAATGCACCAGATATTATCGTGGTCTTTGCGGTGGTCTTGATGGCGTTTGACGTCGACGTTGAAATCCATGCGGTGTTCTTCGGGCGTCGCCGACCAGTATTTGTCATGATGAAAGGTCTTGACGTAAAAATCATTACCGACGCCCGCCGCTTCACACGCCATCGGCACTTGCAGCGAATGGCCCGCAACGCCTGCGATCAGGCCGTTTTGTTTGAATTTGTTGACGGCCTCGCCGATCAGGTCGACGCGCTCGTGTTTGGTCCAGTTGTCGCCGACGCCGCCCATGAGAAAGGCGCCGGTCGCGCCGTTATCGACGGCGATGTTGACCACGGCGTCAATATCTTTTGAATCGGGATGGCATTGCGCCAGCCATTGAATTTTGCCGCCGCGTTCGTTCCAATATTTGCTGAGAATGTTAGTGGTGCGCGAGTCGTTGCTGCGCGGATTCACATTGGTGACGATGGTGTTGACGCCGTGTTCTTCGCAGCGTTCCAAGGTTTCAAATATTTTTTCTTCGCTGAAATAGTTTTTCAACAAAGACGAAACATAGATGAGGTCGCGCGCGTGGGCGTAACCGCCGATCAGGTTTCCGCCGCAGATCAACCGGCTGATGGATACGTCGCCGATTTTGCCTTGAGGCAACGCGCCGTCAATTTGAGCGGCCTGCGTTTGCTGAGGCGTATCGGCATTTGCCATCAGCGTTTTCTCTTCCAAACTTAAGCCAGCCATGGCGCCTGCTGCGATAGCGGTTTTTTGCAGAAACTTACGTCGGTCTACGTTGTCATGGCTCATTCGAACTATCCTTGTTTGTTTATGCGCACGATTTTGCCGGTCGGAATACCATTCGATTGCGACATGACGGATTGGTTCGCGGACGCTGATGGAACGGCAGCGTCAATAGAGGTTGATAATACGGTATTGCGAATAAATCCGCGTCGATTGACTGGGTTTTCCATGGTGCTCCCTCTGTTCGTTTTTACCTTGTTCCCAGTAAAAAGAGGATACAGCAATCCCCGGGATGAAATCAATGTATTCCGAAAGATGAATATATAGTAATAAGTTTATAAATAGTTATCGTTATTTTGTATTATCTTAACAGTAAAACGAAGACAGTTAAATTATTTTCTTGACAATTTTAGTTTATTATATTGATTTTTATGCGCCATTTCTTCCCGGAGACCAATCTGTAATTTTTGATAGGCTTGTGAAATTGAGTTTTTTTTGGTAGATAAGTAATTCCTTTTATTATTTAATGTCGATAGATTCAATATATTGCATGTTGTGTTTGGCGTACGAATCGTAAGTCAGGGGAGTCTTTTCATGTTTGTTGTTGTCGTTGAATTTGAAAGCAAAGCAGGATGTGAAGCGCCGTTGCTTGATGCGGTCAAGACGCAAGCGAAAAATTCAATCGAGCGTGAGGTTGAATGCTTGCAATTTGACGTCTGCATTGAACCCGATCATCCCAACAAAATATTTTTGTATGAAGTCTATGCAAATGAGTCAGCGTTTCAGGCGCATACCAAAACCAACCACTTCGCTGCATTCGACCAGACCGTTCAGCCGTGGATTGAATCAAAAACCGTACGGATTTTGTCGCGCATCCAAAATGGAGAAAACGGATAAGGCTGTCATCGTTTATGTTTTTTCGTATCCAAAAATATCTATTGCATTTTCATGCTGTGCTTTTTCTCTGTTTGTTTTATGCGCATCATGCCGCCGCTCTCGATCTCCCCGATCACGAATTTGCTTCGCTTCAAAAACACTTTGAAACCTATGATGTGATTTTGCGCCCCGACAAACTCGAACCGGAATGGTGGGCGGGGGCGCCGTCGGTTGTGCGCGGTGAAGACGGCGTGTTCTGGTTGGCGTGCCGAATGCGGTCCGCCGAGTTTCCGCGTGGGCTGCGCGGGTATGAAATCCGTATATTGCGAAGCGACGACGGCGTGCATTTTGAAAAAGCGCTCTCGATTCTGGCGGAAGACCTGCCGATGAAAGGCTTCGAGCGACCCGCGTTGTTGCGCGATCCTCATACAAAAAAATGGAAGTTGTACGCTTGCGGCCCCTGGCAAGGCGGCCCCTGGAGCATCATCAAGTTTGATGACGCCGAACGGCCCGATCAGTTTGATCCTTCAACGGCGCGAGTCGTTATATCGCCAATTAAGAAAGAATACGAACGCGATGTAATCCCCGTCGAATATAAAGACCCGGTCATCGCTTACGCCGACGGCGCTTATCACGCCTATTTGATTGGCTACATGCGGCGCAACGAGCGCATCTATCACTTCTCCAGCGGCGACGGTGAGACCTGGGCGCCCGTGGGCGATCCGCATCAATCGGTGATGCAACTGATCGGCTGGCATGACTTTTTTGTCCGACCCTCGTCATTGCTTCCAATTGGAGCGGGATGGCTATTTGTTTATGAGGGATCAAGCGTGAACTGGTTTGACCCGGTTTATAATGTGCAGACGGGTTTGGCGTTCACCTTTGACTTGCACCGCATGATTGATCTGACGCCGGATGCGCCGTTGTTGAAGAGCAGTACGCCCAATCAACACTTCTCGACCTTTCGCTATTCGCACTGGCTCGAAGTCGGCGACGAACTTTGGGTGTACGCCGAAGTCGCCGCTGAAGATGAAACCCACGAAATCCGCTTATTCCGTTTGCCTGAAATTCGATAATCCCGACATTTTTATTTTGCATTGGCCTCATGCAGAGCGTCTACCATGGCGGCGATATGGTCAGGCGGTGAATCCGCCAGGATGTTATGCACCTGCTGAAAGACAAACCCGCCGCCGGGCTGCATGATCTCGATGGCGTTGAGAACGTGCTCGCGTATTTCTTGCGGCTTCGCGTTTGGCAGGATGCGCTGGGTGTCGCAGCCGCCGCCCCAAAAGCAGAGATCATTTCCAAAATCTTTTTTTAATTCGCGTAAGCCCATGCCGTTGCAGCTGACTTGAACAGGATTAATCGCATCTAAACCCGCATCGATCAAATCGCGCAATAAAGGACGCACCCCGCCGCAGCAATGCAGCATGACCGATAAATTTTTCTCTTTAACGCGCGACCATAATTGTTGATGACGCGGCTTAAAAAACTCACGGTACATTCGTGGAGAAATCTGCGGGCCGCTTTGCATCCCGAGGTCGTCGCCGAACAAGACAATGTCGACAAAGGGCGCAACGTCGTCAAGAAACGCCGATAAATTTTTCAAATGCAGTTCCAGCAGACGGTCAAGAAAATCATGCGCCTGTTTTGGATTTTCCGCCAGCAACAGGAAGAACGTATCCGCGCGGTACATCATTTGTCCGGTCTCGAGCAGGTTGCCTCCAAACAAGGCGACGATGGCGCGGTCGGTTGATTGGCGAAATTGTTTCGCCGTTTCACGCAACCGCTTTCGTCCTTCTGCGCCCTCTACCATTGGCCCGGGCGGAGACGGGGCCGCCGCCCACATGTTGTCCTGAAAGCCTATCGCAAGATCGCCTTGGTCGTCTTGGTGATAGGGGTAATAACACTGTTCAAAGTACAACGCGCCGTCGGGCATTCGGCCAATTGGCCGCCCGCTATCTGAATAGATTACCCAGGCGTCGTCTTCCCGCTGTGGAATGCGCCAGTTGGGGACGAGACAGGGCGAGCCGTCCGGCAGCGTCCAGTCCGCCCAGATCGAACCGTCCATCGCGAAGGCGCGGCCTAACTCAACCGCGTCGGTTCCAAACCAGTCGAGCACGTCATCATCGACCAGCGCCAGTTGTTGAATCAAGTCGTATACGCGAACTGGTTTCTCTGGCAGGCCGAGATGTTTACGTAATTTCCGATACGCAATGGCGCTGATGCCTGACGAACGGTGCGAAGAAAAATCGACGGGAATCCGGTCGGCTTCGGTATGATGCAATGCTGATAGAATTCGTTCACGTGAATTCATGATGCGTTAAACTCCGTTATTCTGAATTACTTTTCGGTACCACTCCGCCGAGGCTTTGGGCGTTCGCGCCAGCGTGTTGTAATCGATGTGGATCATACCAAAGCGCTTTGAATAGCCTAGCGCCCATTCGAAGTTGTCCATCAGCGACCAGACGAAATATCCCTTCAGGTTGACGCCTTTTTCGATAGCCGCATGGCACTCGTTTAAATATCCGTTGAGAAAATCAATGCGAGCCTGATCGTCAAATGCGCCATTGATGACTGTATCCGGCGCCGCGCAGCCATTTTCGGTGAGATAGATTTCCGGCTTGCCATAACGCTGGTCGGTCCATTCGAGCAACTTGCGGCAGCCCCAGGGAACAATCGCCCAGCCCATGTCAGTGGTTTTCCAGGATGGATCGGCGCACATATTGACGCATTGGTCTTCGAGCAGCCCACCGTTGCTTTCCGCGTCTAACGTATTGAGTTGGTCGAGTTCGGCGTGTTCAGCGTAGAGGGTGGTGTAGTGGTTGAGGCCGAAATAATCGGTGGAACCTTTGACCTTGTCGCGGTCTTCGTCCGTGAATTGCGGCAGGCGTTCGCCGACCCGCTCGCGCATGACTTCTGGATAGTCGCCGAAGTATAACGGGTCGGCGAACCAGCCAAGGAAAAACTCAAGCGCCCGTTGCGCTGCGGCCTGGTCTTGATCGGAACCAGTCTTCGGTTCGCGCCAGTCGCAATTGTTGGCGATGCCGATGACGCCTTTCTGCGCATCTTGGAAACGTGAGCGATAAATATCGGCGCTATAGGCGTGCGCCCGCAAGAGATTATGCGCGACGATGTAGGGTTCAGTGTTTGATATGCGTCCCGGTGCGAATACGCCCTGTCCAAAACCGAGAATGGCTGTGCACCAAGGTTCGTTGAGGGTGATCCAATGTTTGACGCGGTCGCCAAGATGCTCAAAGCAGATTGCCGCGTATTCAGCAAAGTATTTCGCCGAGTCGGGATTCAGCCAGCCGTCGCATTCCATTTGCAGCGCCAGCGGCATGTCCCAATGATGCAGGGTCGCCCACGGCGTGATGTTGTGTTCGAGTAGCGCGTCAATTAAGTCCGAATAAAACTTGATGCCTTCACGATTGGCGTCGCCGCGTCCGGTGGGTTGGATGCGCGGCCAGGAGATGGAAAAGCGGTAGGCTTTGAGACCCATCTGCGCCATCAGCGCGACGTCTTCACGCCAACGGTGGTAGTGGTCGGCGGCGACGTCGCCGGTCTCGCCGTTGAGCGTCTTGCCGGGCGTATGGACAAAACCGTCCCACACCGAGGGGCCTTTGCCGCCTTCCTGCCAAGCGCCTTCGATTTGATAACAGGAGGTCGCCGCGCCCCAGGTGAAATTGTCGGGAAATTGTTTCACAGGCCGAGTTCCTTCATGATTTTTCGATTGGATTCAATTAGGCGTTTCCGTTGCTGAACGCAAACAAATGTACGCAACCCGTCTTCCGGTGTATTGAAGGAGTAATCCAGCAGCCGGTCTACCGTGCTGACCGCGACGTGCAGTCGAGTGTCGGACGAACCGTAATACATAAACACCTCGCCGTTTTCGCGGGCGATCCACCCGTTCGAGAACGCGACGTTCGACACGTCGCCGACGCGCTCTTCGCCTTCGGGCGCAAGCAGATAGCCGCCCGGTTCTTTGAGCACTTTGGTGGGGTCATTCAAATCAGTCAATAATAGATACAACACATAGCGCATTCCCGCCGCCGTGTCGCGTACGCCGTGCATGAGATGCAGCCAGCCTTCCGGCGTCTTGATGGGCGCGGGGCCTTGGCCGTTTTTGCCTTCTTTGATGGTGTGATAGGCGCCTCCGTGAAAGATGGTTTCATTTTCGATGACAGGGTTTCCCATGCTATCGCACAAACCCCAGCCTACGCCTTCGCCGGAGCCGGTCGCGGCGAAATCGCGCAATGGGCGGGTATAGAAAGCGTACTTGCCGTCAATGAATTCGGGGTGCAGTACGACGTTGCGCTGTTGGTCGGCCTCGGTTTTTAGATTGGGCAAGCGCTCCCAATTCTTCAAGTCCTTGGTGCGGGCCAGGCCGCAACTGGCGATGGCGGCGGAGAGGTTGCCGGGCTGGGTTTCATGGTGGCGTTCCGAACAGAACATGCCGTAAATCCAGCCGTCTTCATGTTGAACCAGCCGCATGTCGTAGGTGTTGGTTTCGCGTTCGTCGATCTCTGGAATCTCAATCGGCTCGTCCCAAAAGCGAAAGCGGTCAACGCCGTTTTTGCTTTCGGCAAGCGCGAAAAACGACTTGCGGTCGTAGCCTTCAACCCGCGCCATCACGCACATCTTGCCGTCGAATTCAATCGCGCCTGCATTGAACGCGCTGTTGATCCCCATGCGTTCCATACAGTAGGGATTGGATTCGTAATTGAAGTCGTAGCGCCAATGCAGCGGCGCGTGGGCGGCGGTCAACACCGGATATTTGTATCGAACAAAAATACGCGGGCCGCTACGTTGGATTTCGTTTTTGCGTTTGATTAATTCTTCGTGTTCTGCAATTAATAATTTAAGCGTCTTTTTGAATTTGGCTTCTTTCATTTGCGGCTCCTTTTTGGAGTAATCCTTGAATGCGGCGCAGCGCTTCGATGCAGGCGCGGGCGCTGTGGTAGGGGCTTTTCCATTCGCATACCTTATCGTAGCGCGAGTCAACTTCGCCGTTCAGCGCGGCGCGCCAATGCCAGTCGCCATGCTCACGGTCGATGAAATGGCGGTCGATAAAATCCCAGGCGTCCCACGCCGCCCAGGCGTAGCGTTGGTCGCCGCTGATTTGATACGCATTTAAAAATCCGACCACGGCTTCCGCTTGAGGCCACCAATCATACGTCGCGTCGATGATGCGCCCGTCCTCAGCTTCATTATAGAGGCCGCCTTGCGGGCTGACGCCTTCTGTGAGGGTGCGCTCTGCAAGGTCCATCACGAACGGGCGAAGCGCATTTCGCAGCGGTCTGTCATGCAAAACCTCTGCAGCTTCCCAAAGCAGCCAACTGGCTTCGATGTCGTGTCCGAAGGTATACGCCGACGAAGCGGGCGTCCATGCTTCATCAAAAAATGGAACCATGTGGTAAGAATTTTGGTCGATAATGCGCTGAGTGAAAAGATCAATCAATGCGCGTAATTGCGTTTCGATGAATGCGTCGCCTGTGATGCGAAATAGGTTTGAGTAGGCTTCGAGCAAGTGCAGGTGGTTGTTCATCGACTTTTTCGCGTCGAGGTCGCGTTCGCTGAGGCGTGAGTTGTCCGCTAGCGAACCGTCGCGGTTGCAGACTTCGAAGTAACCGCCGTAAGCAGGATCATAAAAGCAACGCTCGATCCATTCGACTTGTTCAAAAGCGCGGTCGAGTGCAGCGGCGTTTTTTGTGACGGCATAATATTCCGCAAGCGCATAGAGATAGAACGCCTGACCGTAGCACTTTTTCTTGTCATCCAACACAGCGCCCGCAGCGTCCGTCAACCAGACGCATCCGCCGTAGGCGTGGTCCCAGAAATGGCGATCCAGCGTCTCATAAGCGCGTTCGGCGAGTTCCAACAATGCGGGATTGAAATTGAAACGATATGTCGCGCTGTATGACCACAGTAAGCGCGCATTAAGGATCAGCCCTCTGGGCGCCTCGGCGTCAATCACGCCGTCGCTTGTCATTCGCCCGATGAACCCGCCGCGCTGAAAATCAATCACGCGGTCGCGCCAAAAGGGAATGATATTGCCATTCAGTTCAGACTCGATCCGCTTGCTGAGTGCTTTCAGCATTTCATTTGGCATAACCGATTTCTACCCGCGATAACGCGACATTGCCTTTGAATTCAATTTTCAAATATTGCGCATCAATAGATGATGTATACAGCACGGGGTCAAGATAGCCGTATTCGCCTTCTTCGCTGCTGTAGTCGATGCGCTGGGGTTGGACGGGTTGAAAGGCGCGTCCGTCTTGCGAAATAGACATCATCAACCCGGATTCATCATCATTGAGAAACACATAAATCGCATAACCAATCATCGGCGCGTCCGTCTTGTAAAGAATCCAGGCGCCGTCTTCGCCGTGCAGCCGGTGGATATCTTCTTTGTGGCGCCGCGCTTCATTTTGGGCGAGATATGTTTTGCCTTTCTTATAGAACAACAACGATTCATTTTGAAATTCATCAATGAAGATGTGATGGGTTGCTTCGACCGGGCCGACAATGTTGCTTGGTAGTGAAATCCCAGCGGCGTTGCGCGCGCGAACGCGATAGAGATACTGTTCGCCGATTGTCGTGCTGTTATCATTGTACAGAGGACGGTATTGCAGTTTTGCGTCAGACACATTTTGCGCGATGACCGTCCAGGGGCCGCGTTTTGATTGAGCGCGTTCGATGTCGTATCCCTCCGCGCCGACCGACCCGCGCCACGAGATCGCCGACGGTTGTTGAATCGGCAGCAAGCGAGGAGGCTGAGGCGTTTGGAGGGATGGCAATTTTAAATCCTGAATGGCAAACGCCTTCTCTCTCACCATCGCCATCAAATTTTTTTCATCATATATCTCGCCGCTTTGGAACCCCGGCCAATGATAGGCTTTGAAAAAATCGCCGCCCGACGGTTCTGAATGCCAAAAGAAGCCGCCCTCGCGGTGATGATGGCGCAGGCTCCAAATCAAAGCGCCTGAAAGGCCTTCATCTATGGTTGCGTCTAACACGGCGCGGGTGGCTTTGGTGCTGATGAAGCCGAACTCGCCCAGCATGTAAGGCTTTTTGCCGCGCGCCATGTTTGCGCTCTGGCGAATATGGTCGATCATGTCGCGGGCGTCAATTTCATAATGGTGCGTCTGGACGATATCGACATTCGGATCGTTGATCGAATCATCGCGCAGCACGGAAGTATAAAAACCATCGCAAACCAGATGGTTTGAATCGAGCGATTTCATGTATGCGGTAATTTGTTTCGTCCATGAATGGGGACACTGAGTTTCGTTGCCTGTTTCCCAAGCCAGGATGGCCTTGTCGTCTTTGTAGGCGACGCCGGTAACGGTATTCACTCGCGTCAGTAAAAAATGCACGGTCTGTTTGTAGTCTTCGATGAGTTGCGGGTCCGTCCAAAAGTCGTCTTTTTGCTTGCCGCGAAAGGCTGCGTAATCGACCGCGCCGCCCCACCATTGAAAATTGTTGACAATAGGGATGATGAGGCGAATGTTATTTTGGTTCGCAGCCGCTAACACGCGGTCGAGTGTTTTAAACGCTTCTTCATTAAACTGGCCCGGGCCGAGGACGTACTTGGGCGTACCTGCGGGTTCGCTGGGTTTGTAGACGGGCAGGGTATAGGTTCGGACGACCTGCCCGCCCATCTGCTCAATGCTTTGCAATGCGTCATTGATTTCGTAATCGTCAGGGAAGCGGAACGGCATTTTGCGGTCAAACCGCAGGTCGTCTTCAACATAATGCAGATTGGGAATATTAAATGAAATGAATCGAAACTCGCGGACGCCGTCCATGAGTTTGTCGCCGTCGCGGGTGATGAAATGCTCAAAGTCAGCCGATGCGCTGAGCGAAAAGGTGATGCAGACGAAGAACAAGAAGCGTTTCATGGCGTTTCTCCCGGGTGAATTATACTTGCGCTGGTTCGGGCGTATCATCTTCCAACTTGTCATACCAGTTCAATTTCAAGATCGTGGTCGTAACAACAAACGCTGCCAGAGCAACCCCGAAACTTTGCCATTCGCGAATGACCAGATAAATCGGCATCACCACCATTGAAATTTGCCAGATCATGCCTACGAGAATATTGAACATGTCGCGCCAGAAATCGGTGTTCTTTTTGAAGTCGGGATCGTCTTGTTTGACCTTGGCATAGATGGGTTCCCAAAAGCCCCAGGGACGAATCCGCTTGTAAAATGATTTGAGAATTTCGTCGTCTTCAGCAGGCGTTAATAAACTGCCGAGAATGCAGCCAACGCCTGATACCAACAGCAACGCCGGAAACGCATACAGATCGCTGACGCCGGGGAAGTAGGCGCTCATAATAATGGGCGAAACCAGCGAAGCCGCGATGCCTGTAATCATGCCAAAGAAATAGCCGAAGCCGTTAAAGCGCCACCAATACCATTTGAGAATGTTCGCCGCCGCGTAGCCGCCGAACAGCGCGTTGACTATCCATTTGGTGATGTCGTCAATCGAACCGATGATGAAGCCGAAGCCGATGCCGACCACGACGACGGCGACAGACGAGATATAACTCATCCGTATATAGACTTTTTGTTCGGCGTTTGGATTGATGTAGCGCTTATAAATGTCATTCACCAGATACGCGGGAGCGGCATTTACCGTCGCGGCGAAAGTTGACATGAAGGCGGAGAGCAAGCCTGCAATCAGAATGCCCATCAGTCCAACCGGGATGAAGTTTTTGATGGTGTAGGGAAGAATTAATTCCGTGTCGAGTTTTTCCATTTGCGCCATTTCGGGAATGAAATAACCCAGCGCGAGTACTGTCAAACCAGCAATCATCATATAGCGCGGGAAGAACAGCACCAAACTGACGAAGCCGCTCATCATACTGGCTTCGCGCGGACTGCGGGTGGCGAGTACGCGCTGCATGTCGTAGTTTGGCGCCGGGCCGGCGAGGCTGACCAACACGCCTTTAAACACCATCATCATAAAGAAAATGGTGAAGAGTTCGTATCCATCTTCGTGTATCACCGTGTTGACGGAGCCGAGCGTCTGGCTCCAATCCATATCCATCTTCCAGCCGAAGAAGACGTTCTTCCAACCTGCAGGCAACACCGCATCAAGCATTTCGGGCGAGACCCTCATCATAGCGATGATGCCCACAGCAATTGATGCGAACGTCATGATGAAAAATTGCAACACTTCCGTTACCACCACGCTGAACATTCCGCCTTTGACGACGTACAGCGTGGTTATGCCGAGAATGATGACGGCGTAGGCTTCCGGCGGCAGGTCCCAGGGAAGAAAGATCGAAGCGAATTTGCCGATGCCTTCGAATGCGTACGCCAAAAAGCCGATCACGCTGACCAGAGCGAAAATGACCACGCTGATGTGCGCCAGGTTCGCGCCCGTCCCTTTTCCGAAACGGGTTGTGATCCACTCGGCGCCAGTCAACACGTTCGAGCGGCGCAGCCAGGCGCTCATAAACACCATGAGGAAAACTTGATTGAAGATGGGCCACAGCCAGGGCAGCCATGCGCTCTTGAGGCCGTAAACAAAACAAATCGAAACCAGCCACATGGTGCCGGTGATGTCAAACATGCCGGACGCGTTTGAAATGCCCAGCACATACCAGGGCATGGTCTTGCCGCCGAGAAAGTACGATTCGAGGTTCTTCGAGGCGCGATGGGAGATCCAAAATCCTAAACCAATGGTCAACGCAATGTATAAAATGATGATGCCAATATCAACCGGGTGTAGTTGTAGGTCCATCGGTGCGCCTCCCAAAATAAAAATCGAGAATAAGCCTAACGGTTTTTTTCAGCGGTGTTCACTGACGCCTGTTTCTTTTGATGCGACAGTAACCAGTCATAGACATCTTTATTGTTATAAGTGGTTGTCCATGAATCATGGCCAACGCCGGGGTATGTCGTAAATTGCGCGTCGCCGCCTGCGGCTTGAAATGCTTCGATGGTCTGGCGTTGTTCGTTAATGGGGACGACGGTATCGCTCTCGCCGTGAAACGCCCACACCGGGATGCCGACCAGTTGTTCGATTTTTGCTTTGGGGATATCCAACTGCGTATACGTACGCAGACCGCTCCAGCCCGGCGCGTCGCCGCTGCCGCAGATGGGGACAATCGCCGCAAAGAAGTTTGGATATTCGCTGGCGAAACTCCAAGTTCCAAATCCCCCCATCGAAAGCCCGGTCATATACATGCGGCTTTGATCGACGTTGACGGTTTGCATGACTTCATTCATCAACTCGATCAGGTGTTCATTCTGCCACCACTCGCCTGTCGGGCATTGCGGCGAAACCACCACGAAGGGAAACTCGCTCCACTCGAACCGCCGTTCCAGATAGCGGACGTTGGTGGTGAGTTTGGGCGGGCCATGTACGGCGACTGAGCTTAAATTGCTGCCGCGTTCGCCCGCGCCGTGAAGAAACAAAATAAACGGCGGCGGATTGTTTTCGTCATAGCTGGCGGGCAGATGGAGCAAATAGTTGTAGTGCAGCCCGGTTTTCATCTCGACTTGTTCGCCGGGCGTCTGGGCGTGTGAAAATGAAACCGTTAGCAGTAAAAGAGTAATGAGTGAGATTCCAAAACGGTGCATGTTCGTCTCCTGAAATTTTTTATGCGTTACTGAGTAATGCTTGAAAGCGCTCTTTGGCGTGCGTCCAGGCTTCGCTCTGCGTAGGTTCATAATCAACCATTTCGCTCGACGCCCGCACTACGTCGCGAATGTCTTGCAGTGAGCCAAGATCGCCCGACGCGCGCGCTTGCACCAGCAGGTTACCGAGTACGGTTGCTTCAATCGGGCCGGTGACAACGGGTTTTCCACAGGCGTTCGCCGTGAGTTGGTTGAGCAATTGGTTTTGACAGCCGCCGCCGACGATGTGGATGACCTCAACGCTTTGTCCGGTCAATCGCTCAGCGGTTTGAATAACGACGTCGTATTTGAGCGCCAAACTTTCGAGTGCGCATCGAACAAATTGACCGGGCGTCTCCGGTTCCGGCTGCCCGGATTCTTTACACACGGTTTGAATCGCTTCGGTCATATCGCTTGGATTGAGAAAACGCGGATCGTCAGGATTAACGATGGAACGGAATGCGGGCGCTTTGCTTGCCATTTGGGCGAGTTGCGCGTAATCGTAATTTTCGCCGCGCCGTTCAAATGCACGTTTGCATTGCTGTACCAACCAGAGGCCCATAATGTTTTTCAGTAAGCGATAAGTGCCGTCAACGCCGCCTTCATTGGTGAAGTTTTCTTTTAATACGTCCGGCGAAAGAATCGCGGGTTTCACTTCAACCCCCACAAGCGACCATGTGCCCGAACTGATATACGCCCAGTTGGGCTTGCCCGTGTTTCGCGTCGGAACCGCTGCGACGGCGGAGCCAGTGTCGTGTGACGCGGGCGCTACGACGTCGATGCGCTTGAGTCCAGTTTCAGCGGCGAGGTCATCGCGCAAGGCGCCAATTTTGGTCCCAGGCGAAACCGCTGGTTGAAATATGTTTGTCGGGATGTCGAATTTGTTCAGCAAATCAAAGGACCAATCTCCCGTCGCGGCGTCAAGACATTGCGAGGTAGTCGCTTCGGTAAACTCGCTGCTGCGCTCGCCGCTCAGGCACCAATGAAAAAAGTCGGGCATCATCAACAGCGCGTCAGCAGCGTCAAGTAATTCTGGATGTTGTTTTTGGGTTGCGATGAGTTGGTAGAGAGTATTGAAAACAATAAATTGAACGCCAGTTGCGGCGAAAATATCTTCACGGGAGACTTTTGAAAACGCATACTCCATCATGCCAATGTTGCGGTCATCGCGATAATGAAAGGGCTGACCAAGTATCTCGTTGGTCTTGGAAAGCAGGACGTAATCGACGCCCCAGGTATCGACCCCGACGGACGCAATGCCGTCGCCGTAGCGCTCCGCCGCCACTGCAAGTCCACGCTTGATGTCCGACCACAGGTTGAGTACGTTCCAGCGCAGCGAACCGCCTAGCGAGGTCGCCCCGTTGGAAAAACGGTGCATTTCTTCTAATCGAATCGTTTTTCCGTCAAACAGGCCCGCCATCACGCGCCCGCTTTCTGCTCCTAAATCTACGCCTAAATAACATTTGTCTGCCATGGGACAAACTCTCCCTGAAATGTATATAGATTTGTGAGTCATGTTTAAGTAAAAAAACATGACCGTTTATATACCAATGTATCGAAAAATGAATCAATTCTCTATTCCTGAGTCCGACGGAGTTCAATTAAGGTTCATCCGGTAAGTGAGTCCCTACATTGATGGATGCAATAATTTTGTTTAGGAAAACGTATTCCGGCTTATCAAAAATAGACAAACCAAATCAGGCATGAATGCAACTCTGGAAGCGCCTGTGCAAACGGGCCTGAAAGCCCGCACTGAAGCCAATGTCATTTTACCCCCCCCCTTTTTAAGGGGGGATGGCGCTGAAAGCGACAGGGGGGATTCGGGCGCAACGCGTTACGCCCCTACATAGCTGATATATTTTTGATTCGTTGCATCAAGGGCTGTCTTCACTTCGCGACGCCTTGGCTTGCCATCCCTTAAGTCAATGACATTGATGCCGCATGCAGCGAAATCTCAATTCAATTTATAAAAAAGTACCCAGTTTTCGGAAGAACCTTAATTCATGTTTAGAGTGGATTGCGTTCGTGTTATATTGTGTTCGGATTGAATCTCTTAAACGTAGGAATATAAAAATGAATCCCATTTCAAGACGGAAGTTTGTGAAAAACGCCAGCGCTGCCGGGCTTGGCTCTGCGGCTTTATCTCTCGCAAGTTGCGCGGGTATAGAACGGCGGGTGACATCGACCGAATCGACCAAGCGCCCCAATATCATTCTCATTATGGGGGATGATATGGGATTCTCTGATCTGGGATGTTACGGCAGCGAAATCCACACGCCGAATCTCGATCGCCTGGCAGGCAAGGGCGTTCGCTTTACGCAGTTTTACAATACCGCTCGGTGCTGCCCGACGCGGGCAAGTTTGCTCTCGGGATTGTATTCTCATCAGGCGGGCGTCGGGCACATGATGACCGACCGTAACCTGCCGGGCTATCGCGGAAACTTGAACCGGAATTGCGTCACCATCGCGGAAGCGCTCAAAGGCGCCGGGTATTCAACATATATGTCAGGCAAATGGCACGTCACGCCCAATATTAAACCTGATGGTTCGCGCGACAACTGGCCGCGTCAACGCGGCTTCGACCGCTTTTTTGGAACCATTCACGGCGCGGGCAGTTTTTTTGATCCGAATACGCTCACGCTCGACAATAACTTTATCGCTCCGTGGGACGGCTTTTATTATACCGATGCGATTAGCGACTACGCTTCGCACTTCATTGAAAACCACCGCGAAGACAATCCCTTTTTCATGTATGTCTCTTACACCGCCGCGCACTGGCCTATGCACGCCAAGCCGGAGGACATCGCCAAATACAAAGGCCGCTATGACGCCGGATGGGACGCATTGCGAAAAGAGCGCCATGAACGCATGGTCAAATTGGGGCTGATTGATCCAAAATGGGAAATGACGCCGCGCGATGAAGGCGTTCCCGCCTGGGAAGACGAACCCATGAAAGAATGGCATGCGCGCCGCATGGAAGTTTACGCCGCCATGGTTGATTGTATGGACCAGGGAATCGGACGCATCATTGATACGCTCGAAGCCAATGGCGAACTCGACAACACGCTGGTCTTTTTCTTGCAAGATAACGGCGGATGCGCCGAAGAATATGGCAGCGGGAGCGCAGAAAAACCTGATCCATCCGAACCGGTCATGTTGAAGCCGATGGCGCTAGGGGAATTGCAAACTGACATGCAGCCCAAGGTGACGCGTGACGGGCGTCCCGTGCGGACGGGAAAAGGCGTCATGCCCGGCGCGGCTGACACCTATATCGCTTATGGAAAAGGCTGGGCCAACGCCAGCAACACGCCGTTTCGTCTATATAAACATTGGGAACATGAAGGCGGCATTTCAACCCCGCTGATCGTCCATTGGCCGGATCGCGTGACCGATCACGGCGCGCTACGCGAGCAGCCGGGGCATCTCATTGACATCATGGCGACCTGCGTTGACGTTGCCAATGCGGAATACCCAACGGAATACAACGGCAATCCAATTACGCCGATGGAAGGCCTCAGCCTGCTGCCCGCGTTTGACGGTCAGCCTCTCGAGCGCGAAGCCATCTATTGGGAGCACGAAGGCAACCGCGCTGTCCGCGTTGGCGACTGGAAACTGGTCGCGCGGGTAAAACGCAACCTTCAAGTAACTCCTGAAGATCAAGACGCCTGGGAACTCTATGACCTCTCAACCGACCGGACGGAAATGCACAACCTGATCGACGTTTATCCCGGACGCGCCGCCAGAATGAAGCAGATGTGGGACGCCTGGGCCAAACGGGCGAATGTTTTACCTTGGCCTTGGGAAAAGGCGTAATGGTACGCCTCCCCAAAATAGAAAAATGCGTACTATAATAAGAACGATTCTTAAAAAGATTCCAGTTTTTGGAACCAGATTTCACCACAGCTGAAAGGACGCACATCATGGGAACCAATGAAAATCTAGCCGATGCTTTTGCAGGAGAAAGCCAAGCCAACCGCCGTTATCTCGCCTTTTCTCAAAAAGCCGACAGCGACGGATTCCCCCAAGTCGCCAAACTGTTTCGCGCCGCCGCAGATGCGGAAACCATCCACGCTCATGCGCACCTTCGCGCCATGGACGGCGTTAAAGACACCCTCGCCAATTTGAAAGAAGCCGTCGAAGGCGAGCGTTATGAGTTTCAGGAAATGTATCCAGGATTTCTTGCAGCCGCCAAAGAAGAAGGCAACAAACGCGCCGCGATCGGCTTTGGCCATGCGCTAGAGGCGGAAGAAATTCATCACAATTTATACAAACAAGCGCTCGAAGCCGTCGAAGCAGGAAAAGACCTGGCTTCCATGTCGATCTTCCTCTGCCCGGTGTGCGGCAATCTTGAATTAGGCGAAGCGCCCGACAAATGCCCAATCTGCAACGCGCCGAAAGCCAAGTTCGTCGAAGCGGCCTAGTCGCAATTAATAACGATATAAGAAAAGGGATGGAGAAGCCTCCATCCCTTTTTCGTTTAGCGTCTGAATTGATTACAACTCTTTGATGCGGATATTACGAAACGCAACATAGTTGTTATGGTCCGTCAAGCGAATAAAGCCTTTGCGCAAGCGATACTTTAGTTCGTCATAATCATCAAAACTCAGGTCTTGAACTAACTCCCCATTTAAGAAGGCTTTGATCTTCGGGCCGTCCATCGTGATTTCAACTTGGTTCCATTCGGGCGACGGCTTTGAGGCGTTCTTTAATGGAGGAATCACGTCATAGATGGAGCCGGTACTGTTTTTGTTGGGTTCCTGACCGTGGTCGCCGAGCATCTGAAATTCAAAGCCGATGCGTGAGGCGCGGTTGTTGCGCGGCGTTCTGAGTTGCAGCCCGCTGTTGCCGTTTTTCTCGATGCGGTATTCCAAACGAATGATAAAATCGCCGTAGCGCTTGTTGCTTTGCAGAGCGCCCGCGCCGGTTTCGACCCATTCGATGGCGTTGCCTTTCGCGACAAAGCCGTCTTCATTGCCGCCTGTGACTGACCAACCGTTGAGCGTCTTGCCGTCAAAGAGAGAGACGAAGCCTTCTTCGATTTCTTTTTTAGTTAGCCCATTGGTAGACGGTTTTAAGGTCATCGACTCCGCAGGGAACTTATTGACGGCTTCCAATGCGGCGAAGTCGCGTTCGCTGCCAGCCAAAATATATTGGACATTGCTTCGTGTTTCGATCATTTTGCCTGCGACCAATATTGTTTTCTTGGGAGACTCTTTTGGCGGAACGTAGACGAGATCAAGGTCGCCGCCGGGCGCGATGACGCAGATTTCCGGCGCGAGGCGCTTGAACTCTTTGCCCAGCGTTTCGGCGTCGGGGCCGTCGATCCAAAAGGCGATGGACGGCTCATTCGCAAATGTTTTCGCAGCGGTTTGAACGGCCTGTTTTCGGCCTTGCGCTGATTGGGGCGCGTTAGGGCCTAACACGCGACAGACGCCGCCCGTCCAGTAATTGCCCAATTGACCGATGATAAATTGAACGCGTTTGACGGCGTCGGCGTTGAGTTTTGCGCCATTGTCTTCAAAACCATATAAGTCGAATGAAAGCGCGGTGCCGCCAACGTCTGACATTTTGAAAAATTGCTGAAAGACATGCGAGACGGGTTGTTTGGGGTCTCCGATATCAGCGGTATGCACGGTGCGGATCGAATAGGGATCGTCATCCCGCATCAAGCGCCCATTGCGCAAGCGGATTTGACCGCTGATCCATTGATCGAGCATCGAACCGTCGGTTGCGATTATTACATGCTTGGTTTTCTTTTGTGGACGAGAAATTCGCACATAGTAAGCGTCTTTGCCTTGAAATGTTGTTTTTTGAGTTAACGCCTGTTTGAAATTCTCTTTCATCTGGGTTTGCAGCGTTTGCTTGACGGGGTCGGGAAGCGTAGGCCGGTTGGTTTGAGCGTCGGACGAGGCTGAGATTAGACTAAATGCAATCACAATGGTAATGGTTAAAACAAAACGCATAATAAAACGACTCCTTCTTCATTCTTGATAAACAATCATTTCAAAATCTTGATGATGAATCAATGCCTATTGTTGTGGATATAAAAAACGCCGCTGAATATTATACACTCAGCGGCGTTGAATGAACATTGAGATACGTTTGTTAATATACGCGGAACGAACCGACGCTGGCTGCGTCAAACGGCCCAACGATTTTTAATAACACAACGGCTGCATAAGGACTATTGCTTCGATTGTTTTTACCATTTACGCGGATGAGTACGCTGATTTCATCTTTTCCATTAAACGATAGATTCAAAAATTTGGATTCACCGTCTTGAATCGGCTCGCCGTCAAGCAGAACGTCCGGCGATTTGATTTGCGCAAACGGCAGCATCTCGCCTTCCGGCGTGATTCGCACCAACAGATCGGCGTCGTCAGGAATTTCGGCGTTGTCGAATCCTTGAAGGTTGCGTTTTTTCACGTTGGTAATCACGCCGCCGCCCGGCAAGGAAGCCATCGAATAAAATTGCTCGCTGAATAAGTCCGACATACCCGGCGGGTCTTGCGACAAATTCAACTCGCGTACGATAACGGCCTTTTGTCGAAACTCGTCTTCATAGAGATTGAGCAAGTCGCCGCCAATGGTCACGCTGCCTTGCGTCGGCGGCGTGGGCGTTGGGTCAATAGGCCCAACAATTGGCGTCGGCGTTGGTTCAACCGGGTTTGTAACCGGCGTTGGCGTTGGTTCGACTGGATTCACAGTCGGGGTTGGCGTTGGTTCGGCCTGTTCCGGGTCAAAGGGGACATTCGCGATCTGGTCCCAGCCGAATGTCACCGGCGCCTCTCCGCTTCCATTTGCATTGATTGGAACATATCGCCAATGAATCTTTTCATAGTTTAATGAAAAACTTTCCTGTGGAATTTCGTCTGACGTTTGAATTTCATAACGAGAGACCAAAACATTGTCTAAAACAATTCGTTCCCAAATGAATGGATTATCAATGTTCGATTGGAACTCAATCAAAACACGTTTGATCTTGTTGCCTCTAAGACACGCTTCCGCCAGTTTTGGACTGGCTTTGTCTAATTCTTTTGTAAACGTCAGATCGAAATGTTGCGCAAGCGTCCGTCCGCTCGTCGCAATTTGTACATGCTGAATTAAGTGTTCGACGGAGAGGATATCGCTCCACCCTTTGTGGTTCGCGTCTTGGCACTCGCCGTCAACGCCGTCAAACTTGATATACGCTGCTCCATGAGCAGTCGAGCTCGTCAACAAAAACAGAGGCGCCAGACCCAGGAGCAGCAAAACCGTTCGGTTTCGTAACATTCTTCGGCTCCTTAGGATACGCCTTCTTCTACTTTCCAATTATATTCGACGCTTTCATTGGCGCCGCCAGTCGCATCAAAGACCTTGTAGGTCACTTTGATCTCTTCGAAGTTGAGAGAAAAGACTTCAACCGGAGGTTCATCGCCGTCGCCAGACGCTTGGAACTGATAACTGGTGACGATTACATTTTTCAGTTCGTAGGTTAAATAGACTGCCTGATTTTCGCCGCCTGCGCCGCGTTTGGTCACTTCGATTTTCACTTCGGGAAAGACTTTGTTCGTGAGTATGCTCTCGGCCAATTTCGGACTCGATTTATCGAGTTCTTTCACACAGGTAAGATCACTTAATGAAGTCTTGCCGCGACGCGTTGGATTGGCGTCTCCTTGGTCTCGATCATATCGAATTGCATGTTCAAAGCTGAGAATGTTGATCCATTTCTCGTGCTTCACATCAACCGACTCGCCATCGATGCCATCAAACTTGATATAAGCGGCTGCGTTTGCGTCAAAACTGGCGCACAAGCAGAGTGCCGCGCCAAAAACCATAGCGCTCAGCGTCTTCCAAAATCTGGGTGTTCTCTTCATAACTCTTCTCCCGATTGGTTTAAGTTATATTACTTTATCAATTAAGTATAGATTTGTGATTTTGTCAAGTATTATTTCAAAAAAACTTTTTAAAATAGAAATGAAGTAACGATATATTACGTCGGTGTGAGGTGTGAAGGGGAAAACCTAAGCGATGATTGAATTAATCCAAATCGACAGGTTCGCCCTCTTTTCCAGAAATAAGGTCTTGCGCTGTTTGCAGTAGAGTTGATTTGGTCAAATCAAACGCTTGTTGAAAGCGTTCTGGTATTGTTTGATCGTATTGAAAGCGTCCGCTGAGAATCGAATGCTCTACTTCACGAGCGACGGCAACCATTAACTTGGCGCCGAGGATTTCACTTTTTGTTTTGACGCGAATAACGATTTCGTGCAAGGTTTTTTTGTGGCGGTTGTTGAAAGCGTCGTCGATTTGTTTCAACATGCCTGGGAGTTCATTCAAGTATGATTTGACCAGCTGAGAGATAAATTCCGATCCCGTTTCTCTCTCAAGCAGGTGCAGGTTCCATAAGACGTGTTTATCGACTGGTTCAGAAAATTGAATATCGTCAGGCAGCCCTGAAATTTGGTTTAACAGGTCATCTTGCGTTTCGTCATCATGTAAAAACGCCAGTTGCTCTTGATTGGCGCGAATGATAAAACGCATGCGTTCGGCAAAAATCAGCCAGTTAATGGGCTTCGCAATAAAATCTGTCGCGCCTGCACGAAACGAATCTTTGATTGCTTCTACATCGTCAACGCCTGTGATGATGACAATCGGGATTCGGGTCCCGTCCTCAGCGTCGCGAATTTTACGGCAGGTTGCCAGGCCGTCCAGTTTGGGCATTGAAATGTCAAGCAACAGGATATCAACGGGATGCTCATAGAGCAGTTCGACGGCCTCTTCTCCGTCGCTGGCTTCAATCAATTCAAACCCGGATTGGCTAAGAGTTTTCTTGACGAGAAAACGAAAACTTGCATCATCGTCGGCAATCAAGGCTTTGTATGTCTGGTTTTGGCTATCTTGCATGGGCCCGCTTTTCTAACTGGTCTAAAATTTTATGCTTTACAATGGCGAATTCATTTTGCATTGATTCAAACAAAGGCGTTGCTTGGCCCAATTCATTCGCATGTGAGTTTAATTCTAGTTCTTTACAGAAAGAAGATAAACGCATAGCGCCGACGTTGGCGCTGCTCGATTTAAATGTGTGAGCAATCAATTCAATAGATTTTGCATCTCGCTCTTCAATGGATTGGTTTAATTTTTCAAGGTTGCTTTGCCCGTCCGTTAGATAATTTTGCATAACCTCATGCAACAGGTTGTCGTCTGGCCCTGATTGTAGCGCTTCAATATTGGCCCACATGGAAAGGTCTAAATGAAGCGGTTCAGGAGCCGCAGAGGCGTTTTCTTGCTCTTGCGGTGGTTCCGTGTTTGGAAGAATTTTTGCGACTTTCTCTATTTGCATCGGGTTTGCAGAGAGCCATTGCTCGAGTTTTTCGCCTAGTTGCTCCAGGGTAAATGGTTTGCTGATATAGTCGTCCATGCCAGAAGCGATGCACTTTTCCCGGTCTCCCTTTATGGCGTGCGCCGTGACCGCGATGATGGGAATGTGGCTGTCGTTTCCCGGTTCGTTTTCAATCTGCCGTATTTTCGTTGATGCTTGATACCCATCCATGACGGGCATCTGGCAATCCATTAAAATCACGTCAAACAGTGCGCTTTTGTATAGTTTGATTGCTTCTTGTCCATCGGAGGCGATGCGGACGATATACCCCAAATGCTCAATCATTTTCTTCATGATAGTTTGGTTGATGCGGTTGTCTTCAACCAACAGGACGATGCCGAGAGCCGGCGCGGGTTCCGGCGGAGAATTTGCAACATCTTCCGTGGTGGGTTCACCGGGTTCGACGGTGGGTTGTATGGCCGTGTGTAACGCATTCAGCAAACGCGACTGGCGAATCGGTTTTTCTAAAATTATTGATGAGGCAAACTCTTGCAGAGATTCAGCGTCATACGTTTTGCCCATTGGGGCCATAACAATCAAGGCGGTTGGATTTAGCGCCTGTGGATTCAAGAACGCCTGAGTGACTTCATGGTTCAACTTTTCGAGTAAGGAAGACGGAATAAAGATGAAATCATACGGCGCCTGCTTTTCAATTTGGCTTTGGATTCGGTTCCAACCGTCTAGGTCGGTTTGGGTGTAGTCTGTATGAACGCCATAGTAATCCAGCCAATGACTGACCATTCGGCAGATTTTTGGGTTTGGATCAATAATTAAAGCCCGTTTGCCCTGGAAAGTTCTGGGACGGTCAGTCAATACGTTTTCTTGACCGCGTTGCAGCGGAATCTCAAACCAAAAAGTCGCGCCTTTTGTATTTTTTGGAATAAAATCAATGACGCCGCCCAGCATTTCGATTAGGTGCTTTGAGATGGCCAGCCCTAATCCCGCCCCGCCAAACCGACGGGTGGTGGTTTCATCCGCCCGCGTGAAAGAATGAAACAGGCGGTGCTTGAGCGCCGGGTCAACGCCGATGCCGGTATCTTCGACCAAAAAGCGAATTCGTATGGAGTCAGCGTCTTCTTCGATCACATCCAGGCTTAACGAAACTTCTCCCTGTTCGGTGAATTTCACGGCGTTGCTTAGTAGGTTCAATAAGATTTGCCGAAGACGCAACGGATCGGTTTTCACTTTGATGGGCGCGAGCGACGGGAAATAACTGGTGAGTTCCAGGCCTTTCCGGTAGGCGCGTTCCGCTTGTTGGTCGATGGTGTCTTCGATCAATTCCAACAGATTGATTTCAAGAATTTCTAACTTTAACTTGCCCGATTCGATTCGGGAGAAATCTAAAACGTCATTAATGATTTGCAGCAGGGAATCGCCGGAATAGCGGGATATATCCAACAGATGCTGTTGTTGAGTGTTGATGTCGCCTGCTCGCAGCAAATCAAGAGACCCGAGGATGCCGTTGAGCGGGGTGCGAATTTCATGGCTCATATTTGCGAGAAACTGCGACTTGGCTTTATTGGCCGATTCGGCGGCGTCTTTCGCGTTTTGAAGTTCGATGACGGTTTCTTCTAATTCCTGATTGGTGTTGGTTAATTCGGCGGTGCGCTGCTCGACGAGTTGTTCCAACATTCCGCGATGGCGCTGCAGCGCGTCGTCGCGTTTTTGTATTTGCGCGACCATTTCATTAAAGCCGCGTTCTAATACGCCAATTTCATCAGCGCGGCGGCCTTCCATGCGGGCCGTATACGAATGGTCGCGTGAAATGGACCCCATCGCATCGCTGAGTTTCAGGATGGGGTTGGAAATAAAGCCTTGTAAGAGGCGTGAGACAAAATAGGCGGCGCCGAGCGCAATCACAAAAATGCCGAGAATGTAGGCCAAAAACCAGAAGAGACGTAGATAAAGATTTTCAAGAGATGACTCAATGATGACGGTCCCGATAATCTGATCGTTTAGTTTGACCGGGGTCCAAACAAGCAAAGTTTGAAGACCGAAGTGATTGCCGGGACGGGTTAGGTCCGATTGAACGGCTGTAAGAATCTCAAGAGGCGGTTCGATGATTTTGGTATTTGAAACCCCCGCTTGGTCGGAGACGCTTGCCTCAAAAGACGTGAACAATTTTGGCGGGCCGTCATCAGGGCCTGTATCCAATAATGCGCTCGACCCCGTCCGATAGACCCAGGCGGAATTGATGCTTGGCACCGTCTGAATGGATCGCAAAATGACTTCGGCTTCTTCGGGACGGTCAAATCGGATGACGGCTGTGAGATTTTGGCCGATGACATCCGAGAGAGTGGTGATTTCTTCGACAAGATTGGTTCGGAACGAAATGATTTCAACATTCAAATACGCAAACGAAGCCAGAGCCAGAACAATCGTGCTGGTGAGGAGTATGATCGAAATCAATTTGCGCTGTATAGGCAAATTTTCAAAATTTGTCATTCGGACGCACCCTCTGCTTCAGGATCGCGAATAATTTCTACCGCCAAATTGAGCAACTGAGCGCTCATGCGTAGTTTCGCTTGGTTCGCCGTTTTTTCATTGACCCGGAAATTGACCCGGTTGTTAATCAGCAAGAATTCCAACACGCCGCCGTTGTCGGCAAAGCCCGAAAAATCAGCGATGGTGAGTATGGGCTTGTCGCTGACTGTTTCAAGAATTTTCTTAAGGTTTCGTTGCTCGTTTTTGCTGATGAACAGAATATGCGCGTCCTTGAATTCTTCGAGCGATTTGATTCGCTGAATTTTGATGGGGCGCGACTGAATGGTTTTGGTGCGGGCGATCGTGTTTAAAAATTTGCCAAATGGGTCTTCGCCTAATATGCAAATTGTGTAAGGCTTTTTCGATTCGTTATCGGTTTCATTCGGCCAGTCAACAAAGAGCATGCAATTATAAATGAAAGCCGCTTTGACTTCGTACTCATCATAGACGCGTTGGCTTTGCGCGGACTGAGGCAGGGCGAAAACGCTGAACCCGATCAATGCAATCGCCGCAAGGCCCCACGTTCTACGCGCTAGGCGCACGGGCGCCGCTGCGTCGCCGGAAAGGCGTCGCGCGAATTCCCCGTAGAAAGAGCGCATAGCGTTTAGAATGTCCATGTCACCTTTGCGTATACCTGACGGTCGACTTCAGACGGAAACGCGGCGAAAAAATTCGAGCGCGTAAATTCAACATGACTGTCGTTCAATAAGTTTTGTCCACCGAGTACGAACTCGAAATTATCGCCAGGCGACCAACTCAAGCGGGCGTCCAACGAAAAATAAGACGGAACGTCATACGTCGGCAGTTTGTCGGTGTAACGAAGCCAGAGGTCAAAGTCGATCTCCTCGCCGATATCAAGCGAACTGCGCAAGGAGGCTTGATGGCGGGGCGTTCCGTTTTCATCGCTTAACACATCTACGATTGGGTTGTCTGACGGCAGATGCAGTTGAATGTCGATCCAGGTATAGGTGAGCGCCCAGGCCCACCATTCAACGGGGGCGTAGTCCACCGCGATTTCAGCGCCGTAGGTTTCTCCATCCATGTCGTTGTCCGCCAAAATAGGCGCCACGCCATAGAGGCCGTCATCCGATAAGGTCAGCACATCCGGCGTACCCGAACGCAGACCTGTGTATTGGTTATAAAACACGGCTGCGTCGAAGGTCAATTTTTGGCTGAACAGATAGCGGTAGCCGATTTCAAACGCAAGCAGGTCTTCAGCATCGAAATCTTCATCGCCTTGAACATACGCGACCACTGGAATGGGCAGCGGGTTTCTTTCGCTTGACGGAGGCGTAGCCAAAATTGGAAAGCGGATGTCATGTTCAAAGCGCGATGGCGTACGCACGGCGCGAGAAATGGCGCCCCACAGCCGGTGCTGTTCATTGGGCGACCAGAGCAGTCTGCCGCTCGGCTGGATTTCAAAGCCCGAATAATCATTGTGTTCAAATTTGCTGCCGAGCGTGAGCGTTAATTCATCTTCAATGAGTTCGATTTTGTCTTGTAAGAACGCATTCAATAACTGGTCGTTTCGGCTCGCGGGCGACGCCATATAACGGATCGTGTCGTCAATGTCATCAGCAGTGAGACGGTATCCCAGTCCCCAACTGAATTCTTGCCAGTCCGACAATGGGAAATTATGCTGGAAATCAATATCAAAAATATGGCGGGTGATGTCGGCGTATGCGTTATCGCGGCGGTCGTGATCGTAATAGGTTTGTAGGCTTATGTTTGATTCATCGTAGAGTTGTCGTTCCCAGTTGGCCAAAATATACCCGCCGTAATAGTCATCGTCGCCGAGAAAGTGGTCTAAGTATGGCGGCGTAGAAAACGGCAGCTGTTCGGCGGTTTTAGATTCCCCCGTATAGAGATTGCCTTGGAACATTACCGCGTCTTGAGACGACGGCGTCCAATCCATGCGGAAACCGGCGCGCCCGCCGCTCCACTCGTCGTCCGCGTTGTCGCCGTTTCGCGTTGAAAAATGGTCGCGGTCGAAAAATTTACCGTACAATCGGTAATCGGCTTCGCTGCCTAATGGTGCGCCATATCGAAACTGGGTGATGTTTTGGTCTTCCGTCCCCACCAACACGCTGAGAAGCCCGCCGCGCGTGTCAGCGGTTTTTTTGGTAATGATGTTGATGACGCCATTGACGGCGTTGGCCCCCCATAGCGCTGCTCCGGGGCCGCGTATGATTTCGATGCGGTCGATGTCGTCTAAGATTAAATCTTGCATATCCCAATACACGCCGGAAAACATCGTCGTATAGACTGAGCGCCCATCAATCATCACCAACAGTTTGTTGCCGAAGCGGTCGTTGAATCCGCGGGCGCTGATCGCCCATTTGTTGGAATCAATTCGCGCAACGTGTAAACCGGGAGACAGGCGCAGCGCCTCCGCCACGCTGGTCACGCCAGAGCGTCGAATGTCTTCTTGCGAAATCACATAAATGGCGGCGGCGGCGTCCAATTGGTTTTCAGCTGTTTTTGAAACTGTCGTGACTTGCAGATTTAATAATTCTTCTAAACTGAATTGTGTAAGTGGCGACATACTTTCGGTGGACGGCTTTTCATTCGCTTCTCCTGTAATTGAACAGAAAAACAAGGCAAGACAAATGCTTCGTTGAGTTGATAAACGAAAATTGAATACCCAATAGAAAGCCCAATAGAAAGAACCTATACTCGGTATAAACGAATTCTTTCTACAAGCGTTTCGCAACGAATTTAGTCGAGCGCAGACTTCCAATTTCTGATTCCAGTGTCCAGTGGTGGTTCAATTTGTTGAATCGACAGGCTGTCGCCGCCGCCAATCGCGTCTGAACGAACGAGGCCTACGCTTGGGTGATACCATTCTGTCGTTTCGATCCGTTCTTCTAGACCTGGAATCGAGAAGGAGACCAGGCGTTCCATCTTCAATGTATTGTCAAACTGTCCGAGTGGGGTTTCGAGCGATTCAAACCCCAGAACATTCATTGTTACATTAAAATTGATATTAACAGGGATTGCCGCCAAAAACACGAGAGACGTTCCTGTTTGAGTTATGGTGTCGCCGATGGCAACAAACCGCGCGGTGGAGATTGGTGGATCAAACTTGAGTTCCATCGGGAAGGATGCACTGCCGATTTCTGCAGTAAATGCTACGCCGACTGTGTCCCAGGATGTATCACTGACCAAAAAATAATTGGTATTGACGCTGTTTTCAGCCACGATGGGGCCGCTCAAGCGTTCTTGTTTGAGCGTGGTGAAACCATTGAAAGAAAAGTCAGGCGTGTATTCAAATCGTGTGACATACGCGCCGTCTGTTGTTTGGCCGACATAACCGGAAGCAACGGGGGGATCGTTAAAGCGAAAATACTCAACTAAGTCAACTTCTTGCGCCATACCGCTCTGGGAAACAAACACAAACAATGCAAATAAAATAGACAGTCGTCTCATCGTTAGATTATCCATCATTTCGAATTGATTTTGGTGCTCTTTTATTTTTTTCTGAACCAAATAATGATATACTAAAAAACACGGGTGTATTTGTATAGCGTGTCAGGGTGGTACAATAAGATTTTATTATATCATAATTAAAGGTTAAAAGAACCCATAAATTTGCGAATGGTTGAAATGAAATAGTGCATATTCCGTGCTAAAAGTAAATAATTTTGCGAGAAATGGATAGTAATAATGCAGTCAGCAGCACAACGGTATTAGTGTGAAGCATTTGTACGATTATAATGTAAATTATTGAAATGAAAATGTTATGTGAATTTGTTTTTTGTAACTTATTGTTTTTCTTCGTGGAGACTATGCTATCTTTAAAGAAAAGAAATACGATTAAAAACAAGTGGTGAATATAAAAATGGTAACTGTCCTAGTCGTTGATGATGATGCGAACTTTCGATTGCTAGCGCGACGCGCGTTGGAGCAAGCCAATTTAACCGTGATCGAAGCGTATTCGGGTCAGGAGATGTTGGACCGCTTCGCTGCTAATACTGTCGATGTGATTTTGCTCGACATTATGATGCCGGAGATGGATGGCTATGAAGCCTGCCGCCGCTTACGCAGCCTGCCTGACGGAGGCCTGGTTCCGGTATTGATGTTAACGGGATTGGATGACATCGAGTCGATAAAAAATGCCTATGAAGCCGGAGCGACTGACTTTATATCAAAACCCGTTAATTGGTTGATTTTGGGTCATCGCGTTCTCTTTCTGCAACGCGCCAATAGGCAAATTCGTGAAACCGTTCAACAAGAACTCAACAACCTAGCTGCGTTATATGATTTACCGGAACTTGCAATTCCAGATGAAGACGACGCTGAGTGGCAAGAAGAACATACCGAAATGTTGAGGGCGATATACACCCTGCAAAATATCGTTGGCGGTGAACTCTTCAATCAATACTTCACTGACTTCTTAGGGGATATCCAAGTATTACTCAAACAACTCAAAGAAGCGGCGAATTTAGAAGATGAACTCGAAATTAAAGACAAAATCATTACGCTCAAAGTGAAATTTGGAACTCTGAGCGCAAGAACATTGAATAACGATTGCGAAGAAATCTTGTCGCTCAATATTGCCGAAAATGTAGAGAAAATGCGCACGATAGTGAATAAAATTATTACCCGGTTTGATCAAGTCGATGAGATCATTCGCGAAAGATTCGGATTATGATAAAAAATGGTTCATCCGGTAAGTGAGTACCTATATTGATGGATGGTCATGATTTTGATTATGAAAACATATCCCGGCGTATCAAAAATTGACAAACCAATCAAGCATGGGTGGAACTCTGGGAGCGCCTGTGCATAAGGGCTTGAAAGCCCGCACCGAAGTGAGCAGAGGTGTACCCCTGATACAGCAAAAGATCAAGAATTCACGAAAAGGCGTCAAAAAACGCAATTCAATTTGTGATAAAGTACCCAAATACCGGAAGAACTCTTTTTTTACTTTTTCTAGACATGCGAGATGTATATACATTTTACTGGTTTTTAGATGCTTCCCCGTTTTCGTTGCCGCCGATTCATGCTATTTGTAGGGGGATGTGAACAATAGGAACTGTGTTCAGGAGGAGAGTGAGATGGAATCGAAGGACCAGGTTTCACGCAGATCATTTATTCAAAAGAGCGCCGGAGCAGTTGCAATTGCGGCTCCGCTTGTTTTGCCTTCGCGGGTTTTGTCCGGCCCGAATGACACCATCAATGTTGGAGTGATCGGCCCGGGCCGTCGCGGACAACAAATAATGAAAGACCTGCAAAACGCTAAAGGCGGGCAGATCGTTGCGCTCAGCGACGTCAACGAAGAGCGCATTGAGATGTTGGGAAATAGAAAACCCTGGAAACTCTATACAGATTTTCGCAAGATGTTGGAATCGAAAGAAGTGGACGCGGTGCTGGTCGCAACGCCCGACCATTGGCACGCGCTGAATTCGATCTACGCCTGCATGGCGGGCAAAGACGTCTACTGCGAAAAGCCGATGACGCTGACCATTCAAGAAGGCCGGGTGATGGTGCAAGCCGCGCGCAAACACAAACGCATTGTTCAATGCGGCAGCCAACAGCGTTCGATGAAAGCCTGCCGCATCGGCATTGAATTAGTCCGCCAGGAGCGCGTCGGCAAGATCAAAGAAGTACACGGCTACCGCTATGCCAGCCCGTGGGACCAACCGTTCCCTGAAGATACGCCGCCTGCATCGCTCGATTGGGATATGTGGTTGGGGCCAACGCCTAAACGCGCCTATCACGACGATATCTATACGCCGCGGGCCAACCCCGGTTGGATCTCGATCATGCCGTATTCCGGCGGCGAAGTGACCGGTTGGGGCGCGCACGGCGTGGATATTATTCAATGGGGACTCGATATGGAAAAATCCGGCCCGGTTGAAATTTGGCTGGGCGATAACCACCGCGAACTTGATGCGCCCGTTCACATGAAATACGCCAACGGCGTTGTCTTGCACATGGACGGCAACGCGCCGGAAGGCGGCGGAGTGTTCGTCGGCGAAAAAGGAAGCATCACAGTGGATCGCGGACGCTTTGAAGTGAACCCCAAATCGCTAGGGGCTGTAGGGCCGGACGCAGGCAATTCACTTTATGTCAGCAACGACCACATGCAAAACTGGATTGATTGCATCAAGAGCCGCGAACTTCCAATTGCAGACGTGGAAATTGCTCATCGCTCGACGTCGGTTTGCCACTTGATGAACATTGCCCGCTGGACGCGCCGCAAGTTACAGTGGAACCCGGACAAAGAGCAGTTTGTGGATGACAAGGATGCGAACACGTATATTGATCGCCCGCGCCGTTCCCCGTGGGAACTGCCGAAGATTTCGTAACGGATCTAAATGGAAAAACAAATCCCCCATTCGCGAAAGCGGGTGGGGGATTTTTGCATTGTTGTACTCCGGCTTCAGTAGGTCTCTGCTGCCTGATTCATCGCTTACTTCCTTGGAATCACCGGCAAAACTATATGCGACGGGTGTTCGGCGTCGTGATAGATTGTCTGCGTTGCTTTGATGAGTTGCGTATCAGCGCCAAATTCATGCCCCGTGTTTGGGTTGCGGTCGAAGCGCGGGAAGTTGCTGCTTGAGACTTCGACGCGGATGCAGTGGCCTTTCTTGAATTCGTTTGACGTGACCCACAAGTCAATTTCATATTCATACACGGTTCCAGGCTCAATGAGTTCGAGATTCGTGTCGGAATTGCGATAGCGGGCGCGGATGATTCCATCGCAAATGTTGTACGCCTTGCCGTCAGGATGAACGTCGACCAGTTTGGCGGTGAAGTCGGTATCGGTTGCGGTTGATGAGGCGAACAGCGTCATCGTGACCGGACCGGTAACTTCGAGGTCATGATCTAACGGCCCTGTGGTATACACCAACACGTCGGTCCTTTTCTCAACGTCTTGTTGATTAAACGGCCCAATAGGTGCGCCGACTAAATTGTTGCCGCCTGTGGTTGGGACAGGGTTTTCTGGGTCGTACGTAAACTCGTCGGTGGTTTGTTGACTGGGGCTTTCGAAGCGTAAGGCGCCGTCGCCCGATGATGAATTCGCGCTGCCGTTGCTGTGGAGATAGACCTTCGTCCATACGGTTTCAGGCAGCGGCCATTCGTTGGCGCTGCGCCATTCGTTTCGTCCCATGACGAACAGGCGGTAGGGCGGCCAGTTGCTGGCTTCCGTTTGTTCGCCTTTGAGCCAATACGAATACCAGGCGTCTTCAATTTTTCCCATTTCAATTTTGGATGCCTCGCCGAAGTCAATGTCGCCGACTTTGGTTTGATTGACGCCGTGCCCCCAGGGGCCGATGATGCAGAGCGCGTTGCGCCGCGACATGGGGTCTTTGCTTTTCTGGCGGACGCTGGCGATGTTTTCGATAGCGATTTTGGCAAAAATGTCATACCAGCCGCCGATGTTTAATATGGGGACGGTGATGTCTTCATATTGGCTGGTAATGCTGCGTTGCTTCCAATAGTCATCGTAGGTTGAGTGTTTAATCCAGTCGCGAAGATAGAAGATTTCTTTGCCGACGGCGTCGTCCCAGGTTTGCAGCGGAAGATGGGTATACGCTTTCGCCCAATCAATTTGCGGCGGCGTTTCTCCAGGCTTGAACGAGACCATGGTTCCCCAGCCCATCGTCAATGCGAGCTGATAGGCGCCGTGGACGTAATTGGTTCCGAGGTAGGCGTCTGAAAAGGGAACGACCGGGAGCATGCAACTCAAGAGCGGGCTGGTTTCGGGCGCGGACGACCATTGAGTGAAGCCTACATACGAGCCGCCGCCTGTGCCAATTTTTCCATCGCACCATGATTGTTGCGTGACCCATTTTACTGTGTCGAAGCCGTCTTCGCGGTCATAACGAAACGGGTCCCAGATTCCTTCGGAATCGAATTTTCCCCGGCAATCTTGCGAAACAAATACATAGCCCTGAGAGGTGAAGCGCTTTCCATTGCCGCCGTTTTCATCGCCTTTGCCGTAGGGTGAGCGCATCAAGATGACAGGGAAGGGGCCGTCGCCGTTCGGGATAAACACATTGGTCGCCAGTTTGACGCCGTCGCGCATTTCGACCATTACGTTTTTTTTGAAGGTGTAGTCGTTTGCTTGAGAGCAGACGGCGCCGGGAATCAATGCAAAGAGACAAATCAATGCAAAGAAGCGAATATACATATTCAGGCTTAGATTTTTCATTTCAAATTTCCCCTTCATTGCGCGCTACGTTAGATTGCTAGATGCGAATCAAATACTTGTTGCGGTACATCCAAAAGAGAATGAGCCAGAAGACTGCTAACACTGCGAATCCACTGACAAGGGTTTGATACGGCTCGCCAAAAATTAAGAAGACGCCATGGCCTAAGTGGCGTTGAAACGCTTCATGGATGAAGTCTTCCATGAGCCAGCTCATGCAATACAGCGTGATCGAGTTCATGCCGAAAATCAAAAAGACAAACGACCATGATTTGGTCCCCCACACGTCAATCAGCTGATATAAAAACGCTAGGAATAAAAAACACCACCCGCCGCTGAACAGCGTCCACGCCGGGGTCCAGATGCGTTTGACGATGGGGCATAGGCCGAAGGCGTGCAGTAACACGCCTAGCGCCAGACAGGCAAAGCCGATTGAAACTAGCGCCCCGACTTTGGATTGATGCGATGCTTCTTTTTTGACGATTTGCCCGGCGAGCAGTCCGAGAATCATGGTGCCAAGCGTCGGGATGAAACTAAGCGTTAAGTAGCCGCCGCCGTTATAAACAAAGGGATTTTCACGCGGGAAGAGATTTAAGAACCATTGTTCAAAGCCAGCGGCGAAGTTGGTGTTTTTGTTCCAATGCGCGGCGAAGCCGGATAACTGATGCGACCAATCCGCCGGAACGCCTACGCTGGTGGTATCGAAGCCTGCGGGCGGCAGCGGGTATAGCGCGAACGCAAGCCAATAGCCAAACAGCAATGCGCCCAAAACGCCAATTTGTGCGCGTAGGGAAGTGAAGCCTAACAGAAAGAGAAACCAGTAGCCCAAACCAATTTGCGTTAATGTGTCCTCAAAAGTGAAGTAGGTTTGAGAGGAATGAAGTGAGCGTAAGAAAATTCCTATAGAGATGAGCAAGACGGCGCGCCAGACGGCGTGTAGGTTCATTTGCAGCCAGGATTGTTCTTTCTTGAGGCGGCTGGCGATGGAGAAGGGAAGCGCGACGCCCACCATAAAAGAGAACGAAGGTTGGATGAGGTCATGCAGCGAACATCCGACCCATTCGACGTGAGATTGATGGAAACTGAGAGTGTTCCAAAACCAACTGTTGGGGAAATAGCCCGCTATGCGGCTGAGGTGAAGCACCTCTGCGACCATTAAAAACATGACGATGCCGCGGTATGCGTCCAGTGACGCTAGGCGCTGTGGTTTCTGAACGATTGTAGGCTCCGGCATAACATTTCTCTTTCAATTAAACGGATTTTGGGATTCTCAATGACGTTGAACCGCCTTGCGCGAGTTCAAGCGTTGCATCAAATGAGTGTGCGCCAAAGTCGCGAAGCGCAAAATCTTTGAATTTTATATTTCCGTGCAAAACCGTGAATTCAATTTCACAATTTGACCGCGATTTTTTGATTTTGCAGGTTCCCCAGGCGTAACCGTTCGCCCAGAAATGATTGCCGGATTCGGCGGCGAAGGTGATACGTTTTTCTGGCGCAGAATAAGAAAACCCGGTCATCGCCAATACCGCCGCCCAGCTGGCGAGTGCGCGGGCGTAATGGTGTCCGCACTCGGCTTCGTTAAAGGGATTGCGTTTCAAGCCGTCATAGCGGTCGCGAATCGCCTGAATGCACTTCATGCCTTCTTCCGTCTGGCCTTCATACAACATGCCGATTGCGGCGGTATATTCAAAGCCGGTCATGGCTTCGGTGAAATACGGAAACGGATTTTCCGGGCGGCTTTTGGGATAACTTGCCATTAGCAGCGCCGCTTCGTCGGCGAGAGCGAAGGTGCGCATACAGTTGAAGTGGTCGCTGAGATCAGCGTGGAAGTTGTATTTCATAATGCTGGCGAGCGTGGTTTTGACATGCTGTTCGTCGGTGAGATAACCCAGTTCACAGATGTGCGCCAGGAACTGTCCCACCAATTGGTCAACCAGACAGCCTTCGCCTAATTGATAATCAGGGTTGGCGACGTCTTTGGCGCCCATGCCGATTAACAAACTCGGCGCGATGTCATCGCGGCTTGCTGGAGGCTTGATCTGGTGAATGTAATATTCGCCGTTGAATAAATTCTGGTCGAGCCAGGTTTTTCCACTTTCAAACAGGCGGCGGCATTCAGCGGCGAAATCATTCTGGCCCAGCGCCTTCGCCATTTTTTCTCCCGCGCGTAATGCGCCCAGATACCAGACGCCCATCTGTGGGTTGGGGCCGTAATATTCGACATCCATCGTATTGTGTTGGCAGCCTTCCATCACGCCGTCGCGGTCGGCGTCCCACCCGCCGTTGATCCAACAAAACTCGATGGCCTTTTTAACGTGAGGCCAGAGTTTTTTTAGCATCGCGTCGTTGCCCGACAGGCGCCAGTCGCGGTACATTTTCATGATGCAGCCCATCTGTCCGTCCGCAGCGGCTTTGCCAAAATGATGCGCGCGCTCTAAAGGCAAATGGACGCGGAAACTCATCATGCCTTGTTCATTGGTCGCCTGGGCGAACTCGACTTCCCGCATGGTCATTGCTAAATCGCCGAAGAGGTGCGCGACGGCTTGTTCGTAATTCCAGACGTGCGTACAGGAGCCATGACAGCAGCCTTGGGTGTTGCAGCAGCCTTCGTAGCCATAGAAGCGCCCGTCCGGCGTGCGGAAACAGGTTTGCGAGCGGATGGTGCTCAGATTAAACAGCGCCGATTCTTTGACGACTTCGGGCAGGTCGCTTTCGCAAAAGGCTGTGACGAAGTTATGTGTCTTTTTTTCAAACGCATCAACCGTCTTTGCGAGATGTTCCGCCGCCGCCCAGGCGTTTTCGTATTGTGTTGTGTAATGGTTGCCGATAATGTCTGCGTCGGCGTGATCGCCGCCGCGCGGCGTCCAGGTAATGCGATTGGGGAAATGCCATGTCAGAAAGAATTCCATTTCACATGACATTTTTGGCGGTAGTTCGAT
Source organism: Candidatus Hinthialibacter antarcticus (assembly GCA_030765645.1). NCBI lineage: Bacteria > Candidatus Hinthialibacterota > Candidatus Hinthialibacteria > Candidatus Hinthialibacterales > Candidatus Hinthialibacteraceae > Candidatus Hinthialibacter > Candidatus Hinthialibacter antarcticus. The sequence goes on along the minus strand of JAVCCE010000011.1, from coordinate 255,919 downwards.
TTCAGACGTGAGCGAGGCGATCGGCATGTCATGGCCGCTGACCGGACGCTCGTCGAGTCTGCCGTCTGCGCTGAAGTCATCCCAAAAATCAAGCAGCGTTGCGCCCCAGCCTTTGTTAGGCCAGTCGATGCGATAGGTCGAATTTGCAAGCACTGGCGTGGTCAGCGCCATTGAACCCCAGCAGTTTGATTTCGGGTCCACGCCTTTCGTGGTCATCAACACGCCTCGAATTGGCGGCGTTTCTTTAAATTCATTTTTGTTTTTTTTCGCGCCGACTGGAATAAAATCGCCGTCCCAGCCGCGCTGTTGTTCGCGTCCGTCCATGCCGATGAAATTCGGAATCGAACCGCACACGGAAGCGAAGACAGGTTTATTCGTTTTGTTTGTCAAACGAAATCGTAGTACCGCGCCGGGGATGCTGCTTGCCTCAGCATCGCAAGGAACGAACGGATTAAATGCCATAATTTTAACGTCAACGGGAATGTTTGGGTCGGACAAGGCGCATTGCCCGAATGGATAGGCCGTCGCGAACGCACACTCTTTAAAGCGGGGTACGTTGTCATTGGGGATGGGGCTGCCGTGGCTGCCTTCATAAAGAAAGGCTTCGACCGGGCCTTCGAGTACTCGCGTCTGCGTTTCGCCTGACGCCTCGCGGGTAAATAGCGAAAAAAACGGCGCGATGTCGCCGCGTTTTGGCGTGAAGCCTTTGGCGGGGCGGTTCATGATTTCCCAGTCGCGCAGGTCGCCGCGTCCGCCCAGTGAGACGGTCCCGGTTCCGATGCCGCCCAGCGGCAGGGCGATGCGGGCGACATGAGTTTGCGGGTAGCGCTTCAAGATCGGCCAGGGGCTTTGGTCGAACTGATTGAGGAACTTTTTTTGTTTCGCGGTTGGTTTAACGGCGACCTGGGCGCTGGCGCCGGGCGCGGCAAGAGCAATGCCGGTTCCGATACCAGTGGTCTTTAGAAAATCTCTGCGGCTGACGCTGCAGTCGTCTGCTGGGCCGCTGCAACATTCAACGATGGGGAGCGAATTCTTGTCGTTCATGGTCTCACCTCGTGTAGCGTTTCCATGGAGTCGATTTCCCGCCATCGTAACATAAATATATGGAGTCAATCTATTCGGAAATGATGAAGATGTGAGAAATATGATTGCTTCAATGAATGATGAAAATGCAAGTCATGCTTTGGGGTTGGGCTTTGCTTGTCTTCGCGTGACTTATTGCTGCTGGTTACGAAAGCCAGTAAACCAAATTAGACATGGATGCAACTCTGAAAGCGCCTGTGCATAAGGGACTGAAAGCCCGCATTGAGGCGAGCAAAGTTGTACCCATGCCACATGCAGCGAAATCTCAATTCAATTTATAAAAAAAAGTACCCCGTTTTCGGAAGAACCATAAAAAAAGAGCGGGCCGAAACCCGCTCTTTTATCCATATACCATTCAAGCAGAAACTACTTGAGTTCTTTAATTTTGATGTTGCGGAAATAAATCGGGGCGCCCGCGTGTTTGCCCTGGAAGCCGATGTGGCCTTTGGTGGTCAAGGTCGCCATTGGTTTGCTGAGCCATGCGGGAATTTCGCTGCCGTCAGGGTTTTTCTTCGCATCCGTCCATTTGCTCATATCGCAAACGGTAACGGTTTCGCCGTTGAGCATGACGTAGATCATGTTATCAAGGCAGGTGATAGTGTAGCGGTTCCATTCGCCGGGCTTTTTGACGACGCTCTTGCTGGCGGCGAGGCGACCAAAGATGGCGGCGCATTGCCAGGTGCGGTCATGGTCGGCCCATTCTTCCGAGTGGTCGTCGGCAATTTGGATTTCAACGGAATTCGGAATCCAATTGTCCATGTCGCTGCAATGGACGATGACGCCGCTGTTGGTGCCTTCGGCGGTTTTAAATTCGAGGTCGACAATGTAATTGTCGTATTCTTTTTTGCTCCACAGGGCTTGGTCTTCGCTCGCGGTGAAGACGCCGTCTTTAACCGTCCAAACGCCTTCCGGGAAAATCGCGTCGGATAAATCGGTCTTGAATAATGGCTGCCAGTCTTTGCTGTCGGGATGGGAGGCGGTCGCGTTTAATGCGAACAACGACAAGCAAAGGCAGGGGACCAGTGCGGCAATGGCATACTTCTTCATGGGAAATTCTCCTTCGGTGAAATAGAACTGACTGGGCAATATTATACGCCGGGCGGCGGCGAGAATATATCCTCTTACCTGCTTTTCCAGGATCGTTATTTGTATAGACAGGTGATTTTTTCAATTTTGTTTGATATATTGATGCTCATACTTTGTGGAGGAAGAAGAAATGAATGTACGAACGAATTTAGTCATATTGATGGTTCTATCTATTTGTCTGAATGTTTGCGTCGCTTCTTTTGGCGGCGAAGTGAGCGGTGAATTAAAAACCTGGCATAAGGCGACCATTTCATTTGAAGGCCCCGAGACCAGTGAAAATGCAAATCCGAACCCGTTTACCGACTACCGTCTCAATGTGACTTTCTCTAAAGGCGATTCCCAATATGTTGTCCCCGGTTATTTCGCTGCTGATGGAAACGCCGCGAACACGAGCGCAACATCGGGGAATATCTGGCGGGTTCATTTCGCGCCCGATTCAATAGGGCCGTGGACGTACAGCGTTTCGTTTCGTAAGGGAAATAATGTTGCCGTGTCTGAAAAACCTGACGCTGGTGAAAGCGCAGGCTTTATGGATGGAGAAACTGGCGTTGTCACAATCACCGCCAGCGATAAAACCGGGCGCGACTTTCGTTCCAAGGGCCGCTTGAGTTATGTCGGCAAACATCATCTTCAGTTTGAAGGGACGAAAGACTATTTCTTAAAATGCGGCGCGGATGCGCCGGAAAACCTGCTTTCTTACGCTGACTTTGACGGCGATTTTAAGACTGACGGTAAGAAAGATCAATTTATCAAAACCTGGGAGCCTCACATTCGCGATTGGAAAAACGGCGACCCCAGTTGGCAAGACGGCAAGGGAAAAGGATTGATTGGCGCGATTAACTATCTTGCCTCTGAGGGGATGAATGTTTTTTCATTTCTAACGCTTAACATCATTGGCGATGATCAAAATGTATTTCCTTATACGGATTATGACGAACGGCTGCGTATTGATGTTTCAAGAATGGATCAGTGGGAAATCGTTTTTGAGCATGGAACGCAGAATGGCATGTATCTTCACTTTAAAACGCAAGAAGCGGAAAACCAGGAACTGCTCGACGGCGGCGCCTTAGGCGTCGAACGGAAACTGTATTACCGCGAATTGATCGCCCGGTTCAGCCATCACCTCGCTTTGAACTGGAACCTGGGTGAAGAAAATGGGAAATGGGGCAACCACGAAGGCCAAAACACAGAAGAACGACGCGCAATGGCGCAATATTTTCACGACCACGACCCGTATCAACACAATATAGTGATTCATAACGGTCAGCCATTTGATGATTTGCTTGGTGATCAGTCGGCGCTTACGGGCGCTTCGGTTCAAACCAACAAACCAGACTTTAGCCAGGTTCACGGCGCGGTGCTCAATTGGATTCGGAAATCCGCCAAGGCCGGTAAGCCCTGGGTGGTCGCATGCGATGAACCGGGCGACGCCTCACATTCATTACTTACGGATGGTGAAGACCCCGAGCACAACGATGCCCGCAAAAACGCTTTGTGGGGAACCATGCTCGCGGGCGGCGCCGGGATCGAATGGTATTTCGGTTATAAACACCCCCATTCTGACTTGACCTGCGAGGATTGGCGTTCACGCGACTTGTTCTGGGACCAGTGCCGATATGCGCTGGAATTTTTTGATTCTCAACAGGTTCCATTCTGGACGATGACAAGCGCAGATGAATTAACTGCTGCTGAGGATGATTACTGTTTTTACCAGGATGGAGAAATCTATGTGGTCTATTTGAAAAACGGCGGCGAAACAACCTTAGACCTGAAAGACCATCAAGGCGCCTTTAGCGTCAAATGGTTTAATCCACGCAAGGGCGGAAAATTACAAACGGGATCCGTCAGCCAAATCAATGGCCCGGGCCAGCAGTCGATTGGAACGCCGCCGAATGAATCAACTCAAGATTGGACGGTATTGATTAAAAAAAAATAACATCCATTGAGACATTCAACATGCTTTGATAATACGTATCGGGAGATTATAGGCATGAATTTAAAGTGTCGAATTGCAATCGTTTTTGTCGTTACAGTAATGTTGAATAACGTCTGTGCGCAGGAGCCGCAGGTTGAACTGCGGTATCCATACGGCCCGGATTCCATGCGGCAGGAGGGCGTTCCTCAGGGTAAAGTGATTGAGTATACATGGAATGACAGCAACGTGTTCCCTGGAACCATTCGGCGCTACTACGTCTATGTCCCCGCGCAGTACGATGGCAGCAAACCCGCTGCGTTGATGGTGTTTCAAGACGGTCATGCCTATTTGAACGACAGCGGTGATTTTCATGCGCAGATTGTTTTTGATAATTTAATTCACAAAGGCGATATGCCGGTGACCATTGGCGTGTTTATTGATCCCGGGCATAAAAAAACAGAACTGCCCGAACATCCCGGTTGGAGGCCGCAACCCGAAAACCGAAGTTTTGAATATGACACGTTGAGCGATGATTATGCGACATTTTTGCTGAAGGAAATTTTGCCCGAAGTACGAAAGCAATACAAAATTATCGACGACCCCGAAGGCCGCGCCATCGGCGGAATCAGCAGCGGCGGTATCTGCGCGTTTACTGTTGCGTGGGAACGCCCCGACCAGTTTCGTAAGGTGTTGAGCCACGTCGGCAGTTTCACCAACATTCGCGGCGGGCACAACTACCCAGCGCTGATTCGCAAGCATAAAGAAAAATTGCCGATTCGGGTGTTCCTTCAAGACGGCAGCAACGACCTCGACAACGCGCATGGCAACTGGCCGCTGGGCAATAAGCAGATGGCGGCGGCATTGGCGTTTCGCGATTACGATTATAAATTCGTTTATGGCGAGGGCGCTCATAACGGCAATCACGGCGGCGCGATTCTGCCCGATTCATTGCGTTGGTTGTGGCGCGATTACAAATTGCCAGAATAGCGTTAAGTAATGTTGTCGGTGCGCGCGCGGCGGCCCAAGTAGCCGCCGTGATGGCGTAGGCCGAAATCTTTCTTGCCGACGCCTTTCAGTTCCATCAGGGCAATCGCCAGCGCGTCGGATATCGCCAACATGACCGCGAGGCTGGTGGTTGGCGTTAGCCCCAGAGGACAGGCTTCTTCAACAACGCCCATGTCGAGAATGATCTCGCTGACCTTGCGTAGCTCCGAATCAGGATGCGAAGTGATTCCGATGATGTGGTTTAAATTGAGATGGCGCGACAATTCGAGCATCTCAATCACTTCGTTGGATTTGCCGCTCGTTGAAAAAGCGATGATGCAGTCTTGATGATCGACTAAGCCAAGGTCGCCGTGGGCCGCTTCGCCGGGGTGGATGAACGCGGCGGGCGTGCAGGTGGAGCATAGCGTTGCGGCGAACTTGCGCGCGATATATCCGGCTTTGCCGATTCCGGTGGTGAGGATTTTACCCTTACATTCATTCATCGTCAGCACGGCGCGTTCAAATTCGTGATTGACTTGAATCGACGCGACCGCCTGCGCTTCTTTTTGAATGATGTCTTTCATTCGTTCAATAATGTTCATGGGTGTAAGCGCTTTCGTGTTTTGTCGTTTTATTGAATTCGCTGTCGGGGTTGGATTTCGCTTGTCTCCGTCGCGGCTTTTTGCCGCTGACTACGAAAGCGGCTTCACCCAATCCCCTACAGCGAATTAATGACCGGCTCCTTATAGAAAGCGAAAAAGGCCTTCCAAAACAAACGCCCTCAAAGCGAGGGCGTTATTGCTGTGCACAGTCTGATGCGTTGCGTTTATTTGTCGAGCGGCAGGATTTCGATATTCCGAAATTCGCAGGGATGGCTTTCGGATTGCACGGAAATATAGCCGCCTTCGATTAGCGTCCCGTCGTCTTTTTGCGATTTCTCATATTCCATCACTTTTTCGCCGTTGACTTTGTGGATGATTTTGCCCGAGCCATGCACCTCAACCTCGCAAGTCACCCATTGTTCGCCGTGGTAGGTTTCGGATGCGGAGTTGGTGCAATGTTGTTTGATGAGTTTGCCGTCCATCACCACTTGCGTTCCCGGCGTACAAAGATTGGCGGTAGAGCGGTCGTCTTTACCATTGCCGCCCAGCAGTTGCACTTCGATGCTATCAGGGAAATCCTGATCTTTGGTCATTGTCGCAGGGTCCTGACAATGCAGCATGATGCCGCTGTTGCGCAGCGCCCAGCCTTCGCCGCCGTTGCACTGTTCGCCGACAAAGCGGTATTCAAGGCGGAACTTATAACTAGAAAACGGTTCCTTAAAAAACAGGTGTCCATAGCGCTTGTCAAATTTGTCGTACTTCTCATACGTTACTTTGATGACGCCGTCTTCGACGTAAAAGGTATTCCCAAAATTGTCGCCCAAGTCGTAGCCTTTTATTTTCGGCGTCCAACCGTCGAGGTTTTTGCCGTTAAAGAGTGGAATCCACCCCTCGTCGTCAGCGGCAAAGGCGCCCACGCATAAAACGAGAGATATAATCATCGCGAAAGTAAAACGAAAGCGTAATTTCATTCTTGCTTCTCCCATGATTTCTTCTTTGATTTAGGCCTGCAATGACCAAGGCGCCCGCATGGGGCGCTTTAGCCGTTTGTTTGCATCGGCGTCGTTGATGAATGTTTCTGTTGATGGATCAAACGTCAGTTTTCGTTGCAACCGAATGGCAATGTCGCTCACATGACAGAGCGCGTCGCCTTGCACCGCAACCTCGACCGGGCTGATGGTTGGTTTTCTCGACCGTACGCAATCGAGATAGTTGCCAACGTGGTTGGCGCTTTGATAGAGCGGCGTCTTGATGTCGGCGTCGGTGATTTCTCTCGAACAAACCATCTTGCCGCGCCGCACGTACACCCAGCCTTCGCTGCCTTCAAACGCGGTGCCGTGGCCTTCGTTCTCGCCATAGCGTTCGATCCAGTCCTGAGGGATGCGTGGGCCTTTGAACTCGAGTTTCACGCCGCTGCCGAGTTGAATGTCAATGTCCCAGTGCATGGCGGTGTCGCACACGCCCTCGCTAGGAAACTCACCGGTCCCTTCAATTGTCCACGGCCCGGTGAATTTGCCTTCGCCGCCCCACAGCGCGATGTCAATCGGGTGAATGCCCCAACCCGCGATAAAGCCAAGCGCATAGTCTGATATATACCACCACCATTCATTCGAACAGCGGTTTTCCGTATACGGGACCTTGGGGGCGGGGCCGAGCCAGCGGTCATAATCGAGCCACTGCGGAACGGGCGCCGTCTGGGTCGGGCCGCCCGATGCGCTGCCCGGCGACCACACGCGAATGGTTTTTAACTCGCCGATTAATCCGTTTTGTACGATCTCACAGGCGCGTCGAAACTGTGCATCCGAGCGCTGTTGCGTTCCAAATTGAAAGATGCGTTTGTGTTTTTGCACTTCGGCGCGCATGACCTGATCTTCTTCCAGCGAAAGCCCCATCGGTTTTTCCATATACACATCTTTGCCCGACCGCACGGCGGCGAGAGAGGTCAAAACGTGCCAATGGTCGCAGGTCGCGACCAACACCGCGTCGATGTCCTTTCGCTTAACCAGTTCGCGAAAATCATGGTAGGGCTTGCATTCCTGGTTGTCATAAAATTGGTTGACGAGGTCGGTCTTTTCTTTTAACACGTTGCTCTTCACGTCGCACAACGCAGTCACAGTGCAGTTGTCATTGCGCAGTAAATCGCGCAGTCCGTCCGTGCCGCGCGGGCCCACGCCGATACAGCCGACTTGGATTTTGTCATTGGCGGATACATGCCGCGATAAGCCTAGGGTTGATGCTTGTACGATCAGCGGCGCCGCCAGGCCCGATTGAAGAAACGAACGGCGTTTGATGGTTTGCGTTTTCATGGTTGCGCTCCTGCAATGTCGAAGATAAACGGTTGCATGTTATTCTCCAACAGATTGGCCGCGATGTCGAGCGCCCGTGCCTTGCCTAGTGCATTTCCACGTCGCAAGTCCCCAGTCCGCCGCGATAGAAATTGAATTGTACGTTGGGGTGGTCGGCTAAAAGCGACATGGGGACGCTGCTGTCGGCGAGTTGCTTGCCGATCATCAAAGCCGTCAGTCTCATGCCGAACGGATTATCATGCGCGCCCGCTTGCCAGATCGAGATTTTCTCCGCCTGCCAGGTTTGCACCGGCCCCACCGTGACCGCTTGGGTGGGGACGCCAGTTACCACCCCGCCGCCGCTGGTGCGCGCGTTTTGCATGACCGTGACCGGGTGCAGGTCAACCACGCGGGTTGAGAGTTGGCGGTAATCGTCTGGCGAGGGCGGCGCGTCGGCGTATTGTCCTGCGCGTTTGACGGGATCATTAAACGCCCAGTGTTTAATATCGCCCTGGCCGCCTTGCATCACCGCACAGCGTACGCCGTTCCAACTTTGGACGTATTGAATGGTATCGGCTTTGGGGAAATGTAAGTTCTTGTCTGGCATTACGAGTTTTGGATTGATGAGGTCGAAGCACAATTCCCGGTCGGCTTTTTCAAACGAAAGCGGGTGATCGACGCTGACTGAATTGCCGTCAAGCACCCATTCGTCCATGCCCCAGAAATGGGCGTGCTGCAAGTTGAGTTCTAACTCATTCACCAGTCGCGCAACCAGAGGCAACTGCTCGGTCGGGCCGATGGGGCCGCAAACGCCGACCGGGTCGTCCGCCGTTGCTTGTTTCCATGCAGTGATATATTCGAGCGCTTCGGCGAGGTAAAAGTCTTCGAGGGTATCATAAAAAACGACGCGAAAGCCGTCGCGCGACAACGCCAGCATATCGTCCGGCGTTAGCCGCGCCGCTTCGTCTAATAGGTCGTCGTCCAGCGTTGTAAAGTCCCACCAGTTTGGCGCAAGAATGCTGTGTTTTCGCGACATGATTGATCTCTCCTTGAAAGAATTACACTTGAAATGCGCTGATGCGTTCCGCCGCGAGTTTGATGTCGCCAAAGCGGTCGTCGCCTGCTTCGCGTTCGATGGCGACGGCGCCTTTGTAGCCGAGCGCATTCAATATTGTCAAGAAGTTATGCGCGCCGACTTCGCCGTCGCCCCAGGGCACTTCTTCGCCCCAGGTTCCAGGCGTCTTGGTGAGAGTGGCGTCTTTGATATGGACGTGGCGGATCCACGGCGCCAGCACTTTGATCGCTTCGGCGGGGACGCCTTTATTATAAAGAATCATATTTGCCGGATCGAAATTGACGTATAGCGCGGGGTGGTTTATTTCTTCTAGAAAATGCTTGAGGTCTTCTGCGCTTTCCTGACCGGTTTCCATGATGAACTTTACGCCTTTTTCGGACGCGTAATCCGCCAAAATTTTGGTGCGGTCATAGAATTTTTGCGCGTATTCTTTCTGGGTGTGGTCGAGGAAGCCGAAGTGCATCAGCAGGTATTCGGTATTTAACTCGGCGGTGAGGTCAATGGCGCCTTGGGCGAGTTTCTGGTTTTCTTCCCAATGCTCATCGGAGGCGATGCCGCCGGTGGCCTGAATGCTCTCCAGGCTCGAGTAATCTTCGCACGGAAAATTAATCATGGTCGCGCTGATGGTCCAATCCTGTTGCTTGACGAACTCAAGATACTCGGCGCCGTTGTCTTGAAGCGCGGGCAAAAGGGCGAGGTTGATATAGCCGACGTCTAATTTTTTTAATGCTGCCGCAACGTCCTGGACGTCTTGTTGAAACGACCAACTGCATACTGAAACCGGCCAGTCTAAACATTTTCGCATAGTTCATTTCCTCTGATTCTGTTGTTTCGTGAGACCGCCTCGGGGTTGGATTCCGCTTGTCTCCGTACGGCTTTCAGGCCGTTACTCCGAAAGCCGCTCCACCCAATCCCCTGCGGCTTTCGTTTATGTAGTTACTATTTAAGGTTCTTCCGGCATTTGGATACTTTATCACTAATTGATTTACGCTTTGTTGACGCTTTTTCGTGAATTCTTGATCTTTCGCTGTATCAGGCATGGGTACAACTCTGCTTGCTTCAGTGCGGGCTTTCAAGCCCTTATGCACAGGCGCTCCCAGAGTTCCCCCCATGCCTGATTGGTTTGTCATTTTTTGATATGCCGGAGCCCGTTTCTAAATCAAAATTATGACCATCCACCAATGTAAGTACTCATTTACCGGATGAACCCTATTTAACTATCTTTTTAAGCGTAATAAAAAACAAGCCTGTTAAGCCAACGCAACTGGAGCGCCCGTCTCGATTGATTTTAGTTCCGCTTCGATGATTTGCACGGCGCGGCGCGAACTTTCGACGGTCACCACTTCATCTTGCTTTTCGCCATTGATCGAATGGATGAAATAATCAATCTGTGCGCGGTAGGCGTCGGTCTGGTCGTATTCCGGCGTGATGGGGTCGCCTTCCGCCGGGCAGATTTTGAACGCAGGGTCGCGGTTGATGTCGAAGACGATGGTGGCGTTTTCGAGTACGGCGTTGAAACTCATTTCAAAACCAAAGCCGGGCTTCATCATCCAGCCGCCTTCCGCCGTGACTAAAACATCGTCGTCATACACATAACTGGTGGAGAGGTGCGCCAGGATGCCGGACGAAGCGTGTGAGCCGTAACAGGAAACCGCTTTCGGCGCACCCAAAAGATATTGAACGAAGTCTGTGTCATGGATATGCAGGTCCAGCGCGACGCCGCCGCTGCGTTGTTCGCTCATCAACCAGTTGTCATGGCTCCAGGTTGGAGTCGCAGCCAGTCGGCGCATCGACAGCGCAATCAATTTGCCGTATTCGCCGCTATCAATAATCGCTTTGGTTTTGGCGTATTCCGGCCAGAAGCGGATGCAGTGGCCGATTTGTAATATTTTTTCTGAAGACTTTGCTGAACTCAACATGCGGTCGCATTCGGCAACGGTCAGCCCCATCGGCTTTTCGCATAACACATGAACGCCCGCCTCTAACGCCTGGCAAGTGAATTTTTCATGAATAAAGGTCGGCAGCGTAATCGAGACCGCGTCGAGTTTGGCGGACGCCAGCATGTCGCCAAAATCGGAATATAATTCAACCTCGCTGAGGTCGATAGGTTTGTCTGCGCCCTCGAGGTTACCTGCTTCGCTGTCTGCGTTTTTGATTGAATCAATCGCCGCATCGCAAACCGCAACTATGGTTGCGCCCGGGTGTTCCTGATAATGGTTGAAGTGCATTTTTCCCATGAAGCCGAAGCCAAGAATTCCAATACGCATCATTGCTTTCCTTACAATAGAAATTGTTGTGCATTTTTTTGATTATAGACGAACTGCCGGGCGAATTAACGCGGCGCGGGCCGATTTGGATTATTTTTTTACTACTCATACAAAAAGCAGCCTGAATCTGTATAAATATACAAATGCAAAGAAATTTGCTATGGTTTTCGGATATTTTGAAATGATGAACAAGAAAAGGAATTGCCATGAAGTTTTGTGTGTTCAGCACCTTGTGTCTGTTTTTTGCATCCAATATTCAAGCGGTTGAGATCGCGTCTCCTAATGGAGAGATTGAGGCAAATTTTTTCATAAAATCGACCGGGTCGCAATCGGATTGTCTGTTTTATGCGATTCAGTCTAATGAAAAAGTTATCATCGCCCCGTCTCAAATCGCATTTCGGTTTTCGGGGCAAGAGTTGTTTGAAGAACACCTTTCGGTCTCTGCGTCAGACGTGAAATTGCAAGATTCGACTTGGAAGCCCGTGTACGGTGAGCGCAGCCAGGTTCGCGACCGCTACAACGAATTGACAATTACGGTCGCTGAAAAAAATGAGCCGCATCGCAAAATCAATATTCATGTTCGCGTATATAACGAAGGCGTAGCGTTTTGTTATGAATTTCCCAAACAGGATGCGCTGCAATCGTTTACCATTGAGAGCGAGAATACCGAATTTAAATTTGAAAACGATTCTCCCGCCTGGGCGACGTATAGCGCGCAAGGGCTATATGAGAAACGCCCGATATCCAAAATCAAAAACGGTTGCGAGCGTCCTTTGACGGTTCAAGTCAGCGATGATTGCTTTGTCTCTCTCGCCGAAGCGCGGCTGGTTGATTATGCGCGAACCAAGTTTGATCCCACCGGAGAAGGGCAGCCGGGTGTTATAACTGCGCTGAGCAGCGACGTTCACGCGGAGGCGCCGTACCGGACGCCGTGGCGGGTGGTGATGATCGCTGAATCGGCGGGCGCGTTGTTGGAAAATAATGACTTGATTTTAAATCTGAATGATCCATGCGCAATTGAGGACGCATCGTGGATCAAGCCGGGCAAGGTGATTCGTGAAACCTCGCTTACGACGACGGGGGGAATGGCCTGCGTGGATTTCGCTGTGCGGAATGGTTTGCAGTACATCGAATTTGACGCAGGTTGGTATGGGCTTGAATACGATGACGCCTCCGACGCGACCACGATCACAGTTGACCCAGACCGTTCGCCGGGGCCGCTGGATTTGCACAAAGTAATTGAATATGCGAAACAAAAAGACATCGGCGTAATCGTGTACGTCAATCGCCGGGCGCTAGAAAAGCAGCTCGATGTGATTTTGCCGCTCTACAAGAAATGGGGAATCGCGGGCGTTAAATACGGCTTCGTCAATGTCGGTTCGCAAAAATGGACCGCTTGGCTTCATGACGCTGTTCGCAAAGCGGCTGACCACCAGCTGATGGTGGATATTCATGACGAATACCGCCCGACGGGCTATTCGCGCACCTACCCGAATTTGATGACGCAAGAAGGCATTCGCGGCGACGAAACCAAGCCGACCAATGATCAAACCCTAACGATTTTCTTCACCCGTATGCTGGCGGGTGCGGGCGATAATACCATTTGTTACTATGATCCACGCGTGATCGAGAATGCATCCCATGCTTATCAATTGGCGAAAGCCGTCTGTTTTTACAGCCCCTGGCAATTTGTCTATTGGTATGATTCGCCTGCAGAAATCGAGCAAGAAGACAACCGCGAGATCGAGTTCTTCGCGCAGGTCCCGACCGTCTGGGATGATACCCGCGTGTTAGACGCAGCGATTGGCGAATATGCCGTGATGGCGCGGCGCAGCGGCGACGAGTGGTTCATTGGCTGCATGAACGCCGCGACTCCACGCGACATTCGCGCGTCTCTTTCATTTTTAGAAGAGGGCGTTCAATATGAGGCGACGATGTATTCAACCGACAAGCAACTAAACACGCGCACCAAAGTCGCCATATCAAAACAACCAGTCAATTCCACCACACTATTGAATCTTCACCTGGTGAAAAATGACGGAATCGCAATTCGTATAGCGAAACAAAATACAAATTGAGGTCATGATGAAAAAACTTCGATGGGGTGTTTTAAGCACTTCGAATTTTGCGCAAACCAAAGTCGTTCCGGCGATGAAGCAATGTCAACTTTGTACGATTGACGCAATCTCCTCGCGTTCGCTTGAGACAGCCAAAGCGGCTGCGAAGAATTTAGAAATCCCCAAGGCCTATGGTTCGTATGAAGACCTGCTCGCAGATTCGGACATCGACGTAATTTATAATCCGCTGCCCAACCATCTTCACGTCGAATGGTCGATCAAAGCGCTCGAAGCGGGCAAGCATGTGCTGTGTGAAAAGCCGGTCGGGCTTTCGGCAATCGACGCGCAACGCCTGCTCAACGCCGCCAGGGCGCATCCTGAACTCAAGGTGATGGAAGCCTTCATGTATCGCCATCATCCCCAATGGGTCAAAGCGAAGGAACTGGTCGATAACGGCTCCATCGGCGAACTGAAGGCGATTCAGTCTGTCTTCACCTATCACAATCTTGATCCAAAAAACGTGCGCAACATGCCTGGCGTCGAAGGCGGCGGCGGACTCATGGATATCGGATGTTATTGCATCTCGCTGTCGCGCTTTATTTTCGGCGATGAGCCGACGCGGGTTTGCGGACAGTTAGAAATGGATGAGAACTTCAAGTCAGACCGATTGTCATCGGCGCTACTCGATTTTAAACAAGGCATGGCGTCGTTTATTTGCGCGACCCAGTTGGAGACGTATCAACGAGTCAACTTATACGGGACGCAAGGCCGCGTCGAAATTGAGATTCCCTTCAACGCGCCGCCTGACCGCCCCTGCAAGATGTGGCATCAGCATTCAGAAAAGATCAAAGAGATCGTGTTTGATATCTGTGACCAATATACCATTCAAGGCGATCTGTTTTCCGACGCGATTCTCAACAACAAGCCCGTTCCAACGCCGATGGAAGACGCGGTCAACAACATGAAGGTCATCGACGCAATCCAACAGAGCGTCAAAGACAACGGCTGGGTCGTTGTGTAGAAACCACCGTAATTATTTGGGGAGGGCGAACCTCCTGGTGAGCCGCGATTGAAAGAAAATGTTGCGTAACTACGCGGCTCGTCGGGAGACTCGCCCTCCCCATAGGGCGCAGCGTGGTGCGCCCCTACGGTTTAATGAATCGTTGTCATGGTGGGGCGAGAAGGCTTGTTGGACAATCTCACCCATCGAAATGAACGATTGTTACTTTACCGATTGTGTAAAAGCCTTCGTTGTCTATGAGGGTTGGGTCTAGCGCCAACTTGACGTCTTCTTTCGCATCGGGCGAATAGAGTTTGAGTTTCAGCGTGTATTCTCCAGGGGTGCAGGATTTGGGAAGGTTGATTTCATAATCCACGATAGCCGTTTGGTCTGGCAGCCATTCAAGATTTCCTGCATCAAGTTCAAATCCAAATGTCCCGCCTCCTTCAAAACGAAGCATGAGTTTGTATGGATGATATGCGGGTGCGACGCCTTTGTTTTTCCATTCAATACGAATTTCGTTTTCTTGACCGACCGTGAAAATATCCGGCGTCTCAACTCGGTTTAAAAAATACCAATAGCCGCATTGGTTCAGTAACTCCACGGTCAATTCAGGGTTGTCGCTCAGCCAGTCGTGGGCGTCGCCGTGGTAGCCAATGTAAGTCGCGTGAAGCAATTCCAATGCGCCGCGAAAATAATCCGCCCCCAGTTTGCCCTCGCCAAATTGATCTAATGACGAGCCAGGCGTCGGCGTCCAGTTGCCTTGCCGCTTGACGCCGCTGTAGTGTTCCAGTTCGAAGACCGTCGGCGTTTTTCGATAGACGGCGTCGAAATATTCGGGGCTTCGTACGGTGTATGTATCTGAATTCGCCGTGATATACCAATCGACCAGAATGCTGTCGTCGCGATAAGAAAGGCCCTTGCTGACAACGTATTCGTGCATTTTTTTGCGTTCGTCCAAGTCGGGAACGCTATAGACAAAATCATCGGTGGCAATGACTTGCGTTTTCTTGAAATGGTTTGCATATAAGTCGATGTGTTTTTTGCGCTGCTCAAAATTGTATTGCTTGCGGCTGCCCGAATGGGTGTGTCCTTCGCCCCAATCGCCGATGCTGCCGACGTCGATGTAGCGCAGCCCGGGGGCGCCGTCGTAGCGCTCCGCAAACGCCGCGAGAAAATGGTCGAGTTTATCTAAATAGACAGGGTCGTCAAAATTGGGCTCCCAGGGGCCGTCGTCGCCGACTTCTTCGCCGCTGCGGAAATAGCCGCCTTCGGCTCCGGCTTGCATGACCCATTTGGGCGTGGCGAACTGCTGTTCGATGCGGTCGGTGGAGGTTTCCTTGCAACTGATGCGGAACGAGTAGCCGAGGCCGTGTTGTTTCCATTTATTGATGATGGAGTCGATGGTCTCCCAGTTGTATTTTCCCTCTTGCGGCTCGAGATACGCCCACGACAGGCGGATGTAGATGTGGTCCATGCCGGGGAAGTTCAATAGATGCGAGTCATCTTTAATCTGATATTTGTTAATATGGTTGTCGGGGAAGTGGTGATACCAACCTTTATGCGGGTTCTCTAATGCAAGTGTCTTGTCATGGAATTTCGTGAGATCAAATTCACGGCTTTCTGCGATAGGAACCATGATTAGCAGGAATAGAATTTGAGGAAATAGAAAAGAACTATTTTTATTCATTGATTTCTGAGCCTTTTTTGTAATGTATGGGCGCTAAAAAATGAGAGCAACGCAATTTATTTGCGTTTAAATTACCAAAAAGATTCAAGCGCGACAATGGATTGTGAGAAGTTTTGGCTATTTATGAGAAGTTTTGGCTATTTAACGGACAACATGAAATTATTCTTGAAATGACTCATTTATTTCTATATAGTTGCAATTACGTCATTTTTTTGAGATCGACATACCTTATTGGGAGGAATAGCAATGAAACGACTTAGTTGGAATTTTGTGTTCGTGTGTCTCGTTATCTTAGGAGCCTCATGGGGGGCGCAAGCCGCAGTTCAATATCAAAACGATTTTGAAAACCCCAGCAGCGAACTACCGGGGGAAGCATGGCCTGAATGGGTCGACTTTGGCGGCGGTACGGCGCGCGCCGTCAATGGGCGCATCGAATGGACGAACGGCGGCGGCAACAACCAATGGATTCGGCTGAATCAAGCGTTGCCTGACACCTATACGTTTGAATTTGACTTCTTCCATCCGGCGGATGTCAATGCGCGTTTTTCGGTCTGGCCTGCGGTGAAAGTCGACGAAAGCATTTTTGAGCGCCACAATTACTTCTTACGCGCCAATACCCACTACTTTAATGGCGCCGATACCATCCCTACGGGCGGTCCGATTGATATGACCGAACCGGTTGGCGCTGCACCGCACCGGTTGCGTTTTGAAGTAAGCGGCGACCATGTCGTGTTCTTGTATAAAGACCGGGGCGAAGGCGGCTGGATTTTAGTTGACGAACGCGACTTCCCTGAGTTTGGCGAAGGCGAGCGTTTTATTCAGTTAGGTAATAACCATGACGGCGGCGACTCGGGCGTACATTATGTTGACAACTTTGTCTTGAGTTATACATCACAAAACTTGTTTAACTATAGTAATAACTTCAACAACCCCAGCAGCGACCTGCCGTGGGAAGCCTGGCCGGAATGGATCGACTTCGGCGGCGGCACCGCGCGGGCTGTGAACGGCCGCATCGAATGGTTAAGCGGCGGCGGCAACAACCAATGGATTCGTTTGGACGAAGAACTTCCTCTCAATTATGTGATGGAATTTGACTTTTTCCATCCGGCTGACGTCAATGCGCGTTTTTCCGTTTGGCCGTTAGTTGGCGTAGATGAAAGTATTTTTGATCGTCATAATTATTTTTTGCGCGCCAATACCCACTACTTTAATGGAAGCGATACCATCCCGACGGGAGGCCCGATTGATATAACCGAACCGCTTGGTTCGCCGCCGCACCGTTTGCGGTTTGAAGTGACGGGCGATCATATTGTCTTTTTGTATAAAGATCGTGGCGAAGGCGGTTATATTCTAGTTGATGAACGCGATTTTCCTGCCTTTGGCGATGGACCGCGTTATGTTCAGTTAGGCAATAATCATGATGGCGGCGACGCAGGCGTCCATTATGTCGATAACTTCACCATTCGCGGGCTCGCCGATAATCGCGCGATTCTTGAGCGTTCGATAACCCAAGAAAAATTTGAGGCGGACACTGCTGTTCCGGTTGAACTCAAAGTGACGGTGACGGGCAGCATTCCCTCAATGAGTATTATTGAAGGCATCCCTGAAAACTGGACTGCTTCCAATATTTCAAACGGCGGCGTATTAAGCGACGGAAACATTTATTGGTCGTTTACCAACCAATCTGAAACGGTCACTTTAACCTATAACGCGATGCCGCCGCGCTTAATTCGCAATCGCGTTGCGAATTTCTCAGGCAGCGCCGATTCAGGCGACGGCGAAGAGCGCATTGCAGGCGATACCGCGATTGAGATTGAACTTCCTTATCTATACCGCGAAACGATTGACATCGACTTTAGCGGCAGCCCGGTCGACGGCAAGAACTACCCGGCGGAATACGCATACGGCGAACGATATACCCAGGGGATGGACGGCGTCGCAACGGATGCCGCCTATACGCGGCCCGGAGACGGGACCAAACCTGCGATTGACACGTCGTTTACGTTCCCGCAGGACGCAGACTTCCGCTTTGCCAATCCTGGCGCACCGCGAGATAACGAAAGTTATGCGTTTGATGATTATCGCGATCAAGACGAAATCACATTTGAACATGGCGCCAGCGATACCAACGCCGGCGTTGGCGGCGACCGCATCTCTCAGGGCGACTGGTTCCGTTATACATTTGACTTGGGCGAAGGCCAACAGGTTTTGGTTTTGAACTTAAGCGTCAATACATGGGGCCAAGGCAACAACTGCCCGGTAGACGTCTATGTGAACAACAAGTTTAAAGGTGAAATTCTGGCGACGCCAACAGACTTCAATGCTTACAATTTCTTTAGCGTTGGACCGTTTGAAGTCAGCGGCGGCGTACAGTCGATTGTTCTGGCAATCCCTGGCCCGACGGTGCCCGATAGCATCGGCCGTATGGAAGTGGTTCGAGTGGATGGTATCGGTCGCGTTGAACGTTCATTAACCGCTGATGGTTCATTTGCGCCAAGCACATCGTTTGATGTTTCTCTTAATGCTGAGTCATTATATGGAACCTATACGCCATATATTGAAGAGTCTGTTCCTGAAGGCGTTGAAGTCAGCAACATTAGCAACGGTGGACAGATGGTCGGCGACCGGATCATTTGGCAGTTAGACCCGACCACCACTTCGACTAGCGTGACCTATCAAGTCGCGCCGCCGGAAGGTTTGCGCTTCTTGTTGTTTGACGGTATGGCTGATATTGGCTTGCCGATTGCAGACAGCGTTAAAGGCGACGGCAGCGTCTTTAATCAGTTGTGGTTGTTCGGTCAGTCCACAAGCGATATGACCGATAACTTTGACGGCGCCAATTTGTCTAGCGAATGGATGATTGAATATGGCAGCGATCCCGCGCTCGACGTGGATTACGAAGAAGGCGTTGATATTCACGTAGCAGACGGGAACGTCTCCTTTACCGCAGACGCATTTGGCGATGGGGCCCGTTTGGATGAATACGCCGCAGGCCGCCGGGCGCCGATGCTGCTTCGCACCGATATCCCAGACGGCGATTGGCGTATTGAGACGGAACTGACTTTGGTTGACGCCTTTGATTGGGCCAATATCAACATGGGCATGACCGTTACGTACAACCAGGGCGATGACGCCGATATCTCAAACGATGAATATCTGTTTGGCTTCTACAACGAAAACATCCGCGTAGAACTGACCAACGTCGGTCAGTTTGGGTCATTGTCATACCATGAATTAACAGACGTATTTGATTGGTATGATTTGCTTGACGCGGGTGATGCGACCGCGAAACTGGCCGTGACAAAACGTACCGGTGAACTGATATTCAGCGCACAATTGCCCGGGCGTCCCTGGCAGTTGCTGGGCGCTCCGTTGTCTGAGTCGCGTACGCCGACCCGGGTTGGTTTCTTCTCAAAAGTGTGGGGAGTCGATAGCTATGTCGAAGGCCAGTTCAATTACTTCACATTAAGCGAATTGGAAGCCTTCACGGATGTGGTTGACTGGGCGTTGTATTAATTACGTTTGGTTTAAATACTAATGCAAAGCGGGCGGTCAATTTGACCGCCCGCTTTTTTGTGATGACAAAAGCGCCTTCGTAGAACAAATGCCTCGGGGTTGGGTTGCGCTTGTCTCCGTACGGCCTTCAGGGCCGTTACTCCGAAAGCCGCTTCACCCAATCCCCTGCGACATTTTGAATGGGCTGCTTTTTAATATTAATTTGCTTTTCCTAAGCGTTTCGCCAGTTGGGCTTCGTGAATGTTTGGCGGATGGACGGCGTTTGAGTTTGTGGTTTCAAACCACAAACCGTTTTTCTCTGTAATGGGTTTTTGGTCTGATTGAATGAACACCAGGTTCATCGAAGCCGGGCCGAAATCTTTTCTTGGATATTGAATCGTCTTCTGTGCGCGGATGTTCCAGAACGTGCCGAAGCCTGCGCAGTGTTTTCCTAGCGCCGCCCCGCCGCCGCAGCGCCAGACTTGGGCCCCTAACCCAGCGTCAATGTTCGTATAAACATTGGCGTAGGGGACGCGCTTGTGATGGTCGAACGAGAGGTCTTTGCCTTTGCCGTTTGAGATGACGTTGCCCGCGCAATGGCTCAAAGTCAGGTCATGGATGAAAGACGTTTGAATGTTAAAGTGGGTAAACAGATTGTCGTCATCAGAAATATAGATGCCGTGGTGGCCTTGATCGCCGCGCGAGTCAGCGGGCCGGTCGGATTCATACAGAATATTCTGTAGGGTGCAGTAACGCCCGCTGATAAAGACGCCGCTGTCAGCGTTTTGGATGCGGATGTTATTCACCCAGCAATTTACCACGTCAGAAAGCGCGATCGGGTTATATCCCAGTTCGGTAAAATGTCCCTTGTATGGAGTGACGGGGTATTCAAAAGTCAGGTTTTCGACGCCGCACTCTGTTACGGACGGTTTGAATTGCAAGACGACGGGGTTCCACTCGGCGCGAATATCAAAACGCAGCGGGCGTTCTAACTCGACCTTATTGCCGTCAATTTTTTGGATGCGGGTTGTCAGCGAAGCGCGGGTGCGCCCCAATATTTTTTCGGTTTTCCCTGGGTCGTTGGTATACAGATGGATCGCTAGCGTATCTTGCTTCGTATCTTTCTGGCGAATTTCGATCCATTGTCCTACCTTGAGGCTGCCTGCGTCAGAGACTTGAATCCATTTGTCATAACGCTTGGCGGGTTGGGTCACGGTTGCGAGTTGTTTGTTCTGATAATTTCCCTTGAGAACGATAATGCCTCCCGACCAGGAATAATTCGACGTTTTTTCGCCTGATGTGGTCGCGCCCCAGTTGGGCTTGATGTCATTGAGATATTTGGGGCAATAGAGAACGGCGCCGTCGCGCGATTCGCCGCGTAACACGATTCCCGGGCGGTTGATTTCAAGAATATTGGTTATCAGATATTTTCCGTTGGGAACCAGAATGGCGCCGGATTCAACCTGAGACAACGCTTTTTGAAATGCGTCAGAGTCATCGTGTTTGCCATCGCCTATGGCGCCAAAGTCTTTAACGTTCGCAACCGTTTTGATTGTCGGTATCGCTTTCTCGCCGCAGTGATAGCCCGCGTACGAGACATCTGGCAGGCGGTTGTCAATTGACCACAATTCACCTGCTTTCCCCCAGAGCGCAGAATGTTCTGCCGACAAAACGGGTTGAAGAATTCCAGTGAGAAATACTAAACATAACGCGGCGGGTTTGAGTGGCAATTTCATGATTTCCCCTTTTATTTTGTTCTGAAATCTGTATCGTTTTTATTAATCCTGCATCTTTGTTATCTATCTATCTCACTTGGAACATTCTCTTGTCAAGATTCGACCAAGGTTTACTATGATTCAAACAGTCAATAGCCGTATATGGATTTCTCTTTGTTCTTTTGCTCTCATTTCGTTTTCTGCCTGGAGCGATGCCCTTCCTGTTGTCAAACAATTTGAAACTGAAATCAAACCCATTTTTGAAAACTCTTGTTTTGTGTGCCATGCCGAGGGCGAAACCGTCGGCGGCATTTCATTCTTTGACTATGAGTCTGACGCCGAACTGTTACAAGATCATGAACTGTGGCGCAAGGTATTGCACAACCTTCGTTCCGGCATCATGCCGCCCAGCTCCATCTTCCGTCCGAGCCAGGAAGAATACGAAGCCGTCTATCGTTTTATCAAATATAATGTGTTTGAGATTGACCCCGATCACGTTGACCCAGGCCACGTCACTTTACGCAGGCTGAACCGTCAGGAATACCGAAACACCGTCAACGATTTAATGGGCGTTGATTACAACGCGACGGCGGAGTTTCCCCCGGATGATACTGGATACGGTTTCGATACCATCGGAGACGTATTAAGCATCTCGCCGCTGCTATTGGAAAAATATGTACAAGCCGCCGAAGACATCGTCGAGCGGGCGGTCCCGAAGATTTCAAAAATTTTGCCCCAAGCCCGCTACTCGGGTCGCCAATTTAAAACCGAAGACGGCAATAAAAACGGCGACAAGATGACCTTCTATGATGAGATTACCGTTGCGCGTTCGTTCAAGGCCGATCAGGACGGCGAATATAAAGTGATCGTTGAATTAGAAGTCGATGGATCGTTTGATTTTGACCCCGGCGAGTGCCGCGTCGTGTATCGCGTGAACGGCGATGAGCGATTGAATGAAACATACGCGTGGCATGACAACAAAGTGTTTACTTACGAATTTGATGAGACCTTTAAAGAAGGGCGCCATCAATTGGCGTTTGAAGTGGTTCCTTTCGTCACAAAAAGCAAGCAAAAAAACAAACTCGATTTTGAAATTAACACCGTTACGATCCAAGGCCCGATGGACCGCAAATATTGGTCGCATCCCAAAAATTACGAGCGGTTTTTTCATCTGGATGAAGCGCCTGCCGGGGCGGGCGAGCGTTTGGCGTATGCGCGTGAAGTGTTAAAGCGCTTTACCGCCCGCGCATTTCGCCGCCCCGCTGACGATGTCACTCTAAATAAATTGGCTGCTTTCGCGGAAGCGCAATACAACTTGCCGGGACGTTCGTTTGAAGAAGGCGTCGCGCAGGCAATGATAACCGCGTTGGCATCGCCCCGGTTTTTGTTTCGGTTTGAAGGCGCGGAGGTCGAGGCAAACGAAGGGCCGGGCCAACCGATAGATGAATATGCGCTGGCTTCGCGGCTTTCGTATTTTTTATGGTCGACCATGCCCGACAAGCAGCTGTTTGAACTCGCGCAGCGCGGAGAATTGCGCAGCCAGTTGCGCGAACAAGTTGAGCGTTTGGTCAAAGATGAACGCAGCGAGGCGTTCATTCAAAACTTCGTCGGACAATGGCTGCAAGTGCGCGATGTTGAAACCATCCCGATCAATGTGCGGCAGGCGTTGGGGTTGCCTCAGCGCAAACGCGGCGAAGAACGCTTGGAATTTACAAAAAGCCTTCGCATCGCCATGCGACAAGAAACCGAAATGATGTTTGAACACATTATGAAAGAAGACCGCAGCCTGGTTGATCTTCTTGACAGCGATTATACGTTTTTAAACGAGGAACTCGCGAAGCATTACGGCGTCAAAGGCGTCGAAGGGAAGCGGATGCGCAAGGTGGATTTAGAAGACGGTAGTCCCTACGGCGGCATTTTGACGCAAGGCGCGATTCTGACGGTGACCTCAAACCCGACGCGGACGTCTCCCGTAAAGCGCGGCTTGTTCATCGTTGAGAACATACTCGGTTCGCCTGCGCCGGGTGCGCCGCCGCAGGTGCCTGATTTGGAAGAGTCGAAGAAAAAAATCAAACGAAACGCCGACCATGCGCGAGTTGATGGAACAGCACCGCAGAGACCCCATGTGCGCATCGTGCCATACCCGATTTGATCCGCTTGGACTCGCGATGGAAAACTTCAATGCGTTAGGCGTGTGGCGCGATGAGGAGCATGAGCGTCCCATTGACGCGTCTGGTGAGTTAATCACGGGCGAGTCGTTTCAAAATGTCTTCGACGTAAAGAAAATCATTCAGGAAAACCATCGCGAAGAATTTTATCGCTGTGTGGCTGAAAAACTGCTAACCTATGCCATCGGTCGCGGGATGACCTACCGAGATGAACACTCCCTTGACCAAATTGTTGACCGCATCGAAAAAGAAGACGGACATTTTTCATCACTGCTGTTCGGCATCATTGAATCGGCTCCATTTCAACAGAGACGCAATCCAGCACAAGAACAACCGAACAAATTACGTTCATCCTAAGCTCTGTTGTGAAGGACGGGATTATGAATCAAAGGAATAAGAACCCATTCATCAAACCGCAGGCGCTCATGGACCGCAGGAACTTTTTGCGCGGTCTTGGGGTTGCCGTTGCTTTGCCCGCGTTTGAGTCATTGACGGTCAAATCCGCGCTTGCGGGCGATTGGCTGCCGTCTCCAAAACAATCCGCTCCGAAACGCATAGCGTTTGTGTATTTCCCCAACGGCGCCCACCAAGAAAACTGGTGGCCGACCGGTTCGGGAACGGAATTTCAGTTTGGCGCAACCATGGAATCGCTGGAGCCACACAAGAAGCACGTCCAAGTGATTTCGGGCCTGGAGCATCGCAACGCCACCGCCGGCGCCGACGGGCCGGGAGACCACGCCCGCGCTAACGCAACTTTTCTGACCGGAGTGCGGGCGCGCAAGACTGACGGCAGCAATATTCATCTGGGCGTTTCCATCGACCAAGCCATCGCCAGTGAAATTGGACACCTGACTCGCTTTCCATCGCTGGAATTGACCTGCGATTCCGTACGGAAATCGGGGGGATGCGACTCAGGATATTCCTGCGCGTATCAGTTCAATTTATCGTGGCGTTCTGAAACAACGCCAATGACGCCTGAACCGAACCCGCGCTTGGTGTTTGAACGCCTGTTCGGCGGCGGAGAGATCGGCGAGCGCAAGCAGAATTATCACATTCGCCAACAGACGCAGCGCTCGGTGCTTGATTTTGTGATGGAAGACGCCCGCGCTTTGCAGGTCAGTCTCGGCAGCCAGGATAAACAAAAACTGGACGAATATTTGACTGGCGTTCGTGAAATTGAACAGCGCATCGAACGGGCGGAGCGCTTGGGCGATTTCGATGAGCCGGAAATTGAAACGCCGCCAGGCATCCCTTCAGACTTTGGTCATCATATGGAAGTCATGTATGACATGACGCTGCTGGCGTTTCAAACCGATTCGACCCGTATCGCGACGTTGCTGCTCGCGGGCGACGGCTCAAACCGTTCGTTCACTCAAATCGAAATTCCCGAAGGACACCATTACCTTTCACACCACGGCAAAGATAAAAACAAGTTAGACAAAATCGCCCAGATCGACCAATATTACATGCAGCATTTCGCCCGCTTCTTGCAGCACATGCGCGACACCCAAGATGTTGACGGCAACTCGCTGTTAGACAATTCAATGATCGTCTATGGATGCGGCAACGGCGACGGCAATCGCCACAATCACGATAATCTTCCTGTGGTGGTTGCGGGCGGCGGCGGCGGGACGCTGCACCCGGGGCGATATTTGCAATTAGACCGAACCCCGATGTCAAACCTGTTTGTCAGTATGGCGAACAAAATGGGCGTCGAAGAGTTGGCCCGGTTTGGTGACTCAAACGGAACGTTAACCGTTATCTGAAAATTGTTATATCAAAAAAGAGAAAGGCGAGGCCAAACGGCCTCGCCTTTTTTAGTATGATAATGATTGATCTTTGATCTAGCGGTTTTGCCGCTGTGCGCGTAATTCTTCGATCTCTTTATTAATGGCGTCGATTTTTTCCTGCCATGCAGCTTTTTGTTCTTCATTCAATACTGCATTTATTTTTTTCTTGAAACTTGCTAACTCTTCGTCAAATGCAGTTTGCGCTTTTTCGCGTTCTTCTTCAGACATTTGCGACCCAAAGAAAGCAAAATTTGATGGGACCATCTTTTTTGTCACAGAGAGCGCTAACGGTTGAAGTTGCGTCTTTTGTTCGTCTTTGAGTTCTGTCAGGCGAAGGGCGCGCAACTCAGGCGAGGGAGAGAAGACCCGTACCATCATTACGGGTTCGACTTCTTTCAACTGTTCTTCTGATAGTGTGTCTTTGAGGCCTTCATGCATTCCGACAATGGTTTTTTTGCGGAAGTCGCTAAAGGCTTTGCGGCGTTCTTCATCGCTCATGCTTTGAAAATCTTGTCCGCTGTTTTGCGCTTCCTGCCATAATTTGCCGCTGATTTCTGAATATTTTTCAACGATATTGTCGGTTGTCGCCTGATCAAGCAACAGCGCGTCGCTGAGTAGTAACGCTGATTGTACCCGCATGTCGCCGACCAATTGCGCCTGAACATTCACGCCACCTACGATGAGTAGTACAAAACTTGACAACCATATTGCTTGAATAAAGCGTTTCATCCCAAATTCCTCCTAAATCACGAACAGTATATGAAAATCGGTATACTACTGAGTCACGAATTGAGTTCACGCTTGTTCCATTAAATTTGTAATTATTTTGGTTTTTCCGAAAACTGGGTACTTTTTTATAAATTGAATTGAAATTTCGCTGCATGCGGCATGGGTACAACTCTGCTCGCTTCAGTGCGGGTTTTGCACAGGCGCTTCCAGAGTTGCATCCCATGCCTGAATACGTTTTTCTAAACAAAATAATGGCTATCCATCAATTTTTGAAACTCACTTACCGGATGAACCGAAAATATTAGGTCAGAGGGATGGGAATTATATGGAATCGCTATCATTTTACATGATAGCGATTCTCATTATTCGTCTGTCTAATTCAAAAATCCAACCGCCGATTTCGACGCGAGAAATACTGTACCATGACGCGCTTCGGGGTGAATACTCAAATCATCCGTACGGTCTGTCCAGATGGCTAAATCGCTCGATGTTGCAAGTCCAAAACGGTTTTCCCGCATGTCAAAGCGGTCAAAGTATAGGCGCCACTCTTTGCCAATTTTGAGCAGCGTCGGGCCTTCAACCATGTGTCGGGGTTGTACGGTTGAATCCAGCCCCGCGACTGGCTGCGACCAGATCGCGGCTGGATCATGCGGCGAATGAAAGATTGCGGGTGATATCAGAGGCAGCTGAGCGCCAGTGGTTGTAATACGAATATTCTTGCCGCCGAGTTCTCTGATCTGCTCGTGTTTGACCGCCATCACCCAGCGGTCGTCAGCCTCATTGTTCGTATCCCGATCATCAAACGCCATTGAAGCGTCGATTTCACTCATGCCGGGGTCAAAAAACAATTGCGCGGGCGAAAATGTTTTGAAATCTTTCGTGCGTGACGCAAACGTGCGGTGATATCGCAAATCTTCTTTGATCTTTTTATCAGGACCATTTTCTAAACCGCCAGAGTCATGCCCGCCGGTTCCTTCGACGCTTTTGGTTGAAGACGACCACAGGATAAAAAAGTCATTTCGGATTGGGTCGCGATGTAGATCGGGCGCCCAAGTGTTGCGCGGCATGTCATCTTTAGGCCAATCAGCAAATGGTTTGACCCTAATTGGCTTAGACCAGGTTATTAAGTCTTTCGACGTTGCGGCGCCGAAGACGGTCCCGTCCCAGTTACTTGTCCAAACCATGTGAAACACGCCGTCGTGAAAGACGATAGACGGATCGCGGGTCAGGTTTTGATTTTCCCATTCGGGTGGAGCAAAGATGGGTTTGTCGTCATTCAAGGTGGTGAACTTGAGGCCGTCTTCGCTATAGGCGAGAAAGACGCCCGCCTGACCGTTGTCTTTGAAGAATGAAAGCAAATAAATTTCATCATCTGCAAATGTATTGACCGCGCTTACAGATGCGAACAAGATGGTGAGGACAAGTAACTTTTTCATCGTATTCCTCAAGGGCATTTTTTTGAGATGCTCCCAGCGGGCGTCCCAATCTGGTTTGTCTGATCCTTCTCCCTAGTTGTCCAAGTCAAATTTGTACAATGAAACGCTGATCGGCGACAGCGTCAGTTTGCCTTGGTTCCAGGTGACGGGTTCCTCTTTGATTGAAACCACTTCAGGTTCACCGGGAGTATTGTGCGCCATTTTGTCTGTTCCAGCGATTCGCCAGATGCGACCAACATCTTGTAGGAACGCGCCTTTTAAATTGACGCTGATATCGACGAATTTCTCTGTCGGATTAACGACGGCAACGGTGATGGATTTGTAATCAGCCGTCCAGGCGGCGGCGATGTCCAGCGGTTCCGGCGCATCCAAGATGCGAATGGGGATTTCACCGAAGTGGTGGCGGTACATTTTGAGAACCAAGCCAGTCGTTTCAAATTGCGCGTCGGTTTTGCTGGTTTTGATCGCGCCGATCACGTTGACGGTTTGGGCGTAATTGGCCATAAAGAAGACATCGCTATAACGGAAATATTCGTGCAGGCCCGCTGCGATGCCCAAGCCGTCCTGCAAATGATATTGACAGCCGAGTTCGCCGTATTTGTAGTGACCATACCAATAGTTCCATTCGTCCATCGCGATGCGGATGTCTTTGGGCGCGAGGCCGTCGATGTCTTTGCGGTATTTGCGATGGGCTTCACCGACGTGTTTGATTGCATTTGGAATCAGGCTGACATGCTCGACTAAGTCGTCTTTGCTTTTCTGATAGATGTGTTCGCTGAGTAAATCCATGTGGCCTG
Organism: Candidatus Hinthialibacter antarcticus; assembly: GCA_030765645.1. Lineage (NCBI taxonomy): Bacteria > Candidatus Hinthialibacterota > Candidatus Hinthialibacteria > Candidatus Hinthialibacterales > Candidatus Hinthialibacteraceae > Candidatus Hinthialibacter > Candidatus Hinthialibacter antarcticus. Next base: position 227,745 of record JAVCCE010000011.1, on the reverse strand, counting down.
AGCACACTTTGAGCATGGTTTCTGTCCAGTTGCCGACTGCGCCCACGCCAATCAGTTGAATGGTTGGGTCGACGCTGTACATCATTTCAGCGCAGCGGTTGTGTTTTTGGACGTATTCTTCCAGCGGCATGTGGCCTTTTTGCCAGTCGCCGTACATTTCGTTTCCAACCGCCCACCAGATTACGTTGTAGGGTTTTTCACGCCCGTTCTCAGCGCGCAGTTTTCCCATTGGCGTGTCGGTGGATCCGTTGCAATATTCGACTTCTTCGGCGGCCAATTCGATCGAACCTAAACCGGTGTTGACCGCGATGAAGGGTTCTGTGTTGAGGATTTCGCATAAATCCATAAATTCGTGGATGCCGACGTCGTTGTGTTCGATGCCGGTCCACGCGGGGTTTTTGCGCGGCGGGCGTTTGTCGCGGTCGCCGATGCCGTCTTTCCAGTTGTAATCGCTGACGAAGTTTCCGCCGGGCCAGCGATAGACCGGCGAGTCGAGTTCGCGCATCAGTTGCAGGGTGTCAGGGCGGAAACCTTTTACATTGTCGGCGGGCATGAGAGACGCGGTTCCAATTTTGAATTTGCCTTTGCCTAATCCGACAATCTGGAGGCGCCCATGTTCTGTATCAGCGCCCGCAGAAAAGCGGAACGGGTGTTTTACAAAGTCGCGCCCAATTGAATCAATGGTGAAGACCTCTCGTTGGCTCTCGCCGTCGCCCCAAACCAGGCGCACTTCGATGGGCGCCGCGCTGTGGTCGCCGGATACGATGACATAACTGTCGTATTCTTTGCCTTTTCGCAATGCCAGTTCGAGTTGTTCGATGCCTGACGATTGGTTGATGTTGATCTCAGGCGTGTGTTCGCCGACGAACGCATTGCGTTCAATCATTCTGACCGTGTTGGCTTCGCCAATGACTTTCCAGGGAGAGTTCTCAACGACTTTAAAATCGCCGCCGCCCCAATAGCCGCCTTCGTTGGTGGTTTTCCAGGGGTTGTAATCATCGGTGACGGGGTAATAAAACTTGCGGTCTTCGAGCATCTCCGCCCATATCCCGCCATAGATACAGCGCCCAAGGTGTTCAATAAATTGCCCGTAAATGTATTTGGATATGGGGAACCCGGTTTTGTTGACGTGGATGGTGACGGATTCTTCCGCTGCGGCGATACAAGGAAGAATGAGCATGGTTACGGCTAACAGTGTGGTGATGAATCGTTTTTTCATGGTTAAATTGCTCCTGCGCATAGGTTTCCCGTTGTTTCCGCTAAGGGATATTTCTCCAAACCAAATGGACAGATGAGATGACATATAGAAGACGGTTCCAGCAGGAAAAAAGGAATTCGTCATATAAAAAAATGCGACAAATAAAAGAAAAGAATCAATTCACAATTAATAGTTGCTACACCTCAGGAGTATATAAAATATCTCGTAAGAAGTTAAGTCGTGTTGTGTGCGGACATTTGAACAGGATTCGCTGAAGACGGGTGTAATTCTCCTTGTTTTCATATAATAATTGTTGTGCTATTGTTGAATATTATAATTTTTACGCACTGTGAACGTGATATGGCGTATGGGGAGATTCAATGGACCGTTTTTCAACGTACCGTTTTTGCAAAATCATTGCGATACTGTTTTTTTTCACTTCCACTCTTTCTCAAGCAGATGTTGTTATCAACGAAATTCATTTTGATCCTGACCTCAAGACGGAATGGGTTGAATTTATTGAACTCTATAACGCCGGAGACTCGAGCGTTGATTTATCCGGCTGGTCGGTTCGCAACGCGGTCGAATTTCAGTTTGAAGCGGGCGCAGAAATTGTTGCAGGCGGTTATCTCATCGTCGGGCAGGACGTTTCGGCGGTTTCAAGCAAATTCAGCCTGCCGCGTTCTCGAATTAAAGGCCCGTTTCAGGGGCGCTTAGCGAATGGCGGCGAGCGAATTGAACTGCGCCGCGCTGATGGGCAAGTCGAAGATGAAGTTGATTATCAGCTCGGCTTTCCCTGGCCGACGGTCGGCGAACCGGTTTCAGAGCGAAATACTGGCACAAGTTATTCTATTCAATTACTGAATCCGTCGCTTGATAATAATTTGGCGGGCAGCTGGCGTTCGGCCTCTCCAACTCCATACAAGCAAAATTCCGTATTGACTGAAAACGTCCCTCCGCACATTCGTCAGGTCGAGCACAAGCCATCGCAGCCGACCTCAAATGATGATGTCGTCATCACCGCAAAAGTCAGCGACTCCGATGGAATGGCTGGCGTTCGCTTGCTCTATCAAGAAGTGAAACCGGGGCGTTACATCGCGCTGGATGACGCGTCGTATGAGATGCAGTGGCAGCAAATGGCGATGAATGATTCCGGTGTAGACGGCGATGTGATCGCAGGAGATTTTATCTTCACGGTTGTGTTACCTGCGTCAATGCAACAACACCGCAGTTTGATGCGCTACCGCATTACTGTTGAAGATAGGTTAGGCAATGCGCTGACGGTTCCGTATGGTGACGACCCCCAGCCAAACTTCGCCTACTTCGTTTATGACGGCGCGCCCGAGTGGACCGGCGCCGACCGTCCTGGTCAAACCAACGAGGTAACGTATAGCCCCGAACTTCTCAATTCGCTTCCCATTTATCACCTCGTTTGCAGCAAAGAAGAAGTGGAAGATTGCACCTGGCTTGATCGTTACTCGGGTAACGATTACCGCTATCAGGGAACGCTGGTTTATGACGGCGTGGTGTATGACCATGTGCTCATGCGGGCGCGCGGCGGAGTGTGGCGCTACGCGATGGGCAAGAATATGTGGAAGTTTAATATGAACCGGGGGCATTCGTTTCAAGCCCGTGATAATTATGGGCGCAAGTACGATTTTCCGTGGAATAAGGTCAATCTCGGCGCCAACATTCAACAAGGCGACTACCTGCATCGCGGCGAACAGGGAATGTTTGAATCCGTGGGCTTCAAATTATTCAGCATGGCGGGCATCGAAAGTTCGAACACGAATTTCGTCCATTTCAGAATCATTGATGAAGAGAATGAAGACGGTTTGCTCAATGATGCGCACTCGCCAATGACGCAAGGCGGAACGCAATATGACGGCGATTTTTGGGGATTATATCTCGCGACCGAACAAGTCGACGGGCGCTTTTTAGACGAACACGGTTTGCCAGACGGCAATATATATAAAATGGAAGGCGGCTCCGGCGAGATCCGCAATCAATCGCCTCTCGGCGTTGCGGATGGCTCTGATCTGCGTGGTTTTATGCAAAGTTACCGGTCTAATTCCACTGAAGATTGGTGGCGGGAAAATACGGATATCGAACGCTATGCCAACTACCGTTCAATTGTTGAAGGCATTCACCAATATGATATCGCCAGCGGCAAAAATTATTACTTCTATTTAAATCCAGAAACCAACGAGTGGTTTCAACTTCCCTGGGACCTGGATTTAACCTGGGCGAACAATATGTTTGGCCAGGGAGACGACCCCTTCAAACAAGCAGGAATCTTACGCCAAGACGGCATCGAACTTGACTACCAGAACCGTATGCGTGAGCTGCGCGATCTGCTCTATAACCCCGATCAAACCGGGCAATTGATTGATGAGTTCGCTTCGTTTATTTATCATCCCGAAGGTGAATCATTCGTTGACGCTGACCGGGCGATGTGGGATTACCACTGGGTGATGAGCCGGGACGCGGCGAACCGGGGAATGAATAATCCACAAAAATCCGGGCAAGGCCGTTTTTATAATATTTCGGAGACGGATGATTTTCCCGGCATGTTGAAAATCATGAAAGACTATGTCGTCTCTCAAGGGCAGCGAATTGATACAAGAATTTTAGATGGAGACCAAGGCGTTCCTCAAACGCCGGCTCTTACTGCATTGAATGAGGGGTTTTCGCTTGACACTCTTACATTTGAAACCAGTGATTTTAACGACGCGAACGGCGGTTCATTTGCTGCGATGAAGTGGCGGGTTGCGGAGGTCGAGCCTTATTCGGTTCCATGGGACCCTGCGGATACGGGCGCTGGAGGGCCGCAGAATGGCGAGTTTATCGTGCTGTTTGGGCCGATGGAATCCTGGAATTATTTCAGAGGAACGACAGAGCCGTCAGAGCCTCGCAATCTTTGGCGCGCGTTGGACTTTGATGATGCTTGGAGGAACCGGCAAGCCCCGATTGGATATGGCGAAGATTTTATCGCGACCGAATTGACGGACATGCGATATAACTACACTACCATCTATATGAGAAAGATGTTTGAAGTCAGCAATTTAGACGACATAGGCGAATTGTCCGCCGTGGTCTTGTTTGATGATGGATTTAATATGTGGATCAACGGCGTCCATGTCGCGCAGCAGCATGTCACCGAAGAAGAACTACCGTTTGATGCGCTGGCGGAACACCGCGAGAATACGGAATATGTTCCCATCGAATTGCCCGATCCCAAAGAATATCTGGTCGAGGGCGTCAATGTGGTCGCGGTGCAAGTGATTAACCAATATCTTGACCGAAGCTCTGACTGCTTTTTTGACATGGGCTTGGTTGCGGTCAATGCGAACCCGCCTGAACCGGAGCCGACGCCGAATCCAAACCCCGGCACAGAGCCTGAACCGAAGCCGGTGTTGCATGGATTGACGGAACCGTTGAAATACGAAATCAATGCGGTTTGGGAATCGGAAGAACTGACGGCGTTTCAAAATCAGATCACCGTTCCGGCTGATAGAATTGTTGCAGGGCGGACGTATCGCGTCCGCGTTAAAATGAAAGACAGCGAAGGCAAATGGAGCCATTGGTCGCAGCCGATTCAGTTCAAAGCGCAAGACGCGGGGGCAAACCAAATTGCCAGCGATTATTTGCGTGTAACAGAAGTGATGTATAACCCGCCCGATGGAAGCGAATATGAATTCATCGAATTGTATAATTCGCATCCTACATCTTCGGTTTTACTGGGAGGCTTCTCGTTTACGGAAGGGATCACATATACCTTCCCGACCGAAGCGGAGTTGGCGCCGGAGACTTATTTATTGGTCGCTCTTGCTGCAAATGAAGAGGAGCGTAACGCCTTTCGTGCATACTACGGTTTAGGCTCTTCAATCGTTATATTTGGACCGTATAGCGGAAAGTTATCCAACTCGGGCGAAAAAATTACGTTAAAAACGACCATTGACGGCGATGATTTGATTGCGTTTGAATTTTCTGACGGGCGCGGTTGGCCTATGTCAGCGGATGGTGGAGGTCATTCGTTGGTTCCTGCTCAATTTACGATTGATTCTGGTCAAGACGGTTTCTTGGACTACGGCGGCAATTGGCGGGCGGGCGCTCATATTGGCGGGTCGCCGGGAACAAGCGATCCTGAGCCGATTCAAACGTTTGTCATTAATGAAATCGCCGCCATGACCGAAGACGGCAATGATTGGATCGAAATATATAATCCATATTTCACTATAATTAACACCGCTGACTTCTATCTAAGCGACGATGATTCAAACTTGGCCAAATGGGCGCTGCCCGTGATGGATATCGCCCCAGGCGAGACAGTCGTGTTTGATGCGCAGTCTGGTTTCAACCAAAATGGCGAGGGGTTTGGAATCAGCAGCAACGGCGAATCGCTCTATCTTTCATATCTTCCGGGGCAGCCAGGCGACGATTATGTCGTCGATAGCGTTTCGTTTAAGGCGCAAGAAATTGATGTCACCTGGGGACGGGACGGCGAAAGCCCTTATTGGGTTTCTATGGCGCCTTCGCGAAATCAGATCAATGGTTTGAGCCAGGCGGCAGTATTAATTGACGAATTGATGTATCACCCCGAAGAAGTCGAGGGACAGATTGGCGACGCGGGCGAATACATTGAATTGTATAATCAGACTTCGCAAGACATTGTGTTGATGAATAAAAACGGCCCCTGGCGACTGGACGGCGGCGTAGATTTTGTATTTCCTGATGACGCCGTGGTTCCCGCCGAAGGCCGATTGCTGATCGTGCCGTTTGATCCTGACAATCAAACGGAGTGGCAAGCGTTTGTGACGCGCTATGAAATAGAGATAACGAATGTCATTGCTGCTGGCCCATACGTTGGGAACCTATCGAACCAGGGCGAACGCATTGCTTTGGAGAAATTACTGGACGTTGATCCCAACGATGGAACTCTTTCGTGGGGGATTGTTGATGAAGTGATTTATTACGACCGGACGCCCTGGACGCGTGACGCTGACGGCACGGGCGACTCATTGCAGCGAATCTCGTGGGGCCGCTCAGGGAACGATCCACAAAATTGGGGAGCGGGGCAGCCCAACCCTGGCAAGAAGAATACGGTCACAGATATTCAAAATTGGATGATGTATTGATCGTTTCAAATCTTATCCAGTAAGTGAGAACTTACATTGATGAATGACCATGATTTTGGTGGCGAAAACGTATCCCTGCATATCAAAAATTGACATACCAATTCAGACATGGGTGCTACTCTGGGAGCGCCTGTGCATTGGTCCCTGAAAGCCCGCACTGAAGGCAATGTCATTGACTGAAGAACACCAAAGCCCTTCGACAGTGTCATTGCGAGGAGGCCAAAGGCCGACGCGGCAATCTCACCCATCAATTAAGCGAGATTGCTTCGCTTCGCTCGCAATGACACACACTATACGCCGGGCAAAATCACGATCTATTTGCAGATCATGGCTTAAGCCAATGTCATTGGCACTGAAGCGAGCAGAGTTATACCCATGTCCCATGCAGCGAAATCTCAATTCAAATTGATAATTAAGTATCCAATTTACGGAAGAAGCGCTTTTTAGTTGAATGGAAACTGTTTAGTAATGAGGGGTAAAAACTTACGCAACAGATGGTCTCTATGTTAAACTGAGCGATCTATTTAGACAAAATGGAGATTTCAATGACGCAATCACGCCGGGATTTTCTAAATCAATCTTCTATTATTGCAACAAGCGCCGTCGCGGCTGGAATGACGATACCCGCCAATCACTCATCAGCAAACGATACCGTGCGCTTGGGCATCATGGGAGTCCGCAGCCGGGGCGCCCAGTTGGCGAAAGAATTTTCACGATGCAAAAATTGTCAGGTTGTTGTGGTCTGTGACGTGGATGAACGCGTGGTTCCGCCTGTGCAAGATTCCGTTGAAAAAATGACGGGCAAGCGGCCTCGGGCTGAGAGCGATTTTCGCAAGATGCTCGAAGGCGATGAAATCGACGCACTCGTTGTCGCCGCTCCAGACCACTGGCACGCCATCGCAACTATTTATGCCTGTCAGGCGGGCAAAGACGTCTACTGCGAAAAACCCGCGTCGCATAATTTAACCGAAGGGCGCTTGATGGTGAAAGCTGCGCGAAAGTATGATCGCGTCGTCCAACTCGGGATACAACGCCGCAGCTCCATCGCGATGCAAAAAGCGATGAAGGGATTGAGCGACGGCCTGATCGGCGATGTGCACATGGCGCGCGCCTGGATCGTCAGTCGGCGCCCCAACATTGGACGCGCCCCAAATGCGCCAGCGCCCAAGGGCGTCGATTATGATCTTTGGTTAGGGCCGGCGCCCAAGCAGGAATTCAACCCCAACCATTTTCACTATGAGTGGCATTGGTTTTGGGATTATGGAACCGGAGAGTGCGGCAACAACGGCATCCACGCGCTCGACATGGCGCGTTGGGGACTTGGCGTTGAGTTTCCTAAACGGGCTTGCGCGGGAGGCGCCAAGCACTTTTTTGACGATGCCCAACAAACGCCCGATACCCAGATCGCGACCTTTGAATTTGATGATGCGACCGTGACTTGGGAACATCGAACCTGGAACCCGCAAGGCTTTGACGGCAAAGCATTCGGAGTGATTTTTTATGGTGTAGACGGCGTGTTGACGACCGACGGCGCCGGTTGGAAGGCGGTCGATTTTGACGGCGAAGTGATCGAACAACAAGACGCCGACCCCGGCAACCATTATCAAAACTTTATTGATTGCATACAAAGCCGCGAGCGCCCCAACGCCGATATCGAGATTGGACATAAATCGACTTCGCTTTGTCATATTGCCAATATCGCATACCGGACGCGGCTGAATTTGGAATTTGACGGCGAAGAGCAGCGATTCACTGGCTTGGGCGCCGATCAGGCCAACAAACTGTTATGGCGCACCTATCGCGAACCGTTTGTGTTGACGGAAGATGTATAAGTGACTTTTTATGGATGAAAACCAGAGTGCAATTCAACTGCGTACCATGGTCCAAGACGATCTGCCGCATTGCCAGCGGCTCAAGCAGCAAATCGGCTGGAACCAGCGCTTGGAAGACTGGATACGGTTTCTTGCATTGAACCCCGCAGGTTGTTTCGTTGCGACGCATTGCAACAAAATTGTGGGGACAGTTTGCACCGTCGCCTATCAACACTTCGGCTGGGTTGCGATGGTGATTGTTGATCCTGATTATCGCCGCAAAGGCATTGGCCGCCTGTTATTGCTGGAAGGTATTGAACATCTCGAACGGCGCGGTTTGGCTGTCAAACTTGATGCGACGCCGCAAGGCAAGATGCTTTATGATACGCTGGGCTTTCAAGATGAATATACTGGCGCGCGGTATGAATGCGGATCCATTCAAAATATCAGTGGAAACGAAAGTACGTGCCGGAGTTTTTCTATTGAACACTTAGATGAAATTGCGCAATTTGATTGCGATATTTTTGGCGACGACCGCAAAGCCGTTCTCGCTTCTTATTTGCAGTATGGGCCGGAACTGGCGTATTGGGTGAAAGACGGTGATAACATTTTGGGATATATGATGGCGCGAGAAGGTGAAAACGCGTTTCACATTGGCCCTTGGGTTGCCGTCAATCGCGATGTTGCGCAGCGATTGCTTCAACATGGCTTACATCAGAGAAAGCCGGACAGAGTGTTTGTCGATATTGTGTCTCCAAACCCCCATGCGGAAACCATGCTGCAAGAATGGGGATTTATTCAGCAGCGGATGTTTATTCGTATGGTTCGCGGTGAGAACCAATTTCCGGGTCAGCCGAAATATGTGTATGGCATGAGCGGCCCTGAACTTGGTTGAATGATTTGAAACGAGATGAAAAATAACGTGACTCGACTTCCAAAACAAATTAAAAATGAGGCGCATTTAGAGGAGTTGCTTTCGACGCCGCGCGAAGAACTGGGTGCCTATTTTTCGAAGATCGAAGGCGATTTGCTTATTCTTGGCGCAGGCGGAAAGATGGGGCCGACATTGGCGAAGATGGCCCGCAATGCGTTTCATCTATCCAACCCCGACCGAAAAGTGATTGCGGTGTCCCGCTTTAGCAACAGTGAAACTCATGCCGACCTGCTTCATCACGGCGTCGAGACCATTCAATGTGATTTGTTGAATCGCACCTCGCTTGAGCGCTTGCCGTCAGCCCAAAATATTATTTATATGGCGGGCAAAAAGTTCGGCTCGCACGGCAATGAAGCCGACACTTGGGCGATGAACGCTTACCTACCGGGCATGGTAGCGGAGCGCTTCGACCAATCGCGCATCGCGGCGTTCTCGACGGGGAATGTGTATCCGTTTGTGCCTGTCGAAAGCGGCGGCTGCACGGAAGAGGCGCCGCTGAATCCATTGGGCGAGTATGCCCAATCGTGTATGGCGCGGGAACGGGTGTTTGAATATTTTTCGCAAATCAATCAAAGCGAGATCGTACTGCTGCGATTAAATTATGCGGTTGAAATGCGCTACGGCGTATTGCTCGACATTGCCATGCGCGTCTATCAGGAAACCCCGATTGATTTGAGCATGGGGCATGTCAATGTGATCTGGCAGGGAGACGCCAACGCTTATGCTTTGCTTGCACTGCAAGAATGCCAGTCGCCGCCGTCGGTTCTCAACTTGACCGGACGCAAAACATTATCGGTTCGCGTGTTGGCGGAACAATTTGGCGACCGCTTTCACAAACAGCCATGCTTTGAGGGCGAAGAGTCATGTACGGCGTTGTTAAGCAATGCCTCAAAGTGCATTCGTCAATATGGTGAACCAACGGTGTCAATCGAGCAGATGGTTGACTGGCTTGCGGATTGGGTGCGGCGGGAAATGCCCACTTGGAACAAGCCGACAAAATATAGCAGCCGCACGGGGAAATTTTGATGAGCGCTTGTCCAATGCCGCATAACAAAATTATGGATGCTTTGCGCCAAGGGCAGGTGGTCCCTGCGCACCCATTGGCGCTTGATGAAAACCGTGAACTCGATGAGCGGCGGCAACGCGCACTAACCCGCTATTATCTTGACAGCGGCGCTGGCGGCGTCGCGATCGGTGTGCATACCACCCAGTTTGAAATTCGCGAACCGCAACACGATTTACTAGAACCCGTTCTGTCGTTGGCAAATGAAACCATTTGCAATTTTGAGAGGGACGCTTCCGATAAACCCATTATCCGAATCGCTGGCGTTTGCGGACAAACGCAACAGGCCTGCGGTGAAGCCGCGTTGGCGCGCGACTGTGGATTTGACATCGGTTTGTTAAGTTTAAGCGCTCTGAAAGAATCAAGCGACGACGAACTGATTGAACATGCGAAATGCGTTGCGGAAGTCATTCCGCTGATGGGATTTTACTTGCAGCCGTCTGTTGGAGGCCGCGTGTTGTCAGTCGATTTTTGGCGGCGCTTTTGTGAAATCCCGAATGTGGTCGCGGTGAAAGTCGCGCCGTTTCAGCGCTATCAAACGCTTGACGTTATGCGCGGGGCCGCGGCGAGCGGGCGGAGTGATGAGATCGCATTTTATACTGGAAACGATGACGCCATTATTTATGATTTACTGTCTACGTTTGAATGTTGCGGCGGCAGTTCCGTTCGCCACTTGCAATTCGTCGGCGGACTCTTAGGGCATTGGGCATTTTGGACAAAACGCGCCGTTGAACAACTGGAGTGCATTAAAGCGCTTCGTCAGCAATCGGATTTGCTTCCGACTAATATGATTGAACTCGCTTGGAAGGTTACTGATGTCAACGCGGCGGTGTTTGATCCGGTGAATGGTTTCGCTGGTTGCATTCCTGGCATCCACGAAATTTTGCGGCGGCAAGGCTTGCTCGCGAACCGTCATTGTTTGAATCCAAATGAAGCGTTATCGCCAGGACAGATGGAAGAGATCGACCGCGTCTATCGTGAGTATCCACACCTTAACGATGATGAATTCGTTAAAGAAAATTTAGACCGCTGGCTGCGATAATTGATACCTGCCGTTATTTTTCTTCAACCCAATCAATTCGTACGATATGGATGGGGCCGGTGACGCCGAATTTGTTCGTCGTTCGGAACGTAAACTCGTTCGTCGGTTTCAATAAAGAAATTTCCAGATTTTCCACACAGTCAATCCAAGCGCCTTGTGTGTCTTTGATCTGATACGTTTTAAGATTTGGAGTGAATGACGTTAGAAATATCTCCGCTTTGTTCTCGCTGATTTCGACTTGCGAACGAACCACGTTCGGCGTCCATTCGATCCAGTCGCGCCGCGTGGTGGTGACAAGGTAGGGCGTGTCGTACGCCCAATGAGGGCTGCCGTCGCGATACCACTTATTGTTGCGGAAAATGGTATCGTCCAGCATAATCGTGATCGAATTGGACGGATTGGGAAACGAGGTAAAGCGGTTGGTGGTGTTTTCCCAACTGCACCAACGATAGGTCTCGGCGGACGGGCCGAAGTCGCCGGGATACTCATCGGTTTCAGGTGCGCCGTCCAGGCCGAAACTGCGGACGACGTTCTTGCCGCCGTCTTTCCAGATTTCATCCCTAATTTCCAACGCGGACAACGGGACGCCGTTCTTCTCGAAATGCAGATCGTACTTGGCGTCGATAATCGCCCATTTACATAATTTATTGATCCATACTTCGTTGACGCCATGATGGCCGCCGTTGTCGATCAAGCCGGGGCCGCAGCCCAGGCGCCGGGTAATGTAGCCGTAACTGTTTAAGACTGCTTGTTGGACGATGCTGAAATGGGCGCAATGAAACCCGCCGCCTAACATTGCGGCGTCGAGAATCGCGAAGGCGTCGCCGCGGGTTTGGGTGGGATTATCGTTTTCGATTTTGATGTGAGATTTGATCCAATGGCGAAGCAGCAACATACGGCGCCATTCATCGGCTTCGCCTTTGACGACATCATCTAGATGATATTTTTCTCGCAGTTGATGAATGCGCGGGCTTTCAAAGCGCTCGAATGCGCGGAAGAGTTCATTGTTGCTATAACGGGGGTTATCAACCGGAACTTGTTGAAAGCGGCCTTGAAGTTCCGCTGCGTTCGTTGCCATAACACCGACAAGACAACTGATGATAAGGAGCGCCGAATTGCGTTTCATGTTTGCCTCCAACGAATTAAGTCGTAATGGGAGTTTAGCATATTTAAGGTTCATACGAAAACGGTATTGGAGTCATGTATGAAGAGAGCGCAAGCGAACTAGCCGATGATGAGGTTCGTGGTACACTACGAAAACTTTGTACTATTTTTCACCGTAAGGAGTTATGTAAATGCATCATGTGAAATCCGTAGTCGTAATCTGTCTTACTTTGTTTTCATTGTCTTGCGCAACGACTGCCAAGCAAACTGCGCATGGTTGGACGACGTTGTTTGACGGCGCCGGGCTTGACCAGTGGGAGCAAGTTGAAGGCGGCGAATGGAGCATTGAAGAGGGCGCGTTAATTGGTCGCAATGGAGTAAACTGGTCGACCAATCCAGAAGAAACCGGGTCTTATTTGCGTACGAAAAAAGCCTATGGCGATTTTGAATTGTCGCTGGAATACGCTATCAATCAACGTGGAAACAGCGGCGTGTTTTTCCGCTGCGCGAAAGAAAAGAACCCCGCGTTCACCGGGTATGAAATGCAGATCACAGACGCGCATGGCCGCGATGTAAATGAGAAAAACTCCGGCTTGTATGACGTGGTCGGCATCAGCAAGAACGTCATCAAGCCGACTGGCGAATGGAACCATGCGATCATTCGCGCGTTCGGACAACAGATTTCGATCACACTGAATGGCGAACAAGTCGTTACGCATACCGGCGACCGTCGTTTGGTTGGTCACATCGGGCTGCAAAACCATGATGAGCATTCCATGGTCAAATTCCGAAACGTGAAAATCCGCGAACTATAATTTTGGTTCTTTCGTAAATTGAACTGAACTTTCGCTGCAAGTGGCATGGGCGCAACTCTGCTCGCTTCAGTGCGGGCTTTCAGGCCCTTATGCGCAGGCGCTCGCCGAGTTGCACCCATGCCTGAATCGGTTTGTCAATTATTGATATGCCTGAATCCGTTTTCATTGTGATTGTTGCTGGTTGCGCCTAAAACCATTCCGAACATGTTGATGGCAACCGCTTTGCAATTTTAGATTGATAGTCGGCGGGACAGCAGCACAATCGTTGCGCAACAAAACAGAACAACAAACATAGCTGCTCGCAATGAGGCGACGTCTGCAAGCCCGCCGACCAAGACAGGGCCTATCAAAAATCCGCCGTAGCCAAACGCGGTTGTCACAGCCAGCGTGCGCGCGCTTGATCGCGCCGCCATGCGAAACAGCACGGGTACCACATTGGCGAGGCCCGCGCCGACGCAGAAAAAGCCCGCGAGTAAAACGCCAGGACGCATCGCAAGCAACGCGAGTAGAAGCCCCGCCGTCGCCGCCAGTGCGCCGAGGCGAATGACGCGGGTTTGACCAAATCGCGCGGTCAGCCAATCGCCCGAAAAACGCAGCAACGCCATCCCCGCCGCAAAGGCGCCGTAGCCGAGGCTGCTGAGTTGGTTGGAGGCTCCGCTTTTGTGCATGAGCAACGCAGACCAATCCGCCATCGCTCCCTCTGATACAAGACAGGCAAATGCCAACGCTGCCAAAAGAAATATAGGAACGGAGCAATCGGCGTTGTTTGTTGTTGACGACTGCGCGGAGAAATTTTGTTCTGTTGGCTTCACAAACAGCGTAGGGAAAAACAATCCAAATCCAATGGCGCTGAGCAGTATGACAGGGGCGATTGAATTGGCGTCGTCAAAAATTAACAGCGAACTCGCAACCGCGCCAATGAGGCCGCCGATGCTGAAAATACCATGGAATCCTGACATCCAGGTCCGACCGCAATGGCTTTCGGTTGCCGCTGCGTCCGCGTTGGCGGTGACGTTTAAACTGCCGTTGCAGGCTCCAAAAAAGAAAATGGCGATTGCCGCGCTTAAGACCGTCGGGGCCAGGTGAGGCAGGATAAAGAAAATGGAAACCAGCAAACCGATGAGGCTGCTGGCGGTTCTTGGTTGCAGCCGCCGCAGCAACGCCGGGGTCATCATCATTGCCGCAACGCCGCCCGCCGCCAGCGTGAGCAATAGCAAGCCCAATTCGCCCTCAGAAAGCCCCAGTCTGTTTTGAAGGAGCGGGATGCGAGACGCCCATGCGCCAAACAGAAATCCGTCTGCGAAAAAAAACACCGCAACCGTCAGCCATTGTTTGGCGAGATCAAAAGACTGGGGCGATGAGGAAATGGTCGTGCCTTTATCCGAAAATGGTTTTCGATTGGCAATGCGCGTCGCCTCCGCAAGCCGTTTCGAGTGAGCAAGCGGAGGCTTCGTTCAATGTCGCTAGAACTGCGTATCTGGTTCGTTGATGTCTAACTCTTTGATCCAGGTATTTCGATAGAGCACCTCGTGGCCTTCGCACTGAAGTTTGAGGCCGCCGGGGACATCTGTGATTCCTGCGCCGTCGTTATTGCCGCCGTCGATGCCTGAATTCGGCCCGCCCCATACTTTTTGGATCTTCACGTTTTCATGCGCTTTCACGCCGTTGAAATACATACTGACCATTGCTTTTTCAGTCAGTTTGCCTTCTTTGAAACGCGCGGCGCGAAAGACGATGTCATAGGCGTTCCATTTTCCCACGCCGTTATAGGCGTCGTAGGGGCCGGCGGCTTCATTGATGACTGCGGCCAAGCCGTGCGTGCCTTTGTCGCCGTCGAGTACCTGGATTTCATAGCGGTTTTGTAAATAGACGCCGCTGTTTCCGCCTTCGTGTACAATCAAAAATTCAACATGCAAACGAAAGTCGCGGTATTTCTTTTTGGTGACGATATCGGCGGCGCCATATAGTCCGCCCGCCGCTGCCGGGTCGTCGGTCATCAGCGCGTTGCCGTCATCAACCGGGTCATCGACGATTTTCCATTTGATGGGCAGCGATGAGTTGAAGCGAGGGCCTTCCCAATACGTCCATTTTTGGTCGAGAAGCTTTCGGCTTCCATCAATGAGCATTTCGGCGCTTTCAGGAGCCGCCGCGCCAACGCCGATGGATGTTGATGCAGAGTCCGCATCCGCCGCTGTTGAAGTATGAGAAAAAGGGCCAGCGATCAGAAGCGCGAAACATAGGGGGGTGATGATTAAACGGGAAAGGGATAGTCGTTTCATTTCAGGTATCCTTCAGCATCTTGGTTTCTAATGAGTGGTTATCATCTTATCAAACAATGCGAGTGCGAATCAAGTTTGCTGAAAATTTGTTTTCCAAATACTTTGTTGAACGTATTGAAGGTGCAAGCGCGGCATTTATGGTTGTATTATACGCAATGCGCTTCAAAACATTCTTTGGAGAATAAATGCCATGAATCTGATCGTCCAAACCATCGTGCAAATGTGCGCCGATCATCCGCTCCAGGAGAAGTGGTTGTTGGCGCCAACCTTGCGCGTCGGGTGGCAGTGGATCGACGCGGCCACGAAGCAGGGGCGCCCGCTGGTCAACCTGCATTGCAAAACCATCCAGGGCGCCGTCTTAGATGCGATCACGCCGTATCTTGTAAAACAGGAACTGCGGTTTGCTTCGCGAATGCGCGGGGTAATGCTGATTGAATCAATCTGGCGCCAACTTGATCCTGAAAATAATTATTTTGGCGCATTAGAACCCAACCTGGCGTTGTTCGAGCGCATCCATGATTCGCTGCAAGATTTGCGGGCCTCGGGCGGGGAAGATGTTAGCGACGAGTTATTTGAGTCGCCTTTGAAAGCCCAGACGCTTCATACGCTGATGAAACAATTTGCTGCGGCGTTGCATGAGGCGAATTTAATTGATTACGCAGAAGCGTTGCGAATCGCTTGCGAGCATGTCGAAATAAACAATGAACTGGTTTTATTTATCCCTGAGGATGTCGAACTTAATTCCAAAGAGCGCCAATTTATACATGCATTATCGGCCCGTCATGCGGATGTTGTTGATGAGGGAAAGCCGCCGAAGCCAAAACGCGATATTGATTTGTTGCGTTGGATTGAGCAACCGGGGGATGCCGCAGCCTCATTTCAAGATGGAAGCGTGAGCCTTTATCACGCGATTGGCGAAGCGAATGAAGTGCGCGAAATTTTTCGGCGATGCTTGCAAAATAAAATCCCACTCGATCAAATTGAAATCGTTTTTACCGATTCGGAA
Source organism: Candidatus Hinthialibacter antarcticus (assembly GCA_030765645.1). Taxonomy (NCBI): domain Bacteria; phylum Candidatus Hinthialibacterota; class Candidatus Hinthialibacteria; order Candidatus Hinthialibacterales; family Candidatus Hinthialibacteraceae; genus Candidatus Hinthialibacter; species Candidatus Hinthialibacter antarcticus. Next base: position 211,355 of record JAVCCE010000011.1, on the reverse strand, counting down.
ACATACATTCCATTGCTGTATGAATTATCGTTTGAGCCGCATTGGACGGACGAAGCGCACGGCATGAATTTACCAATCACCTTTGTGGACGGCGTCCCGGCGACGTATTCAAAACCCGGCAAAGCCCTGTTGGCTTGGATTCATTGGATATCGCAAGATTATCTTCAATCGGCGCTGGTTTCACTCTATCAAGACCATTTGCTTCAACACGATGCGTCTACCTTTTCCCATGACGAAATGGCGCAGGCGGTTCGGCGGTTGCCAATTGGGTTTGGCCGCGAGAGGACCTTGGCTTGCATCCGCGACAAAATTCAGTCGCTGCATTTGCAATTGGATAACATAGAAACAACTGACGATGAAAATACTCCGGCAACATCCCCCGTTCGTTATCGGCTTTATCTCGAACGTGAAATTTCTAAATATGGTTTGCTTCTGGATGAAATTGACGCGCTGCTTGCAACCACACCCCATGCAAGCGGTCTGTTGAGCGACATCGTCCAAAAATCGCTGCAATTTTGTGAACGTTTCACCTCGGATGGTTCCGACTTTCATCGACAGGGGCGCGAGCGCCTCGTGAATCAACTCAAACAATTGTTCGAGATCATTCGTGCAGACCCCAACATTAAAAGCGTCGATGGATGGGAACTGGTTGCGTCTGTTCCCAGGTCGTTGTCGGTTTTAAAAAGCGGGCCGAAACCGGGGCATATACACGCGTCTCATTATTTGAGCGGCGGTCACACCGACCGTCCCTATCTATTTATTGTTGGGCTTGATGATGGGCGCTTTCCCGGGGCGGGGTCGCAAGACCCGGTCGTATTAGATAAAGAGCGCGCGGCGATTTCGCCGGGGCTTGTTACTTCGCGGGGCCGGATTCAACGAAAAATCCAAATTCTCCATCGCTTATTAAAGCGTTTGCCGGGAAAAGCGACGTTGAGTTTCTCTAGTTTCAATGTTGTGGATGGTCGCGAGCAATTTGCCAGCCCGCTTGTGTTGTCGGTTCATCAAATTATCAGTGGAGACCATCAGGCCGATTATTCGTCGCTGAAAAAATGGTTGGGCGCGCCTGCGTCGTTTGCTCCAGGTGTGGAGGGGCAATGCGTTAATGAGCGGGATATGGATTTGTTGAATGCCGCAGGCGGTCGATGCAATTCAGTGGAATGGATTTTCGAGCGTTATTCTCATGTTCAAAAAGGGATGCGGGCCCGGCAGCATCGACAAAGCAACGAGTTTACCGTTTATGACGGTTGGGTTGCAGACGCTGGCGTGTTGTTAAATTTTACGAGTGGACGCATTGCATCCGCCAGCGCATTGGAAACCTTGGGGCGATGTCCATTGGCGTTCTTTTTTCAATATGGATTGCAGATCGAGGAGCCAGAGTCGGTCACGGTTGAAGAAGAGCAATGGCTCGATGCGCTTGCATTCGGGAGTTTGGTTCATGGATTATTCGAGAGGTTCATTGCGGAGCGAATCAAGAACAATGAACCTGTTTCGTACGCCGCGCATCGCCAGGAATTAATTGACATGGCTGATCGCGAGTTGGAGTCGTATCGAGCGTCGTATCCTCCCAAAGCAGAGCACTCATTCTCACGGCAACGCGACCAACTCATGACTTGCATCGAGTATTTTCTTTATTCAGAAGAAGAACTTCAGCTGGCACTAACGCCCCAATATGTTGAAGCAAAAATTGGATACGAAAATGATGAGGCGGTGGTGGTTTCGCTGCCAAACGGCGCGCAGATCAAAGCGCGTGGAATCATCGACCGTATTGACGCCGTCGGCGACCCAACCGACGCCCGGTTTGCGATATGGGACTACAAGACCGGAGGGTCATATAAATATGGAAAACGGCAACAGAAGAAAAAATGGGATGCGCTTCAACAAGGGCGCGTGATTCAACATGCGCTTTATACGGCGATGGCGCGCCAATGGTTAAAACGGCGCGTCTCCGCTGACGCCGAAATCGAACAATTCGGTTATTTTTTCCCTAGCGAAAAAGGGAAGGGCGAGCGGCTCACCTGGTCGGCGAATGAATTGACGCAAGCGGGCAATGTTCTTTTGTCTCTAAACCAAATCGCTTCAATGGGCGCATTTTTGGCGACGGATGACCCCGAAGACTGCACGTTTTGTGAATTCAACTCGATCTGCGGTGATGTTGAATCACTGGCGCAATGCAGCGCGGCGAAATTACAAAACCCTCAAACCGACCGATTGGCGCCAATGAAGGAGTTGCGAAACGATGAATGCTAAGCCAAACGGCGTCTTACCGGACGATGTGTTTCGTAAGGAAATCGTAACGACGCTTGATGAAAATTTTCTTGTCGAAGCGGGCGCGGGCACAGGTAAAACAACCGCGTTGATTGGCCGTATGTTGGCGTTGCTCAAACAAGGAAAATGCTCGATTGATACATTGGCCGCTATCACCTTTACCCGAAAAGCGGCGGCGGAATTGCGCTCGCGGTTCCAAGTAAAACTCGAAGACGAAACGCGCCAGGCCCACGGAGAAGAGCGCGAGCGCTTGGCGAACGCGTTGCAGCGCATCGAGCAATGTTTTATCGGGACGATCCATTCATTTTGTGCGCGGCTCTTGCGTGAAAGGCCGGTTGAAGCCTGCGTGCATGTTTCATTTTCTGAATTGGATGATGATGCGGATCGCGTGTTGCGCCGCCAGTCGTGGGAAGAGTACGCTGATTCTTTGTATTGTGAAGACGGTTCGCCGACCCTCGCGCAGTTGGATGAAGTGGGGCTGAATATTGGTCAACTCAAATCAGCGTTTCTTACGATTACCAATTACCCGGACGTCGATGAATGGCCCAGCGAACAACGCGCCTTGCCGGACGCGCAGGCGTTTGTCACGGATATTCAAGACTATGTGAAACACATTGAGGAAATACAACCGGAATTTCCCCAAGACGTCGGCAATGATGAATTGATGCTTTTGTATGTAAAACTTGCGCGCATGGTTCGCTTTGTTGACTTTCGCAAACCGGGAGATGTGATTGATGTTTTAACAAATTGTAAGGCGGTTAAGGTTATTCAAAAGCAGTGGCCGCGCGGCAATCAACAAGCCAAAGACGAACGAGACCGTTGGGAAGCATTTTGTCAGCAATATCAACCGTTGCTGCATGCATTTTTTTCATATCGCTACCATATTGCGTTAAGTGCGCTTCAATCGGCGGTTGCATTTTATGAACAAAAAAAACGTCTGTTGGGCGTGCTCAATTTTCAGGATTTGTTATTGCGCACTGCCGCAATGTTGCGTAATAGCGCACCCGTCCGCCAGTATTTTCAAGAGCGTATCACGCATTTGCTGGTGGATGAATTTCAAGACACCGATCCGATCCAAGCGGAAGTGATGCTGTTATTGACGGGAGAAAACCTTGTCGAAACTCGTTGGGGGCATTGTCGACCTGCGCCGGGATCTTTGTTTGTCGTCGGCGACCCGAAGCAATCCATTTATCGCTTTCGTCGCGCCGACATTCAAGTGTATAACCAAGTGAAGGCGATCATTCAAAAACACGGCGGGCGCGTGGGGGCACTCACCACAAATTTTCGTACGGACGCGCCTGTTCTTCATTGGGTGAATAAAGTGTTTCAGCCGCTTTTCCCCGGTGATGCAACCGCTGAGTCTCCGCAGTATATCCCACTCGAAGCGCCAACTTCGTTGCAGGGCAAGGATCACGCCGATGTATTCGCGTTGAGCGCTCCCGAAGAGTGTGCGACAAAAGATGAAATCGTTCTGCATGATGCAAAACGAGTGGCTGCCATCATTCAACGGGATATGAAACATCAGCGCCGCCAGGCAGGCGATTTTATGATCGTGACTTACAAAAAACAAAACATGGCGATGTACGCCCATGCGTTGCAGCGGCTCGGCGTTCCGCATCAAGTGACGGGCGGCGGCGCGTTGAATGACAACGAGGCGCTGCATTGGTTGGCCCTTTGCATCCGGGCCGTCATTGAGCCGGATAACCCGGTTGCGCTTGTCGCGTTGTTGCGCAGCGATCTGTTTGGGTTTAGCGACCCGGAACTGTTTGCGTTCAAACAAGCTGGCGGTGCGTTTCATTACGCAAAAAAAATCCCCGGAGAATTGCAGGAAGCCAATCTCTATTTTGTCGATGTGTTTTTCCGCTTGAAACAATATGCCGCCCATTTCAACAATGCACCGTTGGTGGTTGCGCTTCAGGCAATCATTGATGATCTGGGGTTGTACGCTTGGTGCAGCGTCCAGCCTGACTCGAACCACTTGGCCGGAGGCTTGGCGAAACTGGTCGAGGTCATCCGGTCGCGCCAGCATGAATGGACGTCGGTGGCGGATATGCTTGCGTATCTTCATGCGCTTGATTGTGGCGAAGAAGTGATTGATGGAATCGAAGCGCAGCCCCCGCTCGATCCTGGCGTGCAAATTATGAACTTGCATAAAGTGAAAGGGCTTGAAGCGCCGGTCGTTATTCTTGCGGACCCCAATGGATATTCAAACAGGAAGCCAACGGCCCATATTGTTAGAGAGCAAGATCGCGTATCCGGTTATTTTTTCATTGATGAACCCAGCCCGTTCGGATTTCACCGCGCCCCGCTTGCTTATCCGATGCAGTGGGAGGAGTTGGCTGAAACCGAACAACAGTTTCTTGACGCTGAATTTCACCGCTTGCTCTACGTCGCCGCGACGCGAGCAAAACATCAAATGATTATTTCACAACGCGTGAAGCGGGCTACATCCAATCCCTGGAACAAACTGTTGAAGGATGTAATCGAGTATCCTGAGGATGAAAAAGCGGTTCCAATAAAACCAGTCAAGCCAAGACGAAAAGCGCCGATGCGCATCTCGTCGCCTGTCGCTGTTTGGCAGCGCCTTGCCGACCCAACATACATTACGCTGGGCGCCAAAGATTTGATCACATCATCAACGCCGAGGAACCAGTATTCACAAAAAAGCGCTGGAAATGAATCCGCCTTGGAATGGGGCAATTACATTCACGCATTATTGCGTTTGCATTTGCAAGATTCCACTCTAGACATTGAAAGCGCTGCGCAGCGGTTGAGCGAGGCGATGGATGTGGATGACGAGACGACGCAGCGAGGCGTTGCATTGCTGCATTCCGTTTCGCAGTCATCAATTCTGAAACGCGCAAAAAATGCAATGCAGTTTTTTACGGAAATTCCTTTTCAAGTGATGCGGCAATCGGAGCAGGAAACTGACGTTCCCGTCTTTTTGCGAGGCGTGATTGATTTGGTGTTTAAAGAAAAAAATGGCTGGGTGGTTATTGATTATAAAACAGACAAAATCACTAAAAAAACAATGCAGCAAAGGGGCGAATATTACTCACCTCAAATTAACGCGTACGCAGAAGAATGGGCGCGCATCGTCAACGAACCCGTTGTTGAGCGAGGCGTTTTCTTTGTGCATCTGGATGCGTATTTCCCCATTTCAGATACGACGGCTCTTCCTGCATAACCGTAATTTTACGCAGCATAGACCAGAGCGATTTTAATAAACAGTTTAAAAATCGTGATTTTCTGTTATAATATCCGTATTCATGATGGTATCCGATCAAAAAAAACTATACAAAAACGCCGAAGAGGCCAGTATCTTCATTTAGCGATTCTTGTCCGCCTCTTATATATGACATCGTTTTTTTTCGATGCCATGTTTTCGATTTAGCTAAAATCCAATTCACAATTAATTATTTTAGTGGTTTAATTCTTTAGCGCGGCGATTTTTGTTCGGTCGAGCGATCTCAACAGAAATCGCCCCAAGCAGGCCCAAGTACGATATATAAAAAGGAACATAACGCGATGGTTCATTCATTTGTACCAGCAAAAAAACTACCAACCACAAAACGGAACGGACTGTACATTGCTTTAATTAGCGTTCACGGCTTAATTCGAGCGAACAATCTTGAACTGGGGCGCGATTCCGACACCGGAGGCCAGACGACTTATGTGCTTGAATTGACCCGTTCGCTTGCTCGCCAGCCGGATGTTGCGAGAGTCGACCTATTCACGCGCCGTATTTTTGACAAACGCGTTGATTCTGATTATGCCCAGCCTGTCGAACCCTTAGATGACAAAGGGAACATCATCCGGTGTCAATGCGGGCCAAAACGCTATTTGCGAAAAGAAATGTTATGGCCTTATTTGGACGAATTCACCAATGAAATGTTGAAGCATTTTCGTTCCGTTGGGCGCCTGCCGGACGTCATCCACGCTCATTACGCCGATGCCGGGCATGTTGGAAGAAAACTATCGCAATTGCTGGGGGCCCCGCTTTTGTTTACCGGGCACTCGCTGGGCCGGGTAAAACGCGAACGCCTGTTTGAGCAGGGTGCGGCGAAAGAGAAGATTGAAACGAAATACAATATACATGAGCGGATCGAAGCCGAAGAAATGGCTCTGTCGAACGCGGCCATGGTCGTAACGAGCACCAACCAGGAAATTGAAGAACAATATAAACTGTATGAAAATTATCATCCACAACAGAAAGTGGTGATTCCTCCCGGGACGGATATCTCTCGTTTCAGTCCATCCAGAGCGTCCGTCCGCTCGTATGGGTATTTGGAAAACCTTAGGCCTTTTTTAAGCGATCCATTCAAGCCGATGGTGTTGGCGATTTCACGCGCGGACGAACGCAAGAACATCAGCGGATTGATTCACGCTTACGCCAATCACGCCGAACTGCGCAAACTGGCGAACTTAGTCATCGTTGCGGGCAATCGCGACGATCTAAAGGAAATGGAATCTGGACAACGCGACGTTTTCCGTAAAATTTTCTATCTCATTGACAAGTATGATTTGTATGGTTCTGTTGCGTATCCAAAACACCATACGGTTGATGATGTTCCTGATTTGTACCGGATGTGCGCAAAAAGCGGCGGTGTGTTTGTGAACCCCGCGTTAACCGAGCCGTTTGGTTTGACCTTGATTGAAGCCGCCGCTTGCGGGACGCCAATTGTCGCGACCAATGACGGCGGCCCGCGCGACATCACCGCGCATTGTAAGAACGGCGAACTGATTGATCCACTCGACACGGAGGGAATCTCCGCAACGATTTATTCCATGCTGAATGATCCGGCGCGATTGAGGCGCTATTCTCAGAATGGATTGAAAGGCGTCAAAAAACACTACACCTGGGAGAGCCACACCAAAACCTACTTAAAAGAAATCAGGAGGAATATTCTGAAAACGAAAGGGTCATTTCTATTCGTTCCGTCCGGTAAGCGCTTGCTTGAAGCGGACCGGCTGTTTATTACCGATATTGATAACACATTGCTTGGCGACGCTAAGGCGTTGCGGGAATTGGTCAAAAAACTACGAGCGCATTCCAACCAGGTCGGTATCGGCATTGCTACCGGGCGCCATCTGGAAAGCGCGATTGAAGTATTGAGTGAGTGGGACGTGCCGCGTCCGGACGTGTTAATCACATCCGTCGGCAGCGAGATTCATTATGGCGATGATCTGAAACAAGACATGGATTGGCGCCGCCATATTGATTATAAATGGGAGCCGGAACGCTTGCGCGACTATATGGCGAACGTGCCGGGTCTTGAGTTGCAGCCGGAAAGCAACCAGCGCGAATTCAAAGTAAGTTATCTGTATGACGCTGAAACGGCGCCGCCAATCCGCGAAATAAAAAAACAAATGAGAGAAAGCAAGTTTCGGATTAAAATAATTATTTCGCATGACGCCTATTTAGATTTTCTGCCGTTGCGCGCGTCAAAAGGTCTTGCGGTTTGGTATTTGGCAAACAAGTGGGGCGTACCGATGGAGCGAATCCTTACGGCGGGCGATTCCGGGAATGATGAAGAAATGCTGAAAGGCCACGGGTTATCGGTTGTGGTGGGCAATTATAGCAAAGAACTCGAGTCGCTGCGAAAGAACCCCACGGTGTACTTTGCTGAAGGCGAATATGCTGCGGGTATTTTGGAAGCGATGGATTATTTTCAGTTCTTTGGCGATATCAATATTCCAGAGGTGGGTAATAAATGATACACAGTATACAAGAGTATTTTCAATCCAAACGCAGCATCGTCTACATGTTTTTTCGCAACCTGATTGCGTTAGACCGTCCGTTTTTATTGCGCTCAGATCTTTGCGATGAATTCGATTCGTTAATTGAATCGACACCAGACGAGCCGCTCAAACACACGCCGTTAGGCAACTTAATCAGCCGCGTACAAGAAGCGGTGGTGAAAGCGCCGAGGATCGATTTTGCCTTTCGTTCTCGAATTGGCAAGTGGGAATACATTCGAATCCACGTCGAAGAAATGCACTGTGAAATGATAAACGCATCGGCGTTTTTACAATCAAAAGAGCGCGTCTCGAATCCCGATCAAAAAGAAGACGACTGGGTGCTTGAGATCGACCTGTCGCCGTTTAACCGTGAATTTCCTAAGCTTCAAGAGCCGCGCTCGATTGGTAGAGGCGTAGAATTTCTTAACCGGAATTTGTCAAGCAAGTTGTTTAATGATCCGCTGAAGCATGGCGATCTTTTGCTTAAATTTCTACAAGTACACCAATGTATGGGGCAACAGTTGATGTTGAATGACCGCCTTCATTCGATCGGACAACTTCAAGACGCCGTTAACCATGCGCAAGATTTGCTCTCTCAGCACCCGAACGACGCAGAGTGGGACGCGGTCGGACATTCGTTGCAGGAACTCGGATTTGAAATGGGATGGGGGCGGACGGTTCAACGCATGATGGAGACGTTTGCGTTGCTGTCAGACCTGCTGGAGGCGCCCGATCACGAACGCTTGAGCGCGTTTTTGGGCCGCATCCCCATGATCTTCAATGTCGTGATTTTATCGCCTCATGGATATTTCGGACAATCCAATGTGTTGGGTAAACCTGATACTGGCGGGCAGGTCATTTATATTTTAGACCAGGTCAAAGCGCTCGAACGTGAGATGCGCAACCGGTTAGAGGAACAGGGGATCAATTTTGAACCCCGGATTCTTGTCGTGACCCGTTTGATTCCAGACGCGGGAGAGACTTCATGCGACCAACCCTTGGAACCGATTGTTGGTACACAAAACGCTTCGATTGTTCGTATCCCTTTTCGAAATGCGCAGGAAGACGTCATCCCGCATTGGATCTCCCGGTTTGAGATTTGGCCTTATCTAGAGCGTTTTGCAAAAGACACAGAACGGGAAGTGTTAGCCATTTTAGGTGTGCGTCCTGATTTGATTATCGGAAACTATTCAGACGGGAACTTGGTTGCGAGTTTGTTGTCAGAACAATTGAAAGTAACTCAGTGCAATATTGCTCACGCGCTTGAGAAAACCAAGTATTTATATTCCGACCTGTATTGGCAAACCAATGAAGGCCAGTATCATTTTTCCAGTCAATTCACGGCTGATTTAATCGCCATGAATACGGCTGATTTCATCATCACCAGTACCTATCAAGAAATCGCCGGTAACGCGGAAAGCGTTGGGCAGTATGAAAGTTATTCGACATTTACGCTGCCGGGTTTGTATCGGGTTATCAATGGAATCAACGTGTACGACCCAAAGTTTAATATCGTTTCTCCTGGCGCTGATTCTGATGTCTTTTTTCCTTACAGCGACGAAAGCCGCCGACTGAAAGAGCTGCACCCCGAAATTGAACGTATGGTATATGGTGAAGAATTTCCAGGCCATCGGGGAGAATTAACCGAGAGGGATAAGCCGATCATCTTTAGCATGGCGCGCATGGACCGCATCAAAAATTTAACGGGGCTAGCGCAATGGTTTGGAGAAAGCGAGTCGCTGCGCGAACGCGCGAACCTTGTGATCGTCGGCGGCAACATTGATCCTAATCAGTCATCAGACCATGAAGAGCGCGAGCAAATTGAATACATGCACTCTCTCATCGACCAATATCAACTCGACTCCAACATCCGATGGCTCGGCGCGCGCTTAGACAAAAACATGTCGGGCGAAATTTATCGTTATATCGCCGACAATGGAGGCGTGTTTGTTCAGCCTGCGCTATTTGAGGCGTTTGGGTTGACCGTTATCGAAGCCATGAGTTCCGGCCTGCCGACTTTTGCGACGCTGTACGGCGGCCCGCAAGAGATTATCGTTGACGGCGAATCGGGGTTCCATATCGATCCCAATCACGGGGCTGAGTCTGCGAACAAAATTGAATCGTTCTTTGAGCGTAGCAAAAATGACCCTTCGGTTTGGGCGAAAATATCGAAAGGCGCCATCAAGCGAGTCGAAGAGCGATATAACTGGCCGCTTTATGCGGAGCGTTTGATGACGCTATCGCGCGTATACGGCTTCTGGAAACACGCGACCAATTTAGAGCGTGAAGAAACCCAACGCTACTTACAAATGTTTTATGGATTGATGTTGAAAAAACGCAATGAATCAATTCAATAGTTTCTGAACGGTTTATGATATTTTAACAATTCGGGGGCGTTGCCGTCTTCGTTCCACCATAAGTATTCCCGATAAACGTCGCTCGGAACCGGGTCTGCGCACACGGTCATAATTTGGATTGCAGCAATGGTGAGCGCCCATGCCAAGGTATACTTGCCCATGTTGTCCTCCGCCAAATAGTAGAAAGAATCAAGTGATTGTTCGCGAAGATTATGCTATAAACGCGGGGATATTTCTAAGCCTGTGGACGATGGCGAAATGGTTCTGGTGGGCGACTCATTCCCGGCTGAAACCGATGCGAAATTTCGCCTGGATGCTTCGGCGTCACCAGGAGGGACTGCTAAATTACTTCGAATTGCGAATCGATAATGGGGCCGTGGAAGGAATGAACAACAAGGCGAAAATCATCAGTCATCGGTGCTATGGATTCAGGACGGCGAAAACCTACATCCTGGCTCTGTATCACGGACTCGGAAACCTTCCTGAACCCAAACTCGTGCACAAATTCTTGTAAGGAACCTCTTTTACTTTGCCGCGAAAAGAATCTAGTTTTTTTGCAAAATCTGGATTGGATTCACTATTTTTTTTAGAAAATCCTTCTGGATGTTCATGAATTAATGCTATTACTTTGATTCCTTTTTCAACTGCATAGTCTTATTCCTTTTCAGTATAACTAACTCCTTCTTTAGTCGTTGAACCATATCTGCCGCCAATTATTAACAAATAATAATCACAATCATCAATGATTTTTTTAATGAATTCCCATTGTTCTTCATCGGCCGCTGGAAAAAGTTCCATACCCGCAGGAATGCAATCCATTTTCATGAGTGTACGAATTACATGTTGCCGTTCTTCTTGCAGGTCGGCAAAAGTCGAACTGACAAAAACCTGATATCGTTTATCCATTTTTTTCTCCGTGCAATGGATTAAATCTAGCACGTCAAATAATGGATTTATAGTAGGGAAAAGATGGAGATATCAACTTGAGGTGGGCTGCTGGCGCGAGCCCACCCTACCTTTGGTTTTCGTTACCCCTCACACCCTGGTCTTGGTTTGCGTCCGCAGGTTTTGCAGCGGATTTCTTCGGAGTCGCGCCAGGCTTCGCGGCTGCCCTCGTCGTCGATCAGTTCGATGACGTGCTTGACTTCCATCGGCAGGCCTTTTTCTTTCACGCCAAAATCGAGCTGCAATAAACAGCCGGGGTTCGCGGTCAACAGCAGGTTCGCGCCCGTGCCTGCGATCTTGTCGATCTTGCGGTTGAGCACTTTCATCGCCATGTCGTGATGAGTGATGTTGTAAATGCCCGCGCTGCCGCAACACCATTCCGACTCGGGCAAGTTGACCCGCTCGACGCCGGGGGTTTCGTCGATCAGTTTTTTTGGTTGGCTCCACACCTGTTGCGCGTGGCACAAGTGGCAGGGTTCGTCATAAATGACCTTGAGGTTTTCATGCGCCGACACTGGCGGGACGTAATGCTGCCAATCACCAAGAAATTCGGTAATCTCACGGCATTTTTCGCTGAACTCTTTTGCCTTGTCGCGGTATTCAGGATCGTGCTCAAAAATTTCTTCGTATTCCTTAATCGCGGCGCCGCAAGCCGCGCAGTCGGTCACGATGTAGTCAACGTTGAGTTTCAAAAAGGTATCAATGTTGTCTTTCATCATCTCGACCGCTGTGTGTTTAAAGCCTTCTGACAAAAGGGGTGCGCCGCAGCAACGGATATTCTTGGGCGTGACGACGCGGCAGCCGCTTCGGGTCAGCACGTTTACCGTCGAGTTGGTGGTTTTGTTGAACATGATGCTCATCATGCAGCCGAGAAAATATCCGACTCGCGCTTTCTCATCGCCCATCGCGGGCACCTCGTCAGGCAGCGTCTTACGGAACGGTTTTTTCAATCCGTTGGGCGTGAGCGCTTCCATGAAGCGGATGCGCTTCGGCAATAGGTTAAGAATACCGCTGGCGTGGACCAGACTTCGGACGCCGAGTTGTTGATAGAGGCGAATCGGCAGCGCTGCCAGTTCCATTCGCCAATGGCGCATGAACAACCAGTTGAAAATGAAATTACGGAAGATGCGGAAAAAAATGCTTTGCGGTTTGTGTTGCTCGACCTGTGATCGCGCGGTTTCGATCAGGTAGCCGATGCGAACGCCGGACGGGCAGGCGGTTTCGCAGGCGCGGCAGTCGAGGCATAAAAATACCTGGTCGGAAAATCCCTGGTTAATTTCTAACTTGCCGTCAGCGACAGCGCGGATTAAGGCGGCGCGTCCACGCGGCGAAGCGCGTTCGACTTTCATCTCTGAATAGGTAGGGCAATGCGGCAGGCACATCCCGCATCGAACGCAATTCAGAATTTTATCGTAATCGGGCGTGGACGGCCCTTCAAAAAAGCCGGATTTCTGCGGCGCTGAGTGGTTGTGCGCGTCTGGTTGCGGCGGCGTGGAAATCGCCATGGGTGTCTCTCCTGAAGTTCAATGTTGTATTGATATTACTAAACGTACGGCGAAAAACAACGGACGTATACTGCTTAAAGCAAGTCCTGTTGCATTGGGGGCGGGGCTGATCCTGATAGACCGAGGTGTTCATACCCGGCGGGAGTCAGTACGCGCCCGCTTGGAGTGCGGTTAAGCAGGCCTTCTTGAATGAGAAATGGCTCGTAGACCTCTTCGAGTGTTCCTTCGTCTTCGCCCAGTGCGATAGCGATGGTGCGCAGCCCCACCGGCCCGCCGCTAAACTTTTCGACGATGGTACGCAGGATGCGGCGATCCATCTGGTCGAGGCCGATTGCGTCGATTTCGAGCATGTCGAGCGCTTCCCGGGCGACCGACTGAGTGATGGTCCCGTCGGAACGCACCTGGGCGTAATCGCGCACCCGGCGCAGCAGGCGGTTGGCGACGCGCGGCGTACGGCGCGAACGGCTAGAGAGCTCGTTGAGGCCGGATTCTTCGTAATCAATATTGAGGATTTTCGCCGAGCGGTGAAGGATTTTCTCTATGTCTTCGTCTTCATAAAAATTCAGCCGGCAATGGATGCCGAAGCGGTCGCGCAGTGGCCCGGTCAACATGCCGGAGCGCGTGGTCGCGCCCACCAGAGTAAAGCGCGGCAGGTCGAGTTTGATCGATTTGGCGTGAGGACCTTCGCCAATCAGCACGTCGATAAAAAAGTCTTCCATCGCCGGGTAGAGGCATTCTTCAATGACGCGATTCAGGCGATGAATTTCATCAATAAATAGTATGTCGCCTTCCTGTAATTCAGTCAGCAGCCCAGCGAGGTCGGCCTTACGTTCGAGCACCGGGCCGGAGGTGGTGCGTACGCTGACGCCCATCTCGTTGGCGATGATATGAGCGAGCGTGGTTTTGCCCAGCCCCGGCGGCCCCGCCAGCAGCAGGTGGTCGAGCGCTTCGTTGCGTTGGCGCGCGGCTTCGATGCAGATGGTCAGCTGTTTCTTGACCTCGTGCTGCCCGATGAAATATTCAAGCGTTTGCGGACGGATTGAGGCCGCAGTGTTTTCATCATCGGGCGCCGCTTCACGGGCGATTATGCGGTCTGTCGGGTCGTTCATGTTTATTATTTATAATATGAAATAAATAGTGTTGAATGAAGTATAATAAGGCAATAATATATTCATTTTGGAAATAAGGTTGTGTTTACTAATTTTTGGGGTATTTTAGATAGATTTAATTTAATTTTTTCTCTTCTAGGAGATCCATTTGCATTTCTCATCCCTTGTTGAAAACCATCAAAATAATCATTTTCACCTTCCCTGATTATATCAAAGTTATCAATAAATATTGTTTTGTAACCAATTATTTCAAAAGATGTTTTTCTTTTACGAGATGGCGCACCTCTATTTATTCTGTCTTTTTCATATTTTGATTTACCACCTTTTAGATTGTCATGCCATATTTTGAAAGATTGGTCCAGGTCATTGTATTCAGCATTGCCAATTGCAACTATATATCCAATCCCATATTTTAGTTTTATGCATTCTTCAATGGCTTCTCGGTCATTTAAGATTACCCATGGGTGTGAACTCGAATTTAATACATGTGCTTTGAAGTCCCATTGAAATTTATTTGAATAATCAATTTTTATGTTGCCAGAAATAATACCATTGCAGCCACCAAAATGTTGAAATGTTGTTTTTTTTGCTTTGTATTCAAAGTACCATCCTATCCATTCCATTTGCTTCCATTGATAATCAGCTTCTTTTAATTCCAAGATACAATTTTTTCCCTTCCATATACTTGGAAGAGATTTGATCAGATTTTGGACGATATTCTTCCCTTCTTGAATTGCTATATCGTTCATATTAATACCCAACTCTCTTAAGGGCATTGGTTAATGAAAAGCGGCCTCTACCAAACTCTAAAGACAATTCTTCAATAACTTTCCTTTTAGTTTTATATTTATAGATTAATTTTTCATATTTGTCTTTTAGTGTGGCTAAATCGGTGTCATTCCAGGGCTCGCCTTGGCTGAATAACATATCTTGCTGCGGGATTCTTAATGTATGTGATAGATGACCTTTTTCTAAATTTTGTAATTCTTTGTAGTGATGCTCAAAAGATTTTGTGTTGATTTCAAAGCCGCTGTAATCTCTAGATAAACCAAGTGCAACTTTTGCAGTAGAAAAACCGCCAAGAAAGAAGTCGAAAACTAAGTCTCCTTCATTGCTGCTATATTGGATAATTTTAGTTAATAATTTAATTGGTAATTCATTTTTGTTCTTTGTTTCACCGGGTTTGTATTCTTTATTAATAATCCAGACATCTTCTCTGTCTTTGTAATTCATTGAACCATTATCTTTGTTTTTTTCTTCTTGCCCATAACGTGCATTAGTATTAAATGTGTGCTTCTTTCCTTTTTTTATAAGATATAATATGTGGTAATGAGAGGAAACATATTTTGTCTTAGTGTATACTCCAAAATTATATTTCCATATTAAGTGATTCATCTCCTTTAGCTTAGTATTCTTTAATGAATTCAAGATGTGCACTAAATTCGTGTATCCAGAAACTATATAAATTGAACCACCAGGCTTTAAAATCCTCTCAGATTGTTGTATCCAATTATTGCTAAATTCTGGATAATCCGATTCTGGAATTTCTGTGTAACCATCTATAACAAATGATTCTTTACGATTATAATGTTTGTGAAGTTTGTCACCATTAATGCCATATGGAGGGTCAGTAATTATTAAATCAACGCTATTATCTGGTATTTTTAGTTTTGTGCCTTCGATGCAATCTTCATTAAATACTTTGTTCCTAATATCCATTCTTTAAACCTCATAATTCTAAATACTGTCTGACCGGAAAACACCAAGTAACTTATAATATTAAATAATGATCATTTTTTATAGGCCAAGGCTTGTCTAAGGAGCTCCAGCTAATTCACGCCAGGTAATTCACATTCACGTCGGCGACGGTCGATTGCGAGCCGTCGTTGCGGGTGAAGGACGCGGTTGATAACTGCGTTCCGCCGTTGATGTCGCGATGGGCTTCGACGTCATTCAACTGGATGGATGATATGCCTGCGTCGCGCAAGGATTGTAACTCGCCCGATTGGGAAACGCCGTCGAAATTCCTGTCAGCAAATAATCTCAGCGAACCATAAACCGAGTCACGGGAATCAATTCGGTTGTCGCGGTTGTCGTCATATTTACGCAGTTCTTCAAATCCATCTTTGGCGCCGTTCTGATCGCCGAACAATTCGCGCCCGCTGTCGATGAAACCATTGCCATTTTTATCGAGCGCCAAGAAAGCGTCGCCGCCGGTTGCGAAAGCGGTCTGTTCTTTTCTGCCGTCTCCGGTGATGTCAAACTGCGAGCCGTCACGCGCGGTCGTGAGTTCAACGCCGTCGCCGTCGAGGTCAAACACCAGCGGGTCGGATTGATTGACCTCTCCTTCGGCTGTGACGGAAGCGCTTTTTTGGTTCGAGGCGGATGAGGATGCGACGGCGTCAATGCGGCCTTCGATGTGAATGTTCAGGTTAAATGTGCTTTCATAATAGGCCGTGACTTTTTCGTTAATCTGCTCAACGGTGGTGGATAGCGGGTCTGTCTGTTCTTGGACTTCTTCGGCCCCCTCTAGACGCGCCAGCACTTGTTGGGCTTGCTGGTCGTCTTTAGACAGACTGCGAATCATTTGCAGATACGCGGCGGTTTGTTTGTCGCTGCGGGCCGCCTGTGCGCCGTCGCCCAGGGCGTCGTCTTGCTGGGTCGATGTATTAGAAACTCCAGCGCCATTGGGGCTGGAAGCAGTGTTCGAATGGCCGGCGCGAGAGAGGAGGGAAGACCTGCCGGATTCCTGAGCGGACGCTGACTGCCGCTCGAACCGGTCCCTCGCTGTCAGAACCGCGCGACGCTGCGTTTCGGTGCTGCCTTCGGCGGTGTCGCTGTTCTCGGCTAGAGAGGCAAGCGGAGGCCGAAGTGAAACGCGTTGTCGACTATTGGGTTCTGTACGGTTTCGGGATGGACCAATCTTAGATTGGTTCGTAGAATTCGTGTGGAAGGGCGTCGCCAAAAGCCCGGCTATCGGATCCATCGCCTCACCTCGTCAACCGACCAAAATCCGTCCGTGGATCCAATACGCCTTCCCTGGCTATGTTGTAATCATCGTCGGAAAGATGGAAAACCTTGAGTGAATTCAGCGGTGGATTGCAACCATTTGAAACGGTTCTGCTCTTTTTGATTGATCTTTTTTGACTTGTCGCTCAATATATATGATTGATGTGAACTGTGCACCTTTGCGCTTGTTGCCATCGCTCTTATACTCTTGTTTCTGTAAAACAGACAAATTACGCTGCATTTTGGCGTGTTTCGAACTGGCGCGGGGTGGAGCAGTGGTAGCTCGTCGGGCTCATAACCCGGAGGTCAGGGGTTCGAATCCCCTCCCCGCAACCAACTCTCAACTTCTCATAAGGTTCCTCTCTCATGAAGACGCAAGAAATCCGCGACGCCTATCGCGAATTTTTCGTCGAACGCGGGCATGAGGCTTGGCCCAGCGATTCGCTCGTTCCGAAAAACGACCCCACCTTATTGTTCTCAAGCGCTGGTATGGTGCAATTCAAGCCGTATTTTCTCGGCGAGATGGGCGATGCGCTCAAATGCGCCACCACCTGCCAGAAGTGCTTCCGCACCAGCGATATCGAAGAGGTGGGCTACACCGAGCGCCATCACACCTTCTTTGAAATGCTGGGCAACTTCTCCTTCGGCGATTATTTCAAACGCGAAGCGATCCGCTGGGCGTGGGAATTTTCCGTCGATGTGATGAAGATTCCCAAAGAAAAAATCTGGGTCAGCATCTACGAAGACGACGACGAAAGCGGTAAATTGTGGACGGATGAGACCGATATTTCCCCCAGCCGCATCGTCAAAATGGGCGCGGCGGATAATTTTTGGCCTTCATCGGGCATCTTAGGGCCGTCCGGCCCTTGTTCTGAACTCTACTATGACAAAGGGCCTGAATACGGCTCCGGTCGCGCCGACGCCAGCCCCGCCGTTGAAGGCGAAGACGACCGTTTTACCGAATATTGGAACCTGGTATTCACCCAATTTGACCGCCAGCCCGACGGCTCGCTGCCTCCGCTGGCCCGTAAGAATATCGATACTGGTATGGGATTAGAGCGCCTCGCCTGCATTATGCAGGGCGTCGAGTCGAACTACGAAACAGACTTGCTTCATCCCATTATCAAATATTTTGAAGAACTCAGCGGGCTGAAATTTCGCGACGATAAAACCAAAGACGTTTCGTTTCGCGTGTTGGCTGACCATGTTCGCGCGACCACGTTTTTGCTGACTGACCAGGTCACGCCCAGCAACGCCGGGCGCGGCTACGTCTTGCGCCGCATCATGCGCCGCGCTATTCGCCACGGCTTGAACCTCGGCGTTGACGCCAACCTGTTCTCGCCCGCGATGGAAGTCGTCTCGAATATCTATGGCAAAGAATACGGCGATTTGCCTGAGCGGTTGAATTTCACCCGACGCATCGCCGCCGCCGAAGAGGAAGCCTTCCGCCAGACGCTGAACCGCGGCCTGATTCGCCTCGAAGAAATGATCGGCGAACTGGAATCAGGCAAAGCCAAGACGCTGCCCGGCGACAAAGCGTTTTCGCTATATGACACCTATGGCTTTCCGCCGGATATGACCAGCGAGATTCTTACCGAACGCGGCTTTGAAGGATACGACGAAGACAAGTTCGAAACTTGTATGGAAGAACAGCGCCTACGCGCCCAGGCCGCCTGGAAAGGCTCCGGCGAAACCAAAGTCGAACTCGACATCAACGTCGCTGCGACGAAGTTCACTGGCTACGACTCCATGCGTGAAGAAAGCAAGGTTCTCGCGATTTTCCGCAACGGTGAAAAACAAGAATCCGCCGTGGCAGGCAATGAAATTGAGATCGTTGTAGAAACCACTCCGTTTTATGCTGAATCCGGCGGGCAGGTCGGCGACAAGGGCGTCATTGAAGGTTTGGGCGACAAAGATTTCTTTGTGCGAATCGAAACCACCCGCAAGACCGCTGCTGGCGTGTTCGTTCATTTCGGCGTAGTCGAGCGCGGTTCCGTGCAAGAAGGCGATGCGGTGCGGTTATGCGTCGACGCTGACTCGCGCCACCCGATTATGAAAAATCATACTGCGACCCACTTGCTGCAAGCGGCGTTGCAAAAGGTATTGGGCGAGCACATCAAACAATCAGGCTCAATGGTGTCGCCCGATAATTTGCGGTTTGACTTTACTCATTATGAATCCGTCAAGCCGCAAGAAATTCAGACTATCGAAGAACACGTCAACCGCTGGGTGAATGAAAACCACGCGGTCAAGATAGAAGAAGACTCAATTGACAATGCACGCGCACGCGGCGCCATGGCGCTCTTCGGCGAGAAATACGGCGACGTTGTCCGCACTGTCGAAGTCGTGAATGAAAGCGACGAAAAAATCCCCGTTAGCCTCGAACTGTGCGGTGGAACGCATGTTCGTAACACGGGCGAAATTGGGTTTTTCCGCATTTTATCAGAAAGTTCCATTTCGGCGGGCAACCGCCGCATCGAAGCTGTGACGGGTTCCCGCGCCGTACTCGAAGCGCAGCGCGACCGCCAGTTGCTCGCGCAAATCGCGGGTGGATTGAAAGTCTCTCCCAACGAATCGCCGGAGCGCGTCGTCCGCCTGCTCGACCAACTCAAGCAACTCGAACGCGACAATAAAGAACTCAAACAGAAATTGCTCTCCGGCGAAGCGGTCAATCTTCGCGACGGCGCCGAAGAAATCAACGGCGTGACGCTGGTCGCAAAGCAGGTTGACGTTTCGGATAAAGAGGAACTGCAAGCCGCGATGGACAGCCTGATGAACGGCGCTAAATCGTTCATTGGATTTCTCGCCAGCGCCAGCGACGGCAAGGTGACGTTTGTCTGCGGCGTTAGCGACGACCTGACGAAGACCTTTGATGCGGGCAAGATCGTCAAAGAAGCAGCGACCATTGCGGGCGGCGGCGGCGGCGGGCGTAAAAACCGCGCCATGGCGGGCGGAAAAGACGCCAGCAAATTGCCTGACGCATTGGCCCGCGTGAGAGAGATCGTGTCCCAGGCTCAACCCGCGTGAAAGACATCGACCTCACCATTGATACGCTGTCGACCCAGGCCGAGGGCATTGGCCGCGTAGACGGCAAGGCCGTGTTCGTCCCCTTTACGTTGCCGCAAGAAGCGTGGCGCGTTTCTATCATTGACCAAAAAAAGAACTACGACCGTGCGCTTCCATTGCAGGCGTACGGCGACTCGTTGAATGCGCATCCAGCGCGGGTGGCGCCGTCGTGCCCGTATTACGGTGAGTGCGGCGGGTGCCAGTTGCAGCATGTTTCGTATGAACAACAGGTCGAATGGAAGCGGCAATGGCTGGTGGAAACCTTCCGCCGCGTGGGCCGCATTGATGTGGAATGTGAGACGATTGCGGCCTCGCCTCCCTGGGAATACCGCAACAAATTGACGCTGCCGCTGCGCCGCATCGACGGCAAAGTGGCGTTGTATTATCACCGCGTGTATAACCCGGCGAAACACATCCCGGTAAATGATTGCGCGATTGCTCATGCAAAAATTCGCGCCGCGATGCAACCGCTTTCAGAGGCGCTGGATGATTGCCAGGCGATATTGCCGCCGCCAGATAAAGACGGCGCCCATCAGGCTTGCGCGGTGTTCCGTATGATCGACGGCGCGTTGCATGTTGAATTAAGCGACGTTCGCATTCCGAAAGCCCTGCTTTCAAACTTGGTGTTCTGCCTGATTACGGCGGAGACCAGTATTGATGTACTTCATTATCATCCTGAGACCAGCGATCCGGCGAAAGTCTATTCACGTAACGAGGTGAATTACGTCAAACCCAAAGACGTGTTTCGGCAGATCAACCCCGACGTACGCGAGGCGCTGTACGACTATGTACTGGCGCTGCCGTTTCAATCCAAGCGTTCGTTGCTAGACGGGTATTGCGGCGTGGGCGAGTTGACGCGAATGCTGACCCGGCGGTTTGATTACGTCGTCGGCGTTGAAATTAATGCGGACGCAGTTGAAATCGCGCGGGACGAAAGCAAAGACGAAGCGGAGAACTTGCAATTTTTATCGCAGCCGCTTGAGGCGTTTGTCCGGCGAAATTCAAGTGGATTCGATGCGATGGTGTTAAACCCGCCCCGCGACGGTCTGTCGAAGCCGGTGCGCAGGGCGTTGGCGCAATTTGGCTCAAACGATGTTGTAATGATCTCGTGTCATCCCGCTGCGATGGCGCGTGATGTGAATGTATTTCTTGACGCGGGCTATTCCATTCAATCGCTGCAAGCGTTTGATATGTTCCCCCAGACCTATCACCTCGAAGCTGTGATCCATTTGCAAAAATGATGAAAGTTTATCATTAGGTTTAACTTCTCGCCCTTCGGGGTGTAAGAAATACGAGAAGCCATCTCAAAACAACTTGTGTTTTGGTTGTGAAAGGCATGGGCGCATCTCTGCTCGCTTCAGTGCGGGCTTTCAGGCCCTTATGCACAGGCGCTTCCAGAGATGCGCCCATGCCAGAATTCGCTGGTTCATTTTTGACAGGCCCCAAACCTTTCTTGAACGAAATGGTTTTGAGATGGCATATAATTACACGGTTTGATATCCCGCTGCTTGCGACGGGGTTATTCATTAAAAAAGACCCTGTGGCTTACGCTTGAAATGCCGCAGGGGATTGGGTGAAGCGGCTTTCGTAGTCAGCGGCAATAAGCCGCGACGGAGACAAGCGTAACCCAACCCCGAGGTATTTCAAATTCTCATAACGATTCGGAACAAACGACTAGGGATTGGAAATAAGCGCTTCGGCTTCTTTGGCAAAGGGGCGTAGGCGGGAATTCGATTGTGCGCGAGTCTTTAGTTCAGATAACGCTGCGTTGGCGCGGATAATGTGTTGGGTATCGACCAGTGATTCGATCAGCGAAACATAGCCTTTGCCGACCGAACCGTACATTAGTCGAAAAAAATGGTCCAGTGCGTTTTTACCCATCAATTTTTCAAATTCATCGCGTTCAAAGTAGAGCGTACGTAGTACGACGGGGTTGTCAGAGTAGACGTGAATGATCGCCTCGAATAAGGGCATCAGCTTTTCCATCATTCGTTTGGCCCGGCGAAGTAATACGGGCAATTCTTTTCTTGCGGCGCTTAATACCTGGCTGTTCAGTTTGCCGAGGGCTTGTAAGGTTTTATCGTCGTCAGCAGTGAAGTTGGCTTGTTCGGTATGATAGGCTTCGAGTAGGCGCGCGTTGTCGCGGGCTTTGTCGAGTTCATGCCACAGTTCGCCCAAAATGCGGTCTAGGATGCGTTGTCTTTTTTGTTCGGTTTCCCATGATTCGGGCATCCGGTAGAGGTGGTGCGAGAGGTCTTTTAACTGGCGCAAATGGGTTTCAAGCAATGTGTCGATGGCGTCGTGAGAGATTTTGCCTTCTTCCACAAACGCGTCGCTCAGCGCATTCAGGTCATGCCAAGTGTAGTAGAGGCCTTTGATAAAGCGTACCCGCTGGTGGTTGCGCCAACTGGCTTGTGGGTCGTGTTGAAAGATTGTCATTCGTGTTAGACCTGTTTTAGTAAAGCGCTTAATGCGTTAAATACGGCGTCGGCAGGCAGCCTGTTCATGCAATGCGGCTCTTTGTCGCACCGGGTGAGGTAACACCCCAAGCAATCGACGTCTCCCTGAAGGATAACTCCCTGACCGTATAATTCCAACTCGGTTGCGGAAGTCGGCCCGACAAGGCATACCACCTTTTTCCTTAAAGCGAGCGCGGCGTGCAGCGCGAAGGTATCGCCGGTGACAACGGCGTCGCATAGATTTAACACCGCGCAAAAATCTAATATCGAAGGCCATAGCCCGGCGTCAATAAAGGGGACTTTGAGCGACTGCATGACCTTTTGCGCTTGCGCTTCATCGTCGGGGCCGTAGAGAATAATGATTTGGGCGTTGAGTTTCTGGTGGGCGTTCCGGGCCAGTTCGATGAAGCCTTCTGCCGGCCATTTTTTGTGCTGCCAGCGCTCGCCCGCGCCGACGTTAAGCCCAATTGAAATTTTATTTGCATCGAATTGAGCGCACTTGGCGAAAGCGTCCGCCGCTGCCAGCGACGCTTCCGGTAGATGCAGTTGGATCGGGCCGTAAGAGGCTTGTTCTGTGATGAGGTCCGCCATCAATTGCTGGTAGGTCTTTTGGTTTGCGCGTTTAACGTCATCCCACAAGCTCATTTCATACACGGTTTCCGCAGCGGGCGAAAACGGTTTGACGGCGCCAGACGGCGCCAGTCCATAGCCGTGTTTTGTCGGCGCAGAGACGGATTCCGCCAAAGCGCAGGCTTCGGGCGAAAGATCAAAGTTAATGCAAACATCAAACGACAGCGCCTGTAAGAACAAGAGAGAGGCGTCGTTAAATAATAGTGCACGATCAATGTTAGGATTATTGTTGATGAATGGAAGCGACCCCGCGCCGCAGACCCAGGTGAGATGTGACGCAGGGTAAAGCGATTGCAGCGTTTTGATTAACGCCGTCGTTCGCAATACGTCGCCGGTCGCACCCAGTTTGATGACGAGAATGCGCGACTGGACCGGATCGTATTGGGGGCAGCCGTCACAAAACACGCCGCTTTGTTTGTGCGGCGTACAGGGTCGGTC
Organism: Candidatus Hinthialibacter antarcticus; assembly: GCA_030765645.1. NCBI lineage: Bacteria > Candidatus Hinthialibacterota > Candidatus Hinthialibacteria > Candidatus Hinthialibacterales > Candidatus Hinthialibacteraceae > Candidatus Hinthialibacter > Candidatus Hinthialibacter antarcticus. The sequence continues at coordinate 187,830 of JAVCCE010000011.1, read as the reverse complement.
GCCAACATAATGGCGGCAGTCAGCGTGAACGGTTCTCAGCGCTTGCCTTCCTTTTCTTCTAAAAAGCGTTTTGCCATTGAAGCGAACGGTTCGGATTTTTTATCGCGGATCAATTTTTTTAGCGTGGATTCGGCTTTTTTCTTGTCGCCCGCTTCCCAATACGCGGTGCCTAACAAATATTGCGACTGATAGACGATTGACGGTACGTCGACTTTGTCGATCAGGCGTTGCAGCTGATTGATGGCCGCGTCATAGCGTTGGCTGTATAAATGTTGGGTGGCTTGCAGGATCAACATGCTGAGAAAAGCCGTCTTGGCTTTCTGTTTCAATTCAATGGACGCGTCCGGGTGTTCAAACAGACGTTGGAAATGAGAATCGGCTTCTTTGAATAGCCCCCGGTCGCGCAACCCGCGCGCATATCGGTAGAGAAAGTCCGGGTTGTCTTTGAGCGTTTCGACCTGGCTTTCGACTAAGGTGAACTCGTCAATATTCGCAATGGTTTGTTTTATGCGTTGAACCAGTCGGGTGCGCAGCAGCTTTTCGGCTTCGTAGCGAAACGAGATCAGTTCCCGCTCTTTTTCGTCAAAAAACAAGACGGCGGGAAGGCTATATACATTAAAGCGGCTGGCCAAGTCGCCGTTGGAGTCGATATTGATCTGCACGGCGATTAACTTATCTGAATAGCGCTGCACCAGCGCATTCGTAAATACTTTGTTGTCTTCGCGTAATGAAAATGGATGATAGAAGTACATCATCACGGGTTTGCCGCTGTCTTTTGATCGCTTGAATGCTTCGTCAGGGTCTTTGATCCAATCGAATGCGCAAACATCCAGATTGAGCAGAAGATTCAATGCAATCAGGCCAACGACGAAGGGCGCTAACATAAAACCAGACTTTCGCAAAATCATATATCTATGCCTTTCCTCCCAAGCGGCTCGAACTGAGCAGGAGATCGTACACAGTATAAAAGGTTTAACTCAACTTTGCAGGCTTATTCATCGGGAGTGATGGATTTATAGTGGTTGCCAGAATACTGTGCGGATTGAGTTTCCGTAACGGTATCCATCGCTAGGCCCTACGAGTGCGCTTTCCGCACAAATTTATACTAAGGCTCTAACAGTCATCCAGCGTAAATACCACGACAGTCAAATCGTCTTCAACCGGAAGTACGTCGAGGTCGCGTTCCAGGAACATTTGCAAATCCTGGATGATGACATCCAATAAATCGACCGAATCGTTGTTTCGGTTCTCTTTGAGAAGCGAGTGTAAGCGCTCCTCGCTGTATGTCATCCGTTCTTTGTTAAACAGTTCGACGACGCCGTCGGTATACAGGACGATTTTTTCGCCTGGCCCCATCTGAATCTGCGTTTCATCGTAATTCGGCTCATCCAGAACGCCCAAGGGGACGCCCCGGCTTTCTTCGAGTTCACAAATTTCTTCATCCGACGGACGCAACCAGACGGGAGGCAAATGGCCCGCATTTGAAAACGTGAATTTCTTTGTTTTTCGATCAAGGCGGCCTAAAAACATGGTGACAAATTCGTTTGAGCGAATCGAGCGAATCAGATATTCATTCAGCGACTGAAGTATCTCAGCAGGCGATTGATGATGTACGATTTTGCTGTGTAATAATGCACGGGTGATGCCCATAATAAACGCGGCCGGGCTGCCGTGGCCGGAGACGTCTGCAATTGCCAAGAAGACTTCGTCATCAGACGCCAGGATAAAGTCATAATAATCGCCGCCGGTTTTTCCATTGGGTTGATAATACGATCGGATGCTAAGTTCTTTATCTTCAACGTACAACGCGGGCAGTAGACTACGTTGTATTTCTTCTAACTGCCCAAGGTCGCGGTTGAGACGAGCGTGGGCTTGGCCTAATTCGTGAGAGATCGCGCCTAATTTTTTATTGTCGTCAATTAAAGTAAGCATCTCTTTTGATTTTTCCGATAGTGCGCTGTCGAGTTTTGATTGCAGAGTGACGACATGTTTTTCATACTCATTATCGCGAGATTGTAATGTCGTCCTTAATTGCTCAACCGCTGAGACCAATGGTTTGAGGATAAAAGGAGTCATTGGATGAGGGTTGTCGGAATAATCGCGTTGAATGAGTTTGAATATGATATGAGTCAGACCTGAGGAGGTTGAAAAGGTACGGATCAGCCCCCACGCTCCCCCTCCTGCGAACGCGAGCGCTAAGCCAATCAACCAAATGTTGAGAGTATCAAAGTATAACTCTTCGCTCCCGGTCAATTCATTCGCTCCTAAAATGATCGAACATGCAATTAGTAAAAATATAACAACTAAATTGAAGATTTTCATGTTGGGCTCCAAAAAAAAAATCAAAGATGCTTGGCAAAAATGCCGATTCAATAACAATCGCCTTAGCTCCAACTTGACCAAACCATGCCTTTAAAGGGCGTCAATAAACAAGTACAGTCGTTACGAGTTTCAAATACAATCGGTTTTAATGAGTGCAATGAACGTAATTCAAAGTGCGAAAAGTAGTCTTCTTTCTTGGTTGATTTGTGTTTCGCTATTGCTCATATATATATGCTACAATGCGATACGATATGACGCAATCCTTTTCAATTCGTATTATATAATTATCTCTTTAAACCCACTCAATTTTTTTCGTGCTTGGTATGACTTAACCATATTCGGCGCCATTGTTTACAGCGCACTTGGTGTTGGAAATCTTTTTCTCAATTTTTTTTCTCCTTTTCCTGATTTTATCTCAAAATCGGCTGCGAGTTTATTGTTAGGTTTGGGGGCGATTGCTGTTTGGTTGATGTCGCTGGTCTTTTTGCAACATTTAAGCGCCCTGTCGATATTCGTCCCGGGTATTGCGCTGCTTCTCATCGCAACGCCTGGAGTGGTTGTGTGGCTGCGGGAACAACTTGGGTGGTGTAAGCAGCAGGGCAGCATAGTAGAAACAGCCCGCGCGTATTTTTGGCCGGGGCTGGCGATTGGGTTTGCGGTTTGGATCGCTTTCTGGTCGTCGTTGCTGCCGCCGACCCAATCCGACGCGCTTCGATATCATTTGACCGTCCCTGAGTTGTATTTGCGTCACGGCGGTTTTGTCGCGCTAGATACTTTGTCTTTCTCGAATTTTCCGTTTTTGATTGAATATTTGTTCTTGATCCCACTCGAGTTCGGGTCAATTGCCGGGCCGAAGTTGATTCACTTTTTGTTTTTTATCATTACCCTGCTTCAGGCTGCGAAAATGGCCAATCACTGGGGCGGACGGCGAGCCGGCGTTATCGCGGCTTTATTAATTGCATCGACGCCGTTTGTCCCTATTTTTGCGTCGTGGGCGTTTATCGAGTTTGCTTTGTCGGCCTATACGCTATTCGCGATCCAGTGCGCGATGGCGGTGCGCAGCGCATTTGTGAACGGTGAGCGCTCCAACGCTTGGCGCTGGGCGATATTGCTCGGTGTTGTCGGCGGATTGTTGCTTGGCTGCAAATATACCGCGCTGGCGACGGTTGCGTTTTTGGGGCTTGCGCTGTTGTGGCCGGGCCGTGCGCCGAAACTCACGTTTTTACAGCGGTTTCCCATCGCGACGACGGCGATTGTGTTGGCGTTGCTGATTGCCTCGCCGTGGTATATCAAAAATATCGTCTTATTTAGCAATCCCGTGTTTCCGTTTGGGGGTTCGGTGTTCCCGACGCATGAGTGGACGGCCTTCAATCAGGAATTCTTTTCGTATCACGCAGGAATGAAGGGCAGCCTCAACGCGGTGCGCCAATCATCTGTGATCGAAAAAGTGACGGACTTTATCACGCTGCCGTTTCGCGCCACGCTTTATTCGAGCGACGTCTACCGCATCGAAAATTTTGGCGACATGCCGACGGGCGTCTTGTGGCTGGCTGGAGCGCTTTTGGCGATCTTTTGCCGGTCATGGCGGGCGGGAATGCCGTTTCTGGGCGGGATGTCGGTTCTGCTGTTTGTGTTTTGGGGCGCGACCTACCGCGACCTTCGCTTTCTCTTGCCGTGTCTCGTGACTGCGGCGCCGCTGCTGGGCGTCATTTGGTCAGATATGCTGGAGCGTACGCGCTCCTTGCGCTGGTTTATTGTTGTTGCCGTCTTCTATAATTTGATGACGACGCATGGTTTGACGCTGATCCCCGGCTCGTATATGCCGTGGATGCTCACCGGGGGCCAGGTCGATCAAGAAACCTATTTGCTCGAAATCAGCGACGAAACCCGCCATCAGAACCAGGCGTTTCATTTTCTCGAACAGAACGCTGAACCTCAAACCCGCGTACTCTTACATGGAATTCAGGAGCCGTTTTATTGCAAAAATGACTATGTATGGGCGGATTGGTTCGATACAGACGTTTTGATTTCCTGGTCATGGCAGGCGAACGGCGCCGATGCGTTATTAAAACGACTGCAAGCGGAAGGCATTGAATATCTCGCGCTGAATTATGGTAACATCAATCAATACAATCAGATGTACTTGCCATATTACCGCTTGTTCCGACTGCCGCGTGAGAAGGGCCTGCCGTTGCTGCGGGAATTTATCAGCAAAGAATACGCCCGGCTGCATTATCCGTATGAATATAACTTCTGGATTCAGGAATTTGTGCAGCGCTTGAGCGTTGCGGAGGCCGAGTCGCCCAATGTCGCTGCGTTAGAGGGATTATTGCACGGCGGTCTCTTGGAAGAAGTTTTTCGATATGACGAAAAGCCGGATGACTTATCCGAAGGAATCGTTGTTTTCCGGGTGCCAACTCAAGCGTCGGACGAAGAATGACCAATTTCCGTTAGACAAACCCATTGATTTAGGATACTTTATACTCCGAATCTCTGAGGGAGCGAAAACGCCCGAATGTCAAAATCCAATTGGATTATTCTTGCCGTAATTGTCGTCGTCGGAAGTTTGATTGGGATCGTCACCTTCCAGACTTACCGCTATTCCCAGGTTTCGTACGCTCAAACGCTATTTAACCAAGGCGATTACGTAGGAGTGATCGACTATTTAGAACCCAAAACCCAGGGTGAATACGGCACCGTTGACGCTCGCGTTCTTCGCGCGGAAGCGCTGTATCGCTTGCGTCGATTTGATGAAGCCCAACAGGTGTTGGAACCCCATCTGCGTTTTGGCGACGAAGACAAACGCGCCGTAGCGCTTTCAGGGTGGATTCTTTTAAAACAAGGCTCTCTCTTGCAGGCGCAAGACCGCTTTGGCCGTTTGGAAGCGCTTGGGCAGACGCAAGACGCGAATGCGGGGCTAGCCTCGGTATATCTTGCCCGCAGCGAGGGATACAAAGATAAAGAACTCGCCGACGCGCAATCTTATATTGCCGATGCTTTAGCAAACTCTCCCAACATGGCGGAAGCGCGATTGGCGTCCGCTGAAATGAAACTGATTGAGAGCAATGTCCCCGGCGCGGTTGAAGAAGCCCGCAAAGCCGTCGAACTCGAACCGTACTGGTCAGAACCGTACTTGATGTTGGGACGGGCGCTGTTGTCGGCGGGGAACTACGTCGAGGCAGAAGAGGCGTTTCGTAAGGCGTTGACGTATGGCGGTTCGCAAGACGAAACCAATTATTATCTCGCCCAGTCGCTTTATCGGCAGGGGCGGATTCGCGATGCACAAACCCAGTTAACCGAAATCATTAACGGCGGAGGCGAAATGAAAGCCTCGGCGTTGGTGGATGCAGCCAAGATCAGTTTGGCGCGTCAAGAAAACACCACCGCCTTGCGCCAAATGAAAGAAGCCTGGCAACTTAATCCGCGGCCCAGCGTCGGCATGTTTTTGTACTCAATCTATGCGCGGCTCAACCGTTGGGACGAGGCGGACGCGCTCTTAAACGAAATTATCGCCGACCGACCGTTTATTCCAGAAGCGCTTTTAGAACGGGGCCACCGGCTTTGGAACAGCGGCGACTATCAGCGCGCCTATGATTCATACCAAAACGCCGTCGAACAAGACCCCGACAATTTATGGGCGTATTACAATCTGGGCTGTCTGGCGTTAGAAGCGCCACAGCGCTTTTTGGCGCCGGAATACTTCAGCGCCGCGTTGCAAATTGATGACGCGTTTTTCCCGGCGCAGATCAACTTTGCGATGAGTTTGCTTGCCAACGAACGGCGCGGCGATGCGCGTTCGGTGATCGACCAATTAAGCAATGACCATCCCGCGTTTGCGGCGATTTTGCGCGTCCAGGCGTTGGAGCGATTTCAGGCGGGCGATACCCAAAGCGCTGTGTTGTTGCTGGAACGTACGCCAGTGGATGAAGAAAACCAAGCCACGTTGACGCTACTGCGTGGTGAGATGCTTTTGCGCGTCTTTCAATTTAATGATGCGCTGCAGGCGTTTCAAACCATCATTGACAAAGATCCCGAATTATTGCGCGCCCGCTTTGGCTTTGCGCACGCGGCCTATCGTCTGGACATGGTGGACGCCGCGAAATCCGCATACGACTACCTGGATAATCGCACCGACTCGCTGTTGCCGGAACGCAAAGATGAACTGCAAAACGCAAAAGCGCTGCTTGATTTGAAATCAGGCGATTTGGCCGCCGCCCGAAAAATTTGGGAGCAACTTGAGCGCTCTACCGAATGGGGCAAGCGGTTCGCTGAGGTGAACTTCATCTTGCCCAGCGCAGATTCGCCCAGCATACAAGATTTAGACCGCCTGCAAGAAGCGTCAAATGATCCCGATGCGCTGCCCGAGGCGTTATACAACCTCGCGCTGTTTTATCAACGCTCGTTCCGTAATGAGGCGTCGGTTTCGTCGTATGTTTCTCTGCTGGAAAAATATCCGCAGTTTCTGCCTGCGTTGGTTAACCTCGCGGACTTATATATTGATCGGCGGCGGTATGACGACGCGGCCCAAATGTTGAACCGCGCGCATCGCGCAGCGCCGGAGCGGGTCGATATCACCAACAATCAGGCGGCGGCGCTGCTCTATGCAAGTCGTACGGATGAGGCGGCGGCCTTGCTTGAAAGCGCAATTGAGCAGGATGGCCAAAACGTGACGTTGTTCTACAACCGGGGCGCCGCTGCTCTGCATAAAGGCGACTTGCAGACTGCTGAATCCTACTATCGACGGTTGAATTCGATTGCGCCTTCGACGGGAGAACGCCATTTCTTGGACGGATTAATCAAGATGCAAAAAGACGATTGGAGCGCAGCGGCTGAGTCGCTCGGTACGGCGCGTTCTACGTTGCCAAGTAATCCCTATATCGCTATGAATTACGGTATCGCCCTGGCGCGGCTCAATCGCCCCAATGAGGCGGAAGCGCAATTGCGGGAAGCGATTGCGTTAGATGCGAGACTGGCGCCCGCGTATCGCGCACTGGGCGTCTTGTTTGGCGACCGGGGGTTGTACTCACAATCATATAAATTATTGCAAATGAGTTCGCAGTTAGATTCGGACCAGCCCGGGCTACAGGAAGCGATTCAACGCGTCCAAGGCTGGATTGAGCAGGAAACGGGGTAGAACGTTCCTTGACGCTTGTTTTGAACGGACGATATACTAGCGATAGCGGGATGAAGGAATCTTTATTGTTGTTCCTCGTTGGATTTTTGGTTTGTGATCTGTACAGTCCAATCTCTTTTACCGCTTACCAAGTTATAGGTGATGAATAATGGCCGACCCAAAAGACGCGCCGCCCATTGAAAGCGACGACGCTCAACTTGAAGACATGGAAGACCAGCCAAGCGCATCCTCGTCAAAATATGACGTCGAGGGAGAAAGCGCCCAGCGATTGCAGGACGTTGATTTCGCGACGGTCGAAGTTGGCGCAGAAGACATGCTGGAAGCGTTGGCGCAACAGGCCAATATGGAGATTTTTCATCTCCGCAAAGTGCGCCTGAAAACTGAAGTGGTGAATTTTCTCCCCGAAAAATTATCGCGGCGGTTCAATGCGATTGTCGTTGACGCTGACGATGAGACTCTCAAAATCGCTGTCTCAGACCCTTTTGATCTCGACGCCCATGATACCCTGGGCTTTCGCTTTCCCGGGCGCAAAATCGAATGGGTGATTGCCCGCGAAGACGATGTCCGTATGGCCATTGAGCGCTATTACAAAGGCGACAACCAGATGGTCGAAGAGATGCTGAACGAGATCAGCGAAGAGGGCGGCGGCGGCGCTGCTGAGGGGAAATCTCTTAGCGATCTGTTAGACTCAGATATCAGCGGCGACGATGAAGGGCCGATTATTCGCCTGGTTGACTTGGTGTTTGAAGAAGCCGTTCGCTTGCGCGCCTCGGATATTCACTTTGAACCGTTTGAAAACAAATTCATCATCCGCTTTCGCATTGACGGCGTGTTGCATGAGATTCAGTCTCCCAGCAAGAAGTTGCAAGGGCCGATCTTGTCCCGTCTCAAATTGATGAGCGGTATGGACCTTTCCGAAAAGCGGGTCCCGCAAGATGGCCGTATTCAAAAAATGTTATTGGGCCGTCACTTTGACTTCCGCGTCTCTTCGCTGCCGGCGTTGCACGGCGAGAGCATCGTTACCCGTTTGCTTGAACAGTCAGGCGTCTTGCTTGGTTTGGAACAGATCGGGTTTCTAGAAGATACGGTCGCGCGGTTTAAGCAAATGATTCGGCGTCCGCACGGCATTATTCTGATGACGGGGCCGACAGGGTCGGGCAAGACGACGACGCTGTATTCCGCCTTGAATGTTATTAACAACGTCGATACTAAGATCGTTACGGTCGAGAACCCGGTTGAATACCAGATTGAAGGCATCAACCAGGTGCAGGTGAACGACGAAATTGGGCTTACATTCTCGCTGGCCTTGCGCTCAATCTTGCGCCAGGCGCCCAATGTTATTCTCGTCGGTGAAATTCGCGATCTCGAAACCGCTGAAATCGCCATCAGCGCCGCGATGACCGGTCACTTGGTCTTTTCAACGCTTCACACCAATGACGCTCCTGGCGCCAACACGCGTTTGGTTGAAATGGGCATCAAGCCCTTCTTGGTTTCTTCGGCTATCCAGGCGATTATTGCACAGCGTCTCGTTCGTACGACCTGCAAAGAATGCAAAGAGCCCTACGAGGCCGACCCGCTGGTCATTAAAGACCTCGGCTTTGATCCCGATGAATATCAAGGACACACATTTGTACGCGGTAAAGGCTGTGAAACCTGCAACTATACCGGCTACAAAGGCCGTACCGCGATCCACGAAATTTTAGAGAATTCGGATGAAATCCGCGACTTGGTTATGAATAACGCCAGCACGGACGAAATTCGTAAAATGGGCAGAAAACAAGGAATGCGCACATTGCGTGAAGATGGTTGGCAAAAAGTGTTGCGCGGCATGACCACCATGGTCGAAGTGGCCCGCATCACCGCCGCTGACGATTAGGCGTAAACCCGAACGGAATACGACTTGTATAAAATAGATAGGAGTGTCTGCTGCTGTGGCTACTGATAATTCTAAACGCATCCAGATGGAAGACTTATTGAAGATCGTCGTTGAGCGCGATGCTTCAGACCTCCACCTTCGTGTTGGACGTCCTCCGGTGATCCGCATTGACGGTCGCCTTGAAGATTTAGGAAACGAACCGCTTACCGCCAATGACACCGAATATTTGATGTCGAGCATCTCCCCTGACATGCACCGTGAATCCATCGCGGAAATTGGCAGCGCTGATTATGGCTACGCCTTTCAAAATCTGGCGCGGTTCCGTGTGTCGATTTTTCGTACTATGGGCAACTACGGCATGGTCATGCGGTTGATCCCGTCACGTATCCTGACCTTTGAAGATTTGGGCTTGCCGTCGCAAGTGCGCGAACTTCTTCACCGTCCGCGCGGTCTGGTGTTGATTGTCGGGCCGACGGGGTCTGGCAAGACGACCACGCTCGCGACCATGCTCGATTATATTAACCGTAACCGTGACACCCACATCATTACCATTGAAGACCCGATCGAATATTTTCACCCGCACCGTCAATCTATCGTGACTCACCGCGAACTGCACGTTGACTTGATTTCATTTGCTGACGGTCTTCGCTCGGCGTTGCGGCAGGACCCCGATGTTATTCTCGTCGGTGAAATGCGCGATACGGAAACGATGTCGGCGGCGATCACGGCGGCGGAAACCGGTCACTTGGTGTTCGCGACCCTTCACACCAACAGCGCGGCGGCAACCGTCAACCGTATCGTTGACGCGTTCCCCACCAATCAGCAGGAACAGATTCGTATGCAGTTGTCGGTTACGCTGATTGCTTGCATCGCCCAACAGTTGTTAGGGCGCGCGAGCGGACGCGGGCGTGTGGCGGCGTATGAGTTTATGGTTATGACAGCCGGTATCGCCAACCTTATCCGCGAAGCCAAAACCAACCGTATCACTTCGATGATTCAAACGGGCGGTAAGTTGGGAATGACGACGCTGGATGCATTTTTGAGTAGACTTTATTCTGAAGGAACCATTTCGGCGGAAGACGCCATCGAACGTTCGCAAGAACCTGACGAAATGCGCAAGAAAATTTTGTTCTCATAAATTGAACAACCCGATTGCCTGCGAAGGAAAAGGTTATGCTTGGACTGGGTAAAAAGAAAAAACAAGAACCGGCGCCAGTTGACGCCGAAGAGCAAAATCCATCCGTCGAAGAGCCAGCGCTAGCGACAGATGAACTCATGCCAGACGCGGTTGCTCATGTGGTCGAGTCGGAAGGCGCCGCTGCCGTTGGCGACCAATCCGGCGGCAACGCTCTGGCTGGCGAAGAAGCGGGGCAGGCGGTCCGTGACGCCGTGTTGGAAGAAGTGTCGCACGCCTCCGAACAAGAAACCCGCTACGCTTCCGAAGATGATCTTCTCGCCGTGCTTGCGCAACAAGTCGGCATGGAACTGGTCAAGATCAACAATTACACTCTCAATGATGAAATCATCAAGCAAGTCCCGCCTGATCTGGCCCGTCAGTATAAGGTGTTTCCCGTCGAACTGGATGAAGAGACCAATGTCTTGACGGTCGCCATTTCTGATCCGCTAAACGTACGCACCATTGATGACTTGCGTATGTGGCTCAACCGGGACCTGCGCGGCGTGATCGCGTCAGCGGATGACATCGAATCAGCCATCGAAGAATTTTATGGAACTGGTACGGAGTCGGTGGACGATGTCCTCAGCCAACTCGATACCGATGACGTTGAATTAGATTTAAAAGACGAAAGTTTTGGCGATCTGGAAAAGATCGTAAACGAAGCGCCGATTGTTAAGCTGGTCAACTTGATCTTGCTCCAAGCGATCAAAGAGCGCGCGTCAGATCTCCACATCGAACCGTTTGAAAACTCGCTTCGTATTCGTTATCGCGTTGACGGCATTTTGCATGAAACGGTGCCGCCGCCCGGGCATTTGACGACGGCGATTATCTCGCGTTTCAAGATTATGTCTGGTCTGAATATCGCTGAACGCCGTCTCCCTCAAGATGGGCGCGTGAAACTGACCATGGCCGACCGCAACATCGAACTTCGCGTCAGTTCGCTGCCCACTGTTAATGGAGAAAGCATCGTTATGCGTATTCTCGACAGCCAGGTGCTCAATATGGGCATCGAACAGTTGGGAATGCTGCCCGATACGCTGGAAACATTTGACAAAATGATTAAGCGCCCGAATGGAATCGTTTTGGTTACGGGGCCAACGGGTTGCGGCAAGACGACGACGCTGTATTCGGCGCTGAACCGTATTTTTAGTCCAATGTCAAAAATGATTACCACCGAGAACCCGGTTGAATATCAGATGGACGGCATCGTACAGGTCAACATTAACGCATCGGTCGGTTTGACGTTTGCGCGCTGTCTACGCGCCATTCTTCGTCAGGATCCTGATGTCATCATGGTGGGTGAAATCCGTGACTTTGAAACCGCTGGTATGGCGATCGAATCGTCGCTCACGGGCCACTTGGTTCTCTCAACCATGCACACCAATGACGCGCCGGGAACTCTAACGCGTCTGATTGATATGGGCGTTGAACCCTTCTTGATTACCTCTGCGGTGGCGGGCGTCGTCGCCCAGCGTTTAATGCGTACCATCTGCGGCGAATGCAAAGAACCGTATAAACCTGACCACGCATTAATTCGCGAAATGGGCTTTAACCCCGAAGAAGTAGAAAATATCACCTTCTTCCACGGCAAAGGCTGCGCGGAATGTAACTACACGGGGTATAAGGGCCGGGTGGGCGCTTATGAACTTCTGATCTTGAGTGAAGAAGTCAAAGAACTCGTGCTCGAACGCGCCGCCAGTTCCGTTATCTTCCAGCAAGCGCGTAAAGACGGTTTGCGTACTCTGCGTGAAGACGGCTGGGAGAAGATCATCCAGGGCATCACCACCATGGAAGAAGTCTTGTCTCACACCATTCACTAAGCATACAATTTCTCTGAATCAAAAAAGCCGAAGCGTCATCACGTTTCGGCTTTTTTTTATTGTGTCTGGTGTGAATTATTGCGACCATGGATATGAAGGAGATAGGAATATCGTTTTGAAGAAAATTAGCATTGCACTCCCTCCCGAAATGGCTGATACGCTGTTCAATCGCCTTCAATAAAAAATCCGACATATCGAAAATTGACAAACGAATTCAGGCATGGGTGCAACTCTGGGAGCGCCTGTGCAAAAGGGCCTGAAAGCCCGCACTGAAGCGAGCAGAGTTGTACCCATGACACATGCAGCAAAAAATCAAATATTTTTGAGTAGGTTTCTAGATTTTTGCTTTTTGCTTCTTCCAGTAATTTCTGTATACTAAGACTTGTAGCATTCAATCGTGATTGATTCTCCAACCTGACTAATTTCATCAAATTTTAATCATAAAATGGAACCCTGGTCTCCGCATAGGCGACCAAGTCCCTACTAATATACGAAGGAGAAATTGTTATGAAGGTTTTATCTACCGTGTTTGCCTGCGCCCTTGCGGCGGTGATGGTGGTTGCTGGAGTGGCGGTCGCAAGCGAAAAGGAGCATAAATCCGTGCATGAATTTACGATGAAAGACATCAATGGCAAAGAACTCAAGTTAGAAAAATTCAAAGGCAAAGTTGTTTTGCTGGTCAATGTCGCCTCAAAGTGCGGTTACACCAAACAATACAAACCATTGCAAGAACTCTATGGTAAGTATAAAGAAAAAGGTTTGGTTATTGTTGGGCTTCCCGCTAACAATTTTGGCGGTCAGGAACCAGGGTCAGACAAGGAAATTTTAGAGTTCTGTACAGAAAAATTCGACGTGTCGTTTCCGATGTTGTCAAAAGTGTCCGTTAAAGGCGATGACACTCACCCATTGGTCTCTTATTTGAACAAACAAGAAAACCCAGACTTCAAAGGCGATATCAATTGGAACTTTGAAAAATACCTTATCGGCAAAGACGGCAAGTTGCTGCACCGCTTCCGCAGCAAGACCGAACCGCTGAGCGAAGATATGACCAAGGCGATTGAAAAAGCGCTGAAAGCGTAAAACGGTCTGAAATCGTAATTGAAAAGGGCTTCCATCTGGGAGCCCTTTTTTTTTACCACTTACGAACCATCGTAATATGTTTTACGAGTTCATAGGGAACGTCAGGGAACTCGACTTCGACCACGCGGGCGCCGGTATTTTTGCCGGGCAGGCGGTATACGTAAAAATCTTTTGAGGTTAATAAATCGCCGTCTTCTCTAAAAAATTTGACGCGAAATTCCGCTGGGTGCCAGGGGAGCGGCTCCCGATTTTTGAGCAGGGCGACAAAGAAACAGCCTCGCCGTCCAAAGAATGAATAGGTTGTCGGATAAAGCCGCATGATGGGGACGTCGAAATATTCTTCCACATCCAAAATAAACTCACGACCATCATTGTTGACCATTGTTTTGCGATAAACGCTTGCCCCGGTGATATCAAAAACGTCGCCGCTGCTGGCAAATGGAATATAGGTTTCGGTTGCGCCGGGTACTGTCGCCGCTGCCGCAGGGGTGGTTGCTGCCGCGATGGGGCCGTCAATGCCCCAAACGATTTCACGGATTTGAGTCGAGCGGAATTGCTTGGATGAGTCGTCAGAAACCAGAACGATATCACTGGTGGAGCCAATATAACTCGCGGCGCCGTATCGACGCTCGCCATTCTGGAAAACCACCATGTCCGCAGACGCAAATTGACAAACAATCGCATGAGCGATCAGCAATAACTGCATCCATATCAAAGAGATTCTAGCGGTGCGCATTCAAACTCACCCTTGCTGTGTTCTGATGCTATAGTCAGATATTATAACGGAAAGCGTTTCAAATGCATGTTCCTTAAGTGCGCCCGAAGTGCTCTGCGGTCGATTTTGAAACGCGGATACAATGCGTAAGTACCACTATATAATTTTCGGCGGGAAACGATGTCATCTAAAGAATTGATTGCGCAGAAATTTATTCACCTGGTTGAAATCATGGCCGCGCTGCGCGGTGAAAACGGCTGCCCCTGGGATATCGAGCAAACCCATTCCAGCCTCAAAAAATATCTAATCGAAGAAGCCTACGAACTACTCGACAGTATTGATGAGGCCGACGACGCCGCCATGACGGAAGAATGCGGCGACGTGTTATTGCAAGTGGTCTTTCATGCGCAGATGGCGTCGGAGGAGGACCGGTTTGATATATTGGATGTGATCGAATCAATCTGCGATAAGTTAGTCAGGCGTCATCCTCATGTGTTCGGCGACCGCGACGCGGCCAATTCTGAAGAAGTGTTGCGCAATTGGGAGCGGGACAAGCAAAAAGAAAAACCCGAGCGCGAGTCGATTTTGTCAGGCGTCCCGCGCGACCTGCCCGCGTTGATGCAAGCCAGCGAGATTCAAAAAAAAGTGCGCCGCGTCGGTTTCGATTGGGAAAACGCGGATGACATGTTAGACAAAGTGGAAGAAGAGTGGCGCGAGTTTCGCGAGGCAAGAGAAAACAAAGATCCGCAACATATCAAAGAAGAACTCGGCGATATTTTGTTTGCCATGGTGAATGTCGCCCGCTATGTTGAGGTTGACCCTGAAGACGCGTTGCGCAAAACCAACCAGAAATTTATGCGGCGATTTTTGCATATAGAAACCGAAGTCAAAAAGCAGAACAAGACGCTTGAACAAGCAACCTTGTTTGAGATGGACGCGCTGTGGGAAGAAGCCAAACAGCGCGAGCGCAAGAGCGCGGGGTGACGCGATGGAACCAAAACGCATACTCATTACAGGCGGCAGCGGTTTTTTGGGGGGCGTACTCGCCCAGTATTTTCGTGACAAATACAAGACGGCGTTTACCTATTCAAACCGCAAGATTGCGATTGAGGGGTGCAAAGCCTACCATCTCAATTTTTTGCGGGTCGAGACCATTCATGTTGCCATCGACCTGTTTGAGCCGGACGTCGTGATCAATTGCGCGGCGCTGGCCAACGCCAAATCGTGTCAACACGACCCTCAATTGGCCAGGGAAATTAATATGGACGGCGCGGCGCGTTTGGTCGAGTCGCTGCCCGATTCAAAAATACGGTTCATTCATATTTCAACGGACTTGGTTCTCGATGGAGAACATGCGCCCTATACCGAAGACGACCCAGCGAACCCGATTAGCGTGTATGGAGACGTAAAACTTGAGGCGGAACGCATCGTGCTCGAGAGCGGCAAGAACACTGTCGTGTTGCGCCCCGCGCTGATTTACGGCCCGATGCCTGAATCGAAAAAAGGCTGCTTCATGCACTGGATGCTGCACCGTTTTCAAGCAGGCGAAAAAGTCAATTTGTTTACGGACGAGTATCGAACGCCCGCCTACGCGATCGACATTGCGCGGGCGGTTGATGGCCTGATGGATTCCAATAAGACTTCGCATCGCTTGTATCACATCGGCGCGCCGGAGAGTGTAAACCGGGTTGAATTCGCGACGATGTTGTGCGACGCGGCGGGGTGCGACCCTTCCTTGATCAATCCATGTCAACTGAAAGACGTGGATACTGGTTACCCCCGCACGCGCGACGTCTCGCTTGATAGTACGCGCATTCAAACCGACCTCGGCCTCACGCTTACGCCCATCTCGCAAGCATTGAGGGAGATTTTTAGGGAAGAGTGATGACTAGATTTGAAAAAAAAGAATTGTGAGTCGCATAAAATACAGCGGGCCGGTCAAATTGACCGGCCCGTTTGGTATTCATTGAATTGCTGGATTGATTACTTGGCGAGGAAGTCGCGCATCCATTCGAGCGTGACGGATTTAGGACGTACGATGGGAAGCCCGAAGCCGCGCGCCAGAATGTTTTGCGCTCCGATGCCCAGCGAGCGGGACACGCTGAACAAGACGGTGTAGTAAGAAAATTCCTTGAGACCGTAGTGGTGCAGCAGCGAGCCGGAGGCCGCATCAACATTCGGCCAGGGGTTGCTGATTTTTTCGATTTGCTTGAGGACTTTCGGCACCACGTTAAAGACGCGGTCAACGGTTTGGAAGACGGGGTCGTTCATGCAATATTCTTTACCGAACGCATGGAACGCGGTGAAGCGCGGGTCGGTTACGCGCAAGACGGCGTGACCATAGCCGGGGATGACTCGCCCGCTGTTCAATGTTTCCCAGGTATATTCTTCGAGCCGTTTTTCTTCGGGAACGCCGCCGAATTCCTCAACAAGTTCAAGCACCCACTTGAGGCATTCCTGATTGGCGAGACCGTGCAGCGGTCCGGCAAGACCGTTCAGCCCAGCCGAAAGCGAATAGTACGGGTCGGACAACGCCGATGAGACGGTATGCGCCGTGAAAGCGCTGACATTTCCGCCTTCATGGTCGGTATGCAGCACCATGTAGAGGCGCATCAGTTTGGTGAATTCGCCGTTGGAGTCATCTAGGCCAAGCATTTGCGCGAAGTCTGCGGCCCAATCCAGGTTGGGGTCGTGGTTAATGCGCTCGCCTTTGTTAAAGCGAAGCCGATAAATATAGGCGGCGATGCCCGGGAGGCGCGCCCAGATGTTGAGAAAATCTTCCAGCATCGGCTCCCAATATTCATTTTTGCCAATGCCTTCTTCATATTTTTTGGCGAAAACAGATTCTCTTTGCATACTCAATATGGCCGTATTGAACATGCACATAGGGTGAGAATCTTTGGGCATGGCGTTCAACACGTCCCATACGTATGACGGAACGTCACGCCGCTCGACCATTTCTTTTTGAAGGTCGTTCAGCCCTTCTTCATCAGGAAATTCTCCTGAGATTAACAAAAAGACAATCTCTTCGGGCAGACGTTCAGATAAATCTAAAATCGGTTCGCCTCGAATAATCAATCCCTCTTCAGGATCGACGGATGACGTATTACAGAATAGCCCTTTGACCCCCCGCATGCCCCCGTACACTTGCCGCATTGTTACTTCGGATACGACTTTGTCGCCATGATCGACCAGCATTTGCTTAATCTCATCACGGAACCGGGGAATGCGTTCTGCTAATTTTTCACGAATTGTGGGCATCCCTGTTTCTCCCTTCTGAAGACAAACTCAGCGTTTAAATTGCTTTCACTATCCACACCAGATGAAAAAAGCAGAATACATAAATTACGATGCTAAAGTTTGTATTGTTTCTTTTAGATGAACAACCATCCTATAAAAAATCAGGCAACTAGACAAGGGATTCTATTCGTTATACCTAATCTAATTAGTCGTAAAATTTTAAAAAAATCACCAACATGAGTCTAGATCGAGGCTTGGTATGAATGAATTGGAAGAGAAAACCGTAACGCCATTTCAGTGGCTTCTACCTCGGGATGATATGAAGTTGGGGGTTCAAACAGCTTTTGTTGTTGCACTTACGCTGAATGCGCTTGTATTGGTTTGGATGTTATCTCTCAATCCCTATTTTTTTAGCGTCATTAAGAATGTTTACAATTTAAATACGCTTTTTCTTCCGGGGCTGTTTGTTGCCTGGGCCGTTTTATCGTTGTTGTGTATGCGGCCTATTCGCTGGGGGAGGGCGTATACTGTTCTGATTATCTGCGCCGCGTTGTTGTTTGGAGTGCGCATTTACGCGACGCACATTGAACCGCATCGCTTGCAGATCATTGAACATCAAATCACATCAGCAAAAGTAGATGCGCCGCTTCGAATTGTTCATCTCACGGATATTCAGTCAGCCAACGTCGGCGCCTATGAAGAACGCGCCATTCAGCTGGCTATCGAACAGAAGCCAGACCTGGTTTTATTCACAGGCGACCTCTTACAGCCCCTCATTTATAAAACGATAGACCAGGAAATTGAAAAAATAAGCGTGTTATTTGAGAAGATCGACGCGCCGCTTGGCGTCTATGGCGTAATCGGCAATGTCGACCCTTGGATGGAAGAGAAACGCCTTAAAAAACTCAGGGGAATCAAAATACTCAATGGGGAAGGCGTGACGCTCGACTGGCATGGAAAAGCCATTCATTTATACGGCGTGAGTTATAACGGATCGGCGCGTGGGGAGGCAGACAAAATCCGCCCGTGGTTTGAGTCGTTACCTGAAGATGAATTGTCGTTAGTCATTGGGCATTACCCCGATTATGTTTTGGGACTAAACGAATTACCAATTGACTTGTGTTTTGCGGGGCATACGCACGGCGGGCAGATTGTGCTCCCTGGATTTGGGCCGATTGTGACATTTAGCAGCGTTCCCAAAAATATGGCGCGAGGGTTCCATGAATATGGAAAGACGCGCATCAACGTCTCAGCAGGCGTCGGCTGTGAGCGTGCGGCGGGCGTACCGAAGATTCGTGTTTTTTGTCCGCCTGATTTCGCGATTTTTGAAATTTCTCCGCAAATATCGCGGCAATGACAGCGCTGGCGTTTGCATCCTGAATGAGAGCCGCTTGCAAGTCGTAAAGACAAGCGACGCAACCTGGCGAAGTCTGTCACTGTGGAGTAGAAAGTTTTGCGCGAAGCAAAGCCTTCAATTCCGTCCAGGCGTTTTTGAGAATCTGCTTGCGGCTGAATGGAACCATTTGCGGGCATGTTTGGCAGGGGGGCGGCGCGTCGCCTGCGTAGATGCTGCGTCGCATGTTGACTAACACGGGGTCGTTGCGTAATTCGCGCAGGTTTCCATTTTCAACTTTTCCGACTTTTAAATTACTCAGGTAGCAACAGGGGAACAACTCGCCTTTGCCTTGAATCATGGCGTTGCGCCATAAGAAATGGCAATAGGCTTTGGGCTTGCCTACACTTTTACCATCGAGTTTCGGCTGCAACTCCACCGGATTCTCTTTATAGAAATCAACCGATTTCAAAAACGTCGATGAGTCGAGGTCCCAATAGACGAAATTCAGTTTGAGTTCTTCGGCCCGTTTACGCGCTTTGTCCGCAACGGCTTTCACTTCGTTGCGGGTGACGCCCAATTCCCGCTCGGCGTAGCGCGATTGGTGAATGATGGTGTGGACGACAACTACCTGCGCATCCAGTTCCTTCGCCAAGTCAGGAAACGTTTCAACATCGTGGATGTTTTGTTTCATCACCCCAAATGAAAGATGCAATTCGGGCGTTGGGGAGTTCATTTCTTTTTTGAACTTTGAAAGCCGCTTGACGTTTTCAACGATTGCGTCGAATCCGCCGGGGGGACGCACCACTTTGAAGGTGTCTTCACAAGTGGCGTCGAGAGAAATTCCGATGGCTTTGATGCCCGACTGAATTACTTCGCGGCAGCGCTGGTCGTCAAGCAAGGTGCCGTTTGAGGACAGGCTGACCTCGGCGCCGAACGAATTGACGAAACGTACTTTTTCAAAGTAGCCGCGGTCGATCATCGGTTCGCCCAGGCCGTAGAGGCTGATCTCTTTGGCGCGTTCGAGGTACGGGCGCATCTCGACAAAGTATTGCATGTCGATGTGCTCATCGAATGGGGTGAGGTTTCCGTCGCTGCCTTCGCGAGGGCACATGACGCACTTCAGATTGCAGAACGATGTCGTCCCCAGCGACAACTCGACCGGCATCGCGCGCGGCTTATCGCGCGCCAATAGCAAATCGTAATATGCATGAAGCAGGTTCGCCGCTTTTTTGAGTTTGATGAATTTCATATTTATCCTGCAGCTGTCCTCAAAATACTGTTCGTCAAGCGCGCCCGTAGGGCTCAGCGATAAGTGCAGCTACGAAATCTCATTTTGTACAGTGTTCTGATAACCACAATAAAAGCATTGTAATCGGAAGGCGGGCGCCGGGGTAGAGAACTCGCGCTGCCTTTGTTGTGTTGTCTCACGGTCTGTTTGACTTCGTATGTCATGGTACAATTTAAATATCTTTTTTAAAGGAAATTGTCATGTCCTGTAAGATCAAAATATGCGGATTAACCAACCTGGATGATATCAACCTGATTGCGCAAGCGGGCGCTGATTATGGCGGATTGCTCGTTAATATTGATTCTCCGCGCGGCGTGACGCTTGAGGATGCGCAGCGCCTCAGCGCCGATATGCCGCTGCCGCTGGTTGCAGTCACGATGAACGAAGAGGCGGCGTATATTTTGCGCGTCGCCGAATTGCTTAAACCAACAGCGTTGCAATTACACGGCGCTGAGTCGCCGGAGACCGTTTCCTTATTGAAGCAGGAAACCCGCGCAGAAATCTGGAAAGTAATTCACTTGCCTGCATGTGATGACGGCACGGCGCCGGAACTGGATCAAATTCTAAAAAAAATTGCTCCCTATCAAGAAGCCGGTGCAGACCGGATACTCATTGACGCAAAGGCCGTTGTCGCTGGCGTCGCGCAAATGGGCGGCACGGGCAAGACGGTCGATTGGAACGCGGCGCGTGTTTTGCGTAAGGCGCTTGCGTTACCGCTGGTACTTGCTGGGGGAGTCAAACCAGGCAACGCGGCGGAGGCGGTGAGCAGCGTGAAGCCGTATGCAATTGATGTATCGTCTGGCGTGGAACAAGAGAAGGGCAAGAAAGACCCGGCGAAAGTTCATGCGTTGATTGAGGCGGTGCGCGGAGCGGAGTAAAAAGGTTTCATACAGGTTGTTATGTAAAAGGCTTGTGTACGTCTCTCTTCGCTTCGGTGCGGCCTTATATGCCCTTATGCACAGGCGCTCACTGAGCCGCCCCCAAGCCTTTTTATGTGCGATCTAGGAAATTGGTGAATCAAGGTGTTGCGAAGCGATGATATTTGAAGTGGAGTAAAAAGGCTTCATGCAGGTTGTTACGTAAAAGGCTTGGGTACGTCTCTCTTCGCTTCAGTGCGGGCTTTTATGCCCCTTATGCACAGGCGTTCACAGAGCCGCCCCCAAGCCTTTTTATTAGATAGAACTCACTCAGTATCAGCGCGCCGGAACGGCTCAGCGATAGAAACAGAGATGGTTTGAAACTTAAAGAAGTTGCTAAGTGAAACTTAAAAATAGTCGCGCTTGCTTTGTTTGGCGGTGTGGGAGAGATAGCCGAGGTCTTCGTTCCACCACAGGCGGCCTGCGAGGATGGTGACCGAGACGCCCATTAAAAATCCGCCGGGGGAAAACGCCGGAGGGAAGAACAAAAAGCCCGTGCTGAGTATGGTGATAATGGCGCCGGAAAACATGGTGATGCGAATGACCTTATTTTCGACTGGAGCGAACAGTTTGCGCACGATGCGCAGGTTGAACCATTCGACGGACCCGAGCAGCATCAGCCAGCCGCCCAGTACGCCTACCAGGCCGTGCAGCGGGCCGATGATATACGCCAAGCCGAAACTCAGCAACATAATCGCGAAGCCGATGATGAACACGACCTTACGTTCGCCCAACGGGCCGGGCAGATGGTTTAAGATGTTGAAGCGAAAGCGTTCTGAATTAAAAGCATAGATCACCGCAATCAGTCCAATGACGGTGACGCATACGTTAACGGCGATTGACATCGCGGGGTTTCCTTATTGGCTTGGGTTCTGCGCTTATATCCTCGGTGGAAGCGTCTAAGCGGGTATTGTGGTTCGATGATGCGTTTGGGGCAAGGCTTGAGGAGGCGGGCGCATTCTTTGGCGGCGTTTTGGGGTTGTTGATGCGGTCGATGACTTCTTCGGGCGCCACCACGCCCCAATCGAGCAGGCCGAGTTCTTTGCGTCGGTCCATAATTGCGTTAATCATTTTTTTGATCGCTTTTTCGCTGGCCATTCGCCCCGTCCTTTTGCATCAATTCTATCTGTTATCGTCCAAAATGGGGACAGGTTGAGGCGGGCGGCGCGAATGGATTAAAAAGGGCAAAAACAGCGTTCCGAAGGGCTTGGCTAATATTAGAACACTGCTATCTTATTCTGGCAGTTTGTGAAACGCGGTTCCGTCTAGGGGCTGTCGTTTGACCCAGTACACTCACCGGACACCAAAACGCGGCTTGGTAGCTCAGTTGGTAGAGCAGAGGATTGAAAATCCTTGTGTCGGGGGTTCAAATCCCTCTCAAGCCACGCTTTTACTTTCCCCTTTTCTTAATAAAATTCAATTGCTGACGGTTATTACTCTGCTTGAGAAGTTTTTAATTGACAATTTTGGTGAACCATTCATAATTTTCATCTTTATATAGGCGAATTTCTGCAATTACGTTTAAATTGGAAGCGAGAGAATAATGGTGTTACGAACGTATCATTTTTACCTAAAGACGACATGTAGTTTTTTCTTAGTGCTGTGCTCTTGTTCTTCAGTATTTGCTCACGGAATTTCTGATAGTGATAAGCAATCCATGATTGAGGGCGGGTATCTGGAATATATCCGCCTTGGCGCTTCGCACATGCTTACGGGTTATGACCACTTGCTGTTTCTCTTTGGTGTTATTTTTTTTCTGACGCAATTCAAAGATGTGGTTAAATTTATTACCGCGTTTACTTTAGGCCATTGCATCACTTTAATTTTTGCCACATTCATGGAAATCACCGCAAACTACTATTTAGTCGATGCATTAATCGCACTTACAGTGATTTATAAAGGCTTTGATAATTTAGACGGCTTTAAAAAGTTTTTACAAATGAAATCGCCGAACCTTGTCATGCTTGTTTTTGTTTTTGGGCTGATTCATGGGTTTGGGCTTTCCACTCGGTTGCAGCAGCTACCGCTTGGTGATGACGGCTTGTTGCTAAAAATTCTGTCATTTAATGTCGGCGTTGAGATCGGTCAGGTGATTGCGCTTTCTGTTATGCTGCTTGCGCTTTCCGCCTGGAGAAAAACCCAATCATTTCAGCGTTTCAGCACAGCCTCAAATTTTGGATTGGTGTGCGCTGGGGCGTTTATATTTTTGATGCAGATGCACGATTACTCCCACCAGGTCAATGAAGCCGAAGCGATGGATTCAATGATTGTGATGTCTGAATCAACTGATTCAGAATGGCAAGATACGATTGATATTCGGATTCTCGCTGGTAAAGGGCTTGAGTACAAATTCTATATGCATCCAGGAAATAAAATAGAATATGTTTGGCAAACGAACGGCGGCGAGCTATATTTTGATCTTCACGGTGAAGTGAAAGTCGCAAGCGGAGAGTATAAATTAGATGACGAAACGTCCTATAAAGAAGGAACGCATAATACAGATAGCGGTGAAGTAGTCGTTCCTTTTGAAGGTTCACATGGCTGGTGGTGGAAAAATAATGGGACGGAAGAAGTGATCGTCAGCGTAAAAACCAATGGCGAATACGAACTGATTGGTGTCCTTTAAACGTAATTCAATAATGAAGTAATTCATTTGCAGAGTGAACTCACAATCCACCCTGCAAATATCACTTCAATTGCCCGGCGATGTAACCAGTTGTCCAGGCGGCTTGGAAATTGTAGCCGCCGGTGACGCCGTCGATGTCGAGAACTTCTCCAGCGAAATAGAGGTTCTTACACGCTTTGCTTTGCATGGTGTTGAAATCGATGCTTGCTAAACTGACGCCGCCGCAGGTGACAAATTCCTCCTTGAATGTGGTTTTGCCTTTGACCGAATAGACATCGTTGGTCAGGACGTTCACCAATTGGTTCGTCGCCTTCTTGCTGAGTTCGCCCCACTTTTTTGTCGCGGGCAGTTCGCATTTTTCCAATAAAAATCGCCATAAGCGTTCCGGTAACGAATAGGGCTTGATCTTCGGTAGCACTTTGCCGGGATGTTGGTTCGCGATGTCTCTCAATTCAATCATGACGAGATCGTTGTTAATGGTCGCGGCCCAATTCACTTGGATGTTGAATTCGTAATCCATCTCGCTCAGTATTCGGGCGCCGAAAGCGGACAACTTCAACACCGCCGGGCCGCTCATGCCCCAATGAGTGATGAGCAGCGGGCCTTGGGATTTCAACTTGGTCCCTTGGATGCTGACCCGCGCGTCTTCGACGGCGATTCCCATCAGTTCGGTAATCGGTTCGCCGGGGCAATTAAAGGTGAACAGCGACGGGACGGGATCAATCATTTTGTGGCCCAATCGTTCGAGCCATTGCAGGCCTTTTCGTTGGGGAGAGCCACCGGACGCGACAATGATTTTATCGAACCTTTGCGCGGGCGCATTGTCGGAGAAGTTCAATTCCAGTTGATCGTCGATGGGGCGAATGGAGCGGACGCCGCATCCGGTTTCGATTTGAATTCCGAGTTTTTGGGTTTGATTCAAGAAGCAATCAATGATGGTTTGCGAATTTTGCGAGGCGGGAAACACGCGGTGGTCGTCTTGGGCTATTAAGGGGACGCCGCGCGATTCAAACCACTGCATGGCGTGTTGGGTGTTAAAGGTATGGAATGCCCGTTTGAGTGCGGTCTTTCCGCGCGGGTAGGCGTCGGACAGTTGTTTGATATCCGCACAGGCGTTGGTGACGTTGCAGCGTCCGCCGCCGGAGACTTTGACTTTGGCGAGCAAGTTTTTTGTCTTCTCGAAGATGGCGACCTTGGCGCCGGGATGGTTTTCTTTGACCGTGATCGCCGCGAAGAACCCCGCCGCTCCACCGCCTATGATTGCAACGTCCATATTGATGCCTTGGTGATTTGATTAACGCGTTAGGGGAATCCCTTCTCCCCCTGGGAGAAGGTTAGGATGAGGGGGCGGCCTCGCCGCCTTCTGTGTTGCATCTTGGTTATTTTCTAATCATCCATCCATTTTTGAATTTATCGCTGAGCCCTTCGAGTGTGCGGATACTACAAATATTAAAACCCTCACCCCATCTCTCTCCCAGAGGGAGAGGGAGAACTGCAAGTTTTTTTGTTGTACTTCAAGGGCTGCCTGCTTCGCTGCCTTGGCTTGGCGCCCGGCCGTATGAAATCGGACCATTGCATGGTGGGCTAAATTACGTTGTAATTTGAGCCCACCCTACCTCGGATGAATGAGACGTATCAAGTAGGGTGGCGTTGAGCGCAGCGAAACCCACCAATAGAAATTTTCCGAATTCAATATTTAAAAGTAAATGGTGGGATTCATTTTGTTCATCCCACCCTACGGGACTGGAATATCCTTGAACCCTCCCTAAAACTTAAAGAAGATGTAGTAGATCAGGTAGCCGATGACCAGCATCTGCAGCATCAGCAGCAGCCAGAATTTGAAGTCGCGCGGGGAGGCGTAGTCGTCGCTGTTTTTGGGGATGAGCACGTTCATGCGCGAGAGTTTGTCTTGCTTCTTTTGGAAACGCCGCTTGATCGAAGCCAGTGCAGCGCGGATGTCGTCGCGGCATTCCTTGTTTTGCGGGTCGGTGTAGATCATCTCCAACTCAGGCAGCATGTCCACGCCGCCGAAACGCCCGATCAGGCGCGCGGCTTTCTTGCGCACGGTCGGATGCGGATCGTTCAGTCCCGGCTTGATTTGGTCGAGCGAACCGCCGTGGTCTAACTTTTCAAAATAATCATAGGCCGCCTCGCGGACGTAAACCACAGGGTCTTGTAGCAGCGGGGCGATTTTTTCCGCCGCGTTATAGCCGTAGTTGGTCTGATAGCGAATCACGCTTTCGCGCACCGGCGCCGACTGCGAATCAATCAGCGCCAGCAAGGCTTTCGAGATGCGGTCGTTGCCGAATTCGCGCAGGGCGTGAATCTGGTGCAACAGGCGTTCTTCGTCGCCGTCGAACAATCGCGGCAAAGCATCGTCGATTTGGTCTTCGATTTTTTTGATGTCTTCAAGGCGCAGGCGCGAGGAGAGCGCTTCGGAGTCATCATGGGTTATGCGTTCAAAAATATTGCGCGAGAGGCTGATGCAGCGCACTTCGATGAAATGCTCGCCCAAGTCGAATAGGATTTTGGGATCGACATTTGATGATTGTAATATCGCTTCGGCCAAACGCCGCGCGGCGGCGATGCGCCCGAGTTTGATGTGCGCCAACGCCAGCCAATATTGGGCGCCGAGTTGAATCAGCGGCTGTTTGTCGCGGTCGATTAAATTTTCAAAGGTTTCGACGGCTTGCTCGAAGAGCCCCTGCTCAAACAACGAGCGCCCCCACAGCCCCAGGCTGATGGGTTGGATGCTGCCCACCATGGATGCGCGCTGAAAATGGCGGGCCGACTCGCGATAGTCGAGCGTGTCGAATTGCAGACGGGCGTAATTCTCAAGAAAGAGACTGCACGTGGGTTCGAGTTCGACGGATTTTAAATAGGCGTCGCGGGCGTCTTCAAAGCGGCCTTTTTCGTGCAGGGCGTACGCAAGGTTGAAATGGCTCAGCGCACAGCTGGGGTCGGCGCTGACCGCCGTCATGTACGACTGAATTGCCTCGTCGATTTGCCCTTGATTGAGCGAGGCGCGGCCTCTTTCGAGGTGTTCTTTCACCTCTTTTTTGACCATGAACGTCAATTTTTTCGGGCCGGATTCATCATGAGATTCGTCCGGCGCGCCCTCAGACACATCGCGTCGAAATAACATTTTTATTTTATGAAATACATTATTTTCAATTGGCATTTTTGTAATGGGTATTGTAAAAGCTTTTTAGTTTTTTGCCAACGAGTGATTCACCTGTTCTGGTGAGGTTCCATGTTGAGCAACAATCGACGGACTTCATCAAGCGCATAGACGCAACTGCGCTGGCGGATACTGGTTCGGTCGCCGAACAGAGCGGTCTTGAATGAAAATACCGCGCCGTCAGGCTGCGCCGCCGCGATCCAGACCGTGCCGACGGGTTTGTCGTCCGTCCCGCCGCCTGGCCCGGCGACCCCTGTCAATGAGACGCCCCAATCGGCGCCGAGGGCTTTGCGGGCGCCTTGCGCCATGGCTTCTGCGACGGGTTGGCTGACGGCGCCGTGTTGTTTCAGCAAGCCTTCGTCCACGCCGAGGCAATCGCGCTTGACATCATTATTATAGGCGATGATCCCACCTTTAAAATAGTCCGAAGCGCCGGGGTTGTCGGTGAGAACCGATCCGAGCATTCCGCCGGTGCAAGATTCCGCGACGGCCAGCGTCTGGCTCTGTTGCATCAGCAGGGCGCCGACGGTTTCCGCAAGAGTGCGGTCATTTTCTGAATAGATATACGGAGCCAGTTTTTTACGGAGACAGTCAGCATATTGATTGAGACGAATGTTTATTTCTGTTGATTCGCCGGGCAGGTAGAGCGTCAAGTCAACAGTCCCTAACTGCGCCAGCGACGATATTTTTAAGTCGGGCGGCTGACCGATTTCATCGCGGAACACGGTATCAATATTCGACTCGCCGATGCAGCAAAAACGCAGCATTTGGTGTGAGAATTTGGTATCCAAGCGAAAGCGTTTTTGCAAAAGGCCGATCACGCTGTCGCGAAGCATGGGCTCGAGTTCGCGCGGCGGCCCCGGCATGGCGATGATGTATTTTCCGTTCTTGTCATAGACCAAGCCGGGCGCGGTGCCGTTTGGGTTGGGGATAAAGGTCCCGTCTTGCGGGACCAGCGCTTGGCGGCGGTTGTTGTCGGTCATGTCGCGTCCGGTTTTCATAAAACGGGCGCGGATCATTTCCAACACGTCGTCGTTCTCGGTGAGGTCGGTTCCAAGAGTCTCAGCGATGACTTCGCGGGTGATATCGTCAACCGTGGGGCCTAGTCCGCCGGTGATTAAAACCAAATCGACTTCTGACTGGGCGCGTTCAATGGATTGCTGCAGCCATTCGCGGCGATCGGCGACCACTTCGGCGCGGATGCAACGCAGGCCGTACGGCGCCAGGGTGCGGCTCATGCAGGAGACGTGGCGGTCGACGCGGCGGCCTTCAAGAATCTCATCGCCGACGATCAAAATGATGTAATGCAATAGGTCTGTGGATGAAGACGACATGTGGAATCCCTCAAGTGAGTCTGTAGATGCCATCTCAAAAACACTTACTCTTTTGCTGTAAGTTGCATGGGTACAACTTCGCTCGCTTCAGTGCGGGCTTTCAGGCCCCTAGGCGCAGGCGCTCCCAGAGTTGCACCCATGCCAGAATTTCTTTATTTGTAATCAATATTTTTGAGATGGCTTCTAGCATTATACCGACGAAATGAGTTTTGCTGAGGATGATGAATGGCGTCTTAATTCAAATGAATCAAACCTTCGACCGGGCGGTGATCGGGGATGGTTTCATTGTCGCGGTCATCGCCGGGGGTGACGAGGATACTCGACGTTGCGCTCCAAACAGTGGGGGCTTTAGCGATGAAGATAAAATCGAGGATCGAATTATAACGCGGGCTGGATTGCGTCTTGATGAGGCGCTGTGGTTCGATCCAATCGAATTGGTTGCCTTGGGTGAAAATATCAAAGGCGCGGTTTCCCGCACGAAGGTCAATGTCCCAATCGAAATTGAAGTCGCCGGTAACAATGACGGGCGCGTCGGCGCGTTGCGCCCAGCGCATTAGCGCGCGGGATTGACGCTGGCGGTTTTCTGCATTGCCGCGATGGAAGTGATTGACGAAGAAATAGAATTCCTGACCACTGCTCTTGTCTTTGAATTTGCCGCCTAGTGGAGGACGGATGTTTTGGCGGTTGAAGGGTTGGTTGCCGACGCCGTCTTCAATGGTAATCAATTCGAGTGATTGCAGCTTCTCCAGGCGCACTGAGTTGTATACCACCAACAGATGGTCGCTGGATTTTCCACCTTCAATACGTTGATAGTCATCGTCGTTATTAAACTCGCAGGATTCTTCGAGGAGGCTGAAATCCGAACGGCTGACTTCTGAGAACCCCCATAAATCATACTGCGGCATTTGTGAGACGCGCATCGCAACATAGTAGGGGTTCGCGTCCGGCGAGAACCCGCGTTCGATGTTCCAACAGATGACGCTGATTGCATCGGCATGCGCTGCGACGCTGAGGCATAAGCACAAAACCAATGAGAGTGTGAAACGCGGCATTATTAACCTATGGATCAAATTCAATATCCTAAATACGCCTCGGGGTTGGGCTGCGCTTGTCTCCGTACGGCCTTTAAGGGCCGTTACTACGAAAGCCGCTTCACCCAATCCCCTGCGGCGTAATAAAAGTCGATACATAATGCCAATATTTTACTTGGGTTTCATTAAGAGACTAATTCAACCGTTTAACGAACGCATTGCGGTACTTAATCATCCCGTCGTAATTCTGGAACCCTAAATACCCAACTCGTGGGCGCTCTTTCAATGGCTTAGCGCTGGTGGTTGAGGTTGTGTATTCGTCCAAGTCAGCGTCGGTGATTTGGACGCCGTTGATATAGATGTCGATCTCGTTGTCGTTGCAGATGATGGCCATGGTTTGCCATTGGCCCGCTTCCCGGGTTGCGCGGACGGACGGGGTCACTTCGTGATAGATAGAACCGCATTTTTGCCATTCTTGCAGTTCGCCCCAGTGTTTGGCGTCATCGTCGATGATCTGAATTTCCATCGCGGTATAGGCGCCGTCGCCCTCTTTGGGGCGGCGAATATAGATGCCGCTGTTTCCTTCTTTCGGAACCCAGAAATCAAATTTAAAAACGAAGTCGCCATAATCGTCTGTTTTGGTGCCGATCCAACCACCGCCTCCGCCGTCGCAGACTAAGACGCCGTCTTCGTCAATATGCCAGGCCTCTTGCGACCCCTGGTGGACTTGCAGATGTTTGAAGTCACGGCCTTCGCCTTCAAGCAGATTGACGTAACCGGTTTCTTTGATATTGAAATTGCGAAATTCAAACGCGCGGTCTTCGGCCTGGATGCCGATGAGGCCGATTTCCGGTTCAATGAAGTCGGCTTCCCAAACGTCTTTGCCGTCAATTTGCAGCGATGCGTCTTCGCCTTGTGAGACCAAACGGAACTTTGCCCATTCGCCGACTTTGACGGGAGGATGTTCGCTGGGGATCATGGCTTGATAGCCGCGCACCAAGGTTCCGAAGCCATTGAACTTTAAATTGACCTGAAACCCTTTGTTCGGCCAAGGCTCGCCGTCGAGGCTGGAGCGGAAGAACAGGCCGCTGTCATAATTTTCGACCAACGGTTTACATTCAAATTCTAAAATGAAATCGTCAAAGACTTGGTCGGTGCGAAGCCAACCCATCCCGCTTTTTAATTGCATGACGCCGTCTTCAACGCCAAACTCGGTTTTATTGACGCCCGACCAACCTGTTAGGTCGTTGCCATTGAAGAGTGAGTGGGTTGTGGTTTGGGAGACGCCGTTGTTCGCGAATGCTCCAAAAAGAAATAGAAGGGTGAGGGCAAATGTGATTTGTTTCATTGTGGTTTCCTCGTTACAATAGAGATATGGTAAGATATCGCATTACAATCGAAACGAAAAGCCGGAACATCCACGCATAGCGAAACGACCAACCCCAATATGGCTTGCCGTCATCGTTTGTGTGAATTTATGCGAAACAATTTTTAATTGAACCCTGAGGAGGTTGGCATGAGTGATATTTCCAGACGGAGTTTTTTAAACCGGTCGCTTGCCGGGGCCGGAGCGATCTTGGCTTCTCCATCACTAGGCCAGGCGGCGGAAGCGAAACCCAAAGCCAAGCGGGATGCGTTTGATCGCGTTGAACTGGGCAAGACAGGCATCAAGGTCTCGCGTCTTGCGCAAGGCACCGGCATGAGAGGCGGCGCCCGTGAGTCAGAACACACCCGCATGGGACAAGAAAAATGCAACCAGATTTTTCGCCATGGTTTTGAAAAAGGCTTAAACTTCTACGACATGGCCGACCTCTATGGGACGCACCCGTTTGTCAGAAACGCCCTGAAAGAACTGCCCCGCGATGAGTATGTCATGCTCTCCAAGTTGTGGTTCCGCGAAGCCGATTGGAACAAACCGTCAAGCAGCGGGGCCGAAGAAGTGGAGCGCTATTGCAAAGAACTCGGCACAGACTATTTGGATGTGTGCTTGATCCATTGCATTACCAACGACCAGTGGACAAAAGAATTAGAGGGCGTTCGCGAAGGTCTCGCCAAAATGAAAGAGAAGGGCGTGGTCCGCGCCGTCGGCGTTTCGTGCCATGATCTCGGCGGCCTGAAAGTCGCTGCCAGCGACCCCTGGACAGACGTCATCTTTGCCCGCATTAACCACATGGGCGGCAGAAAATATAAAATGGACGGGACTGTCGAAGAAGTGACCGAAGTAATTAAAACCGCGCGCGCCAACGGCAAGGCGGTGGTTGGAATGAAAATTTTCGGAGAAGGTACATTGATTAAATCCGAAGAAAAAGACGCCTCGATGAAATACGTTGCAGGCAACGATCTGGTTGACGCGATGACGGTCGGTATGACCGAAGTTGCGCATGTTGACGACACATCAGACCGCCTCACCCGCGCCTTAAACGCCTAGCAAGTTTCTTGACACAAAATATGAATCCCGCATCCGTTAAACTGATGCGGGATTTTTTGAAATTCGTTGGGTGGAAATATCGGGCTGACGGATCAATCAAACGCAGTCGGAGAATCTGGATTCAAAAAGTGCTCGTAACAAAGCCGCAGTTGCGCTTCCGTCGTGCGTGAGATTGAAAGTTCGGGCAATGCGTCTAAATCAAAAAATCTCACTTCGCCGATTTCGTGTTCATGGTCAGGGTTGGGGCTGCCGCCGATGATTTCACACAAGAAAAAGTGTTTGTATACATGAAAGGGAAGCGGCGGCCGGTTGCCCTGCTTTTCGCGGTCGAGCACGGCGATGAGCTTGATGAGTTTGACTTCGTAGCCGGTTTCTTCGACCACTTCGCGCAACACTGCTTCGCTGGGCGTGTCATTTACGTCCGCCCAGCCGCCGGGCAGCGTCCAGCGGCCTTCATCCATCAGTTCGCTGGCAAGCAGCACCTTGTTGTCGCGAAATATCGCGCCTCGAACATCTACCTTGGGCGTCGCGTATCCGATCTGGTCGGCATAGAGTGTCAGAAGTTCATCGGACGTTAAGTTAGAATGTTCTGCGATCATTTCAGCGGAAATTTTTTGGAGTTCCTGATAGCGCAGGCGGTCGTATTCATTTTTGCAATATTCAAGGCCGTTCTGGGCCATCGCCTGCAAGGCTCTCGCCCAAGCTAAAATCTGTGTGGTATTCATGCGGGGTGTTGTATCCTCCCAAATATTTGTCGGCAAAGAGAGGATACCATATCCAGGAAAATATACGGCAGGCCCTGAATTGGCGGTTAAGCCAAGTGGCTGCTTTCGAGGGCCTGTCTTTTCGCCTGATGTTCAAGAATCGCCCTTGTGTGGAATGACAAGGTTTCTTTTAGCTCGTTATCGTTGGTAAAACAAAACATCGTGATTCCATGCTGATACCAATTAATTTGATTGTTATTGTCGTCCCGATGTTCGAGAATGGCGACGATGGCCTTACCGTGAAAATGTTCGCGCAACCAAAGTAACAGATTTTCATCCTTATCGCTTTGGACTTGCCCGTCCCAGATAATGAAACGGGGGCTGTCCATAAACAACACTTTGGCGAAATCGTTCTTATGCAAAATAAGAGTATTCAAACCAAACTCGTCAAACAATATTCGCTCGACCTGGTCTGATAGTAACGCGTCACTCGATATGAGAAATACTGTGTCGTTATTAGGAATCATGGCTACTTCTTCTCCTGTTGAGAACAGTACAAACGAACAATTCTCAGTGGTGGAATTGGGCTTCCGTGAGAAGAACGAGACGTTCTGTGAGAAAAAGGCAACCCTTCGTATGATCCAAATAATAGTTTACGAAGTTTACATGGATTCGAAATTGGCTCTAAAACAAAGATATATTCTTGTATCGGCGGCGCCATAAAAATTTTTTCTGAGTAGTGATGCAAACAATTTGCTATTTTTTTGATAAACGAGATGTGCGTATTTTGTTGCTGCATGATTCAACCTACCTCAACCAATAGGGTTCTATATAATTTATCTATTACTTCATATACAAGAATGGCGCCGTTATTTTATTTTCCCTCATTTTTTTTATGAGATTTGGCGTATGAATGTCTGAAATGTTGAGGGTGAAAAAATCAATAAGTCATAAAGACATAAAAATCAGGTGGTTTATTATCTACTCTTTTAGGGAGGATATTGGCGAGACCGGCGGGTATTTACGATATTTTAAATCTTTTGCTATTAATTGGCGGCTGATTTGTAGCCCGAAATGTGATTACAGAGTCGCATTTCAGATTACACATGACGAAACAGTGTAACAGAATGTCCACTGTAATCTTCATCACGAAATTGATGAACTCAAGCGCTGCTGGGCGATATGGCGAAACATGTTGCGCGTGAAGTGGTATACATGGTCGAAGGCGAGATTATGCCGCCGCATAGTCCTGAATTGAGCGGCGACTGATACAATTCATCCAGACGTTTCTGATTCTTTCACCATCGGCGACTTGACCTCGACGGGCGCATCTTCTTTTTGGGTGGCCAACACTTTCATTGAGTAGAGTTCTGAAAACCCGCAAAGGCCGCACGTGACGACCAGGTAGGGGTCGTCCGTCGGGCGGATAATGCCGCGTTTGTTTCGGCTGCGCAGTGAAATCTCTTCTGTATTAAACGACCGCCCACGACATTTGACGCATTGATAGTTTGCAAACAATTTTTTAGGTTCAATCATTTCGGCTACGCATCATTTCGTTAGCGGTTGTTTGTAGTGGCGCAAGCAGCATTGTGCTTCTGATGGAATCGCGATGTTGAACAGCGTCATTGTAACGGGATTTTCTATTTTCGGAAACAAGCGCGTTCGTTGAAAAAAAAACGGCCCGCCAAAAATTGGACGGGCCGTTGCATTGCGTAGGAGCGATTGCTTATTTGATGCCGCCTTCTACTTTGAAACCGCCAAGCAGTTTGCTGTTCCAGAAAGCGCTTTTGAGGCTACTGGGCATGTATTCTTCGGTGATCTCCACTGCGGAGTTGCTGCCCAAATAGAGGTCGCTTTCGACCTTTCCGTCTTTTTCATAGGCCTTCGCGTAGACTTCGCCGACGAAGAGTTTGCCTTGGATCACTTTGCCTTTCATCAAGAAAAGCAGGGGCGCGTCTTCATCGTCAGACACCAAGGCAATCACGATCATACGGACGCCGTTATCCTGGGTGGTATAATAAAACCTCTGCAATTTTGCCGTGCCTTCATCGGTTGTCGCTTTTCCGGTCACCCAGCCGTCTGAGTCGATTTTGAAGGAGATGTCAAAGTTATCTTTGCCAATTTCTCCATCTTCAATATACCAGGTTACGCCTTCGCCTTCCCACGTCAGCGGCAATTGAGGCTCATCTTGCGCCAACGCGCTGAACGGGGCTGCCAAAAACAACGCTAAAATACCATACCGAAACCACTTCGTTGAAACCATGAATCCCTACCTCCAGATGTTATTTATGAATGAGCTGAGCTCATTTTATAAAAATTATACGTTTTTTTCTACTCATTTCTTTAACCAAGGTTGAAAAAAATGCGATGCGGCGCCCGGCCCGATTGGAACCAGCCTGAATGTGGTCGATTGCTTCGATTGTGCGAGTGAATCGGGGCGGATGGGGAAGCGGGTCGGATCGTTTGCGTCGCCGCGCCCTGCGACGGCGGCCTGGATGCGAACCATGGTTCCGTCAGGTGTCGGATGGATAGAAACATCGCCGCCCCAAAGCAAGACGCCAAGCCCGGCGCCTTCATTATTCGTGAGCAGCAACGCTTGTACTCGCCTACGGTTGCCGGGAATGATTGAAGAGACGGGTCTCAGGTTGAAGAACCCGGGCAAGGATAATTGGTCCATGCCAGGGTAGGCGGGATGAGGCCCGTCGCCCAGCCAGCCGATTTGGTCGAGCGTCGAAGGGACGAGAAACGACAGGCCTGCTTCTGTGATGATTTGCGAGGTTTGTATTTCGTGAAATGAAAAGCGCACGTCGCAAAAGCCGTAGGGCGATGAGAGCAGATCAATTTGCGCTTCGACTTCAGTCGAGCATTCTGGAATTGACGAGGCGACGCGAGTTTTGATTTCGATATCCGGCCCGCGGCGGTCGACCTGGCGTTCGAGTACGCGCAACGGAGGCGCATTTTGTTCGCATGGAAGCGCGGCGCCCGATTGAAGGGCGTGGAGGCGTTCGGGCGGGGTGAGGCTCCGGTTGAGGTCGAGAAACGGGCCGTCGGTAATCAGCCGCCTGTTGCCTTCGCGGGCCAGCAGAAACCAAGCGCAATTGTCTGTGCGGGTGTGAAAAATAAAGTCGTGATGGTCGATGCGCGATTCTTCAATATCAGTCGTCACCGTCCAGTTTTTGTCCCAAGACAAGTCGCGCAGCCGCATGGTGAAATCTTGTTCGAAAGATTTCGGCTTTAACCACACCGAATGTTCGGACGTAATTTCACCGTCTTTTAGTAACTGCATGACCAAGTAGGTGTTTGCGTCGGGATTGGGTTGGGCGTGTTGCGGACGCACGGCGATTTTCATTGAGCGCTGCGGCGGCAAGTTGATTTTCATCTCGCCTTGCTCGATGACGGCGCCGTTTTCTTGTAAAAACCAAATGGCGTCATACGCATTCAAATTGGTGAATGAATGCCAATTTTTGATCGACAGTTCAATGCTGCGGCCGGGGCGAAATTCGACTTCTCGCTCTTCGAGTTCGATCCAGTTTAACACCTGGCGGGTTTGCCAAAAATCGGGCTGCGGGGTGCGGTCGGCGTTGAGCAAGCCGTCATGTCCAAACGCCCATTGCTGTTGTGCGGCGCGGTCGTCAATCAGCGCCGCCGTCAGCGGCGCTGGATCGGCATTTGATGCGATGTCGGCGAATTGTTGAATGAATCCGCCGCGCAAACTCGCATTGGCCCTTGCCATCGCGAAGAAGTAAGCCGCGCCTTCAATGGAATGCCCCATCGCGGGTAACAGGTCGCAAGCGAGTGACGGTCGGGTTGAAGTCCCAAGAAAGCGCCATTCATTGCGGGGCGGGTTTGTGATGAGAAACCCATCGCCGAGTGGAGGCGCCGTTCGAATGGAACCCGATTGAACCAAGAGCGGATGAGAGCGATCTAAGTTTTTGATTCGTTTGATTGCAGCCGCGAGGTTGTCTGTTTCGATCTTTCGGGAATCGAGGTTCCAGGCAAAGACGCTCGGGTGGTTTTGATAGGTTTGAATGGTTGGCGCGGCGTCGGTTTCTCCGACGTCGATCAGGACGTACATGCCTATTTCATCGCAGAGTTGAGTGAATTCAGGAGGCGGCGCCGCGCCGATGACGCGTACGGCGTTGAAGTTCATTTGCTGCATGAGTGAGATGTCTTCACGGTAATTGTCGATTGAGAAGGGCGTGCTCCGGGTTGGATGCGCGAGCGAGTATTGAACGCCCTGGAAGACAATCGGCGTTTGGTTGCATGTGAGTTTGTTTTCATTGACGGCGTATTCCGCCAATCCAATTCGGTGCTGTTCAATAATCAGTTCTCCATCGCTGCGTTTGATGACAAAATTCAGTTGATAGAGATTGGGTTGTTCGGCGTTCCAGTATTGAGGGTTCTCAATAGAGATCGAAATATTTGCTTGTTGGAACCAGTTGTCGCTAATGAAATCACGGGTTGCATTCTCCGCAATCAGCTTGCCTTGCGGGTTTTGTAATCCCATTTCAATTGATGCGCCCGGATCGTTGAAGGCGAGAATACAACTCAATTCGAGATAGGCGGACTTTTCGTTGACCGCTTCGGTTCTTGCTGAAAAGCGAAACAACGGCGGTTCTGCGGTTTCGCTCGCGCCATGAACCGAAAGAACCACAGTCGTGATTAAAAAGAGGATATGAATGTAGTGGTTGAATTTACGCATTATCAATTTCTTAAATTTCTGTCCATTCAAACAATA
The DNA here is from genome assembly GCA_030765645.1 of Candidatus Hinthialibacter antarcticus. Classification (NCBI taxonomy): domain Bacteria; phylum Candidatus Hinthialibacterota; class Candidatus Hinthialibacteria; order Candidatus Hinthialibacterales; family Candidatus Hinthialibacteraceae; genus Candidatus Hinthialibacter; species Candidatus Hinthialibacter antarcticus. The sequence goes on along the minus strand of JAVCCE010000011.1, from coordinate 150,883 downwards.
CCATAATAACGATCCAGAATAATCATAGGTAAAAAGAAAACGCCGCGTCGGAACATCCGGGCGGCGTTTTGATTGTCCACTTCAGGCCGGGTTGCTTATTCTTTGGGGCCGATCATTTTTTCAGGACGGACAATTTCATCGAACTTCTCTTCGGTGAGGATGCCCAATTTGACGGCGGTTTCTTTCAAGGTCAGACCTTCTTTATGCGCGGTTTTGGCGATTTTGGCGGCATTGTCGTAACCAATGTGAGTGTTCAGCGCCGTGACTAGCATCAGGGAATTGTTCAGGTTCTTTTCGATGTTCACTCGGTTGGGTTCGATACCGACGGCGCAATGGTCGTTGAACGCATTACAGGCGTCGCCCAACAGGCGAACCGATTGCAGCAGGTTGTAGATCATGACGGGTTTGAAGACATTGAGTTGGAAGTTGCCCAATGAACCGGCAAACCCAATCGCAGCGTCATTGCCCATCACTTGTACGGCGACCTGGGTCATGGCCTCGCATTGAGTCGGGTTGACTTTGCCCGGCATGATGCTGGAGCCGGGTTCGTTTTCGGGGATGTCCAACTCGCCGATGCCGCAGCGCGGGCCGGAAGCGTAAAAGCGGATGTCGTTGGCGATTTTGAACAACGACGCCGCCAGCGTTTTCAAGGCGCCGCTGGCTTCGACAATGGCGTCGTGCGCGGACAGCCCTTCAAATTTATTCTCACCGCTGACGAAAGGCAGTTCCGTCAATTGGGCGATTTCTTCCGCCACTTTGACGGCGTAGCCTGGAGGCGTATTCAGCCCTGTGCCGACGGCGGTGCCGCCCAGCGCGAGTTCATAGAGATGAGGCAGGGAATTGGCGATTCGTTTCAAGCCGTGACGCAACTGGGTGACGTAGCCGGAAAATTCCTGCCCTAAGGTCAGCGGGGTTGCGTCCATTAAGTGCGTGCGACCAATTTTGATGACGTCTTTGAATGCGTCAGATTTTGTTTGCAGCGTATCGGCGAGGTTGCTCACGGCAGGGATTAGCAACTTATTGATTTGCATCGCCGCCGCAATGTGCATCGCGGTGGGGAAGGTATCGTTCGACGATTGCGATTTGTTGACGTCGTCGTTGGGGTGAATCGGGCTTTTTGTGCCGCGCGGCTGTCCAGCGATTTCGTTGGCGCGGTTTGAAATGACTTCGTTGACGTTCATGTTTGATTGCGTGCCGCTGCCGGTTTGCCAGACGGAAAGCGGGAAGTGCCCGTCTAGTTTTCCTTCGATGATCTCGTCCGACGCTTGGACGATCAAGTCTTTCTTGTCTTCAGGAAGAACTTCAAGATTAAAGTTGACGATTGCGGAGGCCTTTTTGAGAATGGCGAAGGCTTGAATCAATTCGTCCGGCATGGTTTCGATGCCGATGGGGAAGTTCATCAGCGAGCGTCCTGACTGGGCGCCGTAGTACGCTTCTTCTGGGACCTGGACTTCACCCATGGTGTCTTTTTCGACCCGAAAGGCCATAACTTTCTCCTTTTTGCCAATCAAAAATAGGGATATGGATAGTGTATCACTGGCGGTGCGTTCAGCAACGTCAACTTTTCAGGTTCGTTTTAGAAGAAGAGAATATTTTCAATCACGTTCCAGCCCTTTTTCGAGAGGGAAAACCCTCTAGGCTTTGTTCTCACATGATTTTTTCTTCTGCGCGTTATTTCTATTAACCCACGACGGAGTGAGGATTCTTATGGCCCAATTCGCCGCCGCCAGCGGTTCTGACCCAAATGTTGAAGTCGCCCTCGACACGCTGTTTGAATCGTTGTCGATGCAACTTGATTCGTCCGCCGTTGATTTCGGCGTTTTTTTTCTATCATCGGATTTTAGCAGCAAAGCCAAGCTGATTGCTGACCGCATCCAACAGGTGACGCAGGCCAAATGCTTGATCGGATGCAACGCGGAAAGCGTGATTGGCCCTAAGCATGAATATGAGCGCGAGCCTGCGATTGCCCTATGGCTCGCCCAGTTGCCGCAATCAAACGTCAAACCGTTTCATATCCGGCAGGAGTCGCTTCATCACGCCGAAAATGAAGGCGACTGGCGCGACATTTTTCAGATTGGCGATCCCCAAAAAAGCGCGTTGTTTTTACTGGGCGATCCCTTTTCATTAAACGTGAATGAGGTGTTGGAAGGTTTAAACCAATATGCGCCCGGCGTTCCACTGATCGGTGGAATGGCCAGCGGCGCGATGTCGCCGGGCGGGACGTTTTTGTCGCTCAACGGCGAACAGATTGACGACGGCGGCGTTGGCGTGTGCATCGAAGGCGGCGTACGCATCGAGACCGTCATCTCGCAAGGTTGCCGTCCGATTGGGCAGCCCTACATTATCACTCAAGGCGAAAAGAACGTGATTACCGGGCTGGGCGGACGCGCGCCCTTAGACATCGTGCAAGAGATGTACAAGGTGTTGCCTGCGCACGACCAGGAACTGATGGGGCACGGCCTGTTTGTTGGTCGCGTGATTGATGAATACAAACAAGAATTTGTGCGCGGCGACTTTTTGATCCGCAACCTGATGGGCGCCGATAAAGAGAATGGCTCGATTGCGGTGATGGACCGCGTCCAAGTCGGCGCGACCATCCAGTTTCATATTCGCGACGCGGAGACGGCGGACGAAGACCTGCGCTTGATGCTCGAACAATATCAACCGCAGCCTCCAAAAGGCGTGTTGGTATTTTCATGCAACGGGCGCGGGATGCGGATGTATTCAGAAGAAGACCACGACTTACGTATTCTCCAAAGCGCGTTAAATTCGCCGCCGGTTTCAGGATTTTTCTGCGCGGGCGAAATTGGCCCCATCGGCGGAAAAAACTTCATCCACGGCCACACTGCCAGCATGGCGTTGTTTTATGACGAGTGATGAATTGCGCTCCCTTTTTTCGTCTCTCTTATGATATAGTTTTGCGATGAACGACCAACAGATCAATCCTCAGCAAAAAAATGATACGAAGCGCATTCTGCATTGGGTGTGCTTGGCAATTGTTTTATTCATGGCGTTATGGTTGCGACTGGATGGGTCCGACTGGGGGTTGCCGTTTCGGCTGCATCCCGATGAATGGAAATATGTTTCCGCCGGGGCGAATGTTCACGCCGGAGAATGGAACCCGAAGTATTTTCGCAATCCTCCAGGCTTCTCTTACATGAACGCCGCTTGGTTTCCTGTCTGGCTACGAATCGCGCCGACCGTTGAAATCCCGGAATGGTACAAGGTGGGGCCGCTTGCTTCGCCGTCGATGAACCCTGCCCAGGCGTTGATCGAACGTCCCTATCAACTTGTATATGGCGCGCGCGCGCTTGCCGCGATTTTAGGAACGCTGACAGTGTTGCTGGTGTATGGGCTGGGGCGTGAATTGGGATGCAAGCGGTTGGCGTTGTTGGCGGCTTTGTTTGCGGCGGTTTCGTTTGTTGCAGTGAGAGAAAGCCATTTTGCGGTGAATGACGCAGCCGCCTGTTTTTGGGCGACGCTGTCGCTCTATGTCGGAATGCGGGCGGTCCGTTTGGATTCAAAGCGTACCTTTTATTTCGCCGCCGTGATCGCGGGCGTTGCGGTCGCGATGAAATACAATATGTTTCCCGCTGTGATTGCGCTGGCGGTCATGCGTGAGATTGACGCCCGCTCAAAAGGCAAGAGCCAACCCGTTCAGGATATCTTTAAAGAGATCGTATTTTGTTTGGGATTGGCCGGATGCGGCTTTCTGTTGGTTTGCCCGTTTCCGTTTATTGATCCCCAAATGTTTTTTGCTGAGATCGACAAGTTACGCGTCGCCGCCGTCAAGCCGTGGCCGGGGCAGGATAGGTCATGGTCAGGATGGCAACTGCTAAAATCAGTCGTTTTGAGCGAAGGCGTTTTGACCTCGTTGCTCGCGCTGTATGGCGCTTATGTTTGGGTACGTGAGAAGAAGTGGACGCCGTTTATATTTTTCGCAGGGTATTTTTTTCTGGTTGCAACGCACCCCTTATTCTTTGTGCGGTTCACGTTGCCGGTATTGCCGTGGGTTGCGTTATTTGCCGCTTGCGGCGCTTTGATGTTGGCGGAAAAATTGCCAAAGAAAACCATGGCGCTTTGCGTGGTCGCGGCGATTTGCCTTGTCGAACCGCTGGCGAAAGATTTGCGCTCGAACTGGTTGTTTCACCAAACCGATACGCGGATTTTGTGTTTGGAATGGCTCGCGAAAGAACGGCCCGACCCCGGTTACATCGCCGGAGGGCAGTTTACCTTGCCGCTGCCCTATCGCACCAACCAACCGCCTTGGGGCGCGCCCGCAGACCCGAGGCATATCACCATTGACCAATTGGCGTCGCAGGAATTATGGAAACTGGACCAATTCGATAAGCCCGTAAATTGCGTCCTCGTGAGTTCTTACGATTCGTTTCCTGGTTTCATACCCGGTTCACTGGCGCAGCGTCGAAGAGCGGTGCAAGCGTATGTCGGCTCCAGAAACCCTGTCGCAGTATTCAATCCGTTTCGGTATGAGAGCGTGATGCAAGACGCCAATGTGGAGGATACCTACCACCCGGTTACGCAACTCTGGCAGCGTCAGAGGCCGGGGCCGATGATTGAGGCGTATGTCAAGCAGAAATAAAAACGCTCCGTTCCCAATGATGAGGACGGAGCGCAATCAATTGTAATTTCAAAAATAAAGTTGCTGCGACTTATTCGCCATCTTCGCCGATTGAACCGGTGGGGCAGGAATCAATCGCTGCTTTCATGGCTTCGATTTCGTCGTCGCCAGCAGGCTGCTTTGATACGATACAATGGTCGCCGTCTTCACTCTCTGTAATGTTGTCAGGCGCTTCATCCATGCACACTGAACAAAACGCACAGGTTTTGTCAATGTAGAATTTACCAGAAATGTTATCTTCCCAGCGTTCACCGATATCTGCCATGTTTCACCTCATGATGTGTAATGTAGATTGTTCTTCTAAACATCGTATTTCGTTGTTCATTAAATTCAACTACATCAGCTTGAAAAAGTAAAGATTTTCAGGCTCTTATGCCCAAATTTTTGATTTTTGGGTCTTCAATTCCGTAAAAGCTCCTCAATGTAGGCAACGGGTAATAGATACTGTTATTCAAAAAACATAGATAGGTATTTTTTGTACCTTTCTTTTAGGCGGTTTATATGTGAGGCGAAATCAAATTTAATACTTATATACTTCCAGATGTATTACTGAATCAAGAGTGCGTATCATCATGTCCTATATGCGAATATAGCTATCTTGTTATATATAAAACACGTTTCTTAAGTGTATTATTCATAGTGCTTCTTGTGGTGAGGGTTGTTGTTGTGAGCGGGTTTAGATAATGAACTTTATAATGTCTATACATATTGTATGATTTTAGTTTTGCGTGTTTTTTGTCATAATTAGAGAAATATATCTCTAAGGTTATTGACTTCTTAGGCTTTCCATCTATAAACTAGGGTATATAAGTTCATTTGGTTTTTTTTTGATTATTTTTCGGATAGACCACAGGAGTGAAAGGACGGAGCGTTTTAAGAGCCATCCTATTATTTCTACATAACTCCAACATCAATCCCTCGACGGACTGAGTGCGCGTTCCCCTAGCGGCTTGGTTTGCCGTTCACAACTAAGGAGATGCAACTATGCACGATTGGGGAAAGCGAAGCATCAAGTATGAAGCGGAGTTAGATCCAGATTTCTGCAATGAAATCATGGATGACGTCGGCAGTGAAAGTTTACGCCACTGTATCCAATGTGGAACGTGCAGCGCCACGTGCCCCGTCAGTCTCTACATGGATTTTACTCCACGCCGCATTGTCGCCATGGTACGGGAGGGGTTCAAAGACGAAGTGCTGCATAGTTTCACGCCGTGGATTTGCGCGTCGTGTTACTCCTGCACCGTTGAATGCCCCAAAGAAGTGAAGATTACCGAAACCATGTACGCGATCAAACAGCGGGCCATCGAAGAGCATGTACATCCAAAGCGCTTTGCTGTGCCGGTTTTGGCCAAAGAGTTCTTCAAACAGGTCGAAAGCAACGGACGCACCAGTGAAGGCATGCTTATCACTAAATTGTTTTTGAAAACGCAGCCAACCAAACTCATCAAGCAAAGCGCGATGGGGATGCGTTTATTTTTCACCGGGCGCCTGGAAGTATTGCCGAAGAAAATCAAAGGCATTCGTCAGTTGAAAAAATTGTTGGAAATCGCTGGAAACGGTCACGGAAGCCAGACGGTTTAATTCGCGCATCGAAGGGACAACATCATGACCTATTTCTACTATCCCGGGTGCTCACTGAAAGGGACCGGTCGCGCATACGACGAGTCGCTGCGGGCCGTGTTCAACGCATTGCAGATTGAGCATAAGGAAATCGACGATTGGAACTGCTGCGGCGCAACCGCTTATATGGCAGTCGACCAAGACAAAGCCTACGCTTTGGCTTCACGAAACTTGGCCCTTGCAGAGAACGAGGGCAAACCCAACGGTAAGCCGGTTGAAGTGATGGCGCCGTGCAACGCCTGTTATCTGGTGTTGATGAAGACCCAGAAAAAACTGGAAGAAGACGCGCTTGGCGACCGCAAACTGGTCAACGCGCTGGGCGAAGTCGGCCTCAACTATAACGGCAAGGTGACCGTCCGCCACCCACTCGACATTCTCTATAACGACATCGGCTTAGACGCGGTTGGAGAACGAGTGAGCGAACCCTTGGCGAACCTTAAAGTCGCCTGTTATTACGGCTGCCAGATTGTGCGGCCCTATTCGACGTTTGACGATCAATATAACCCGATGGTGATGGACAAAGTGGTTGAGTCGTTGGGCGCTGAGGCGATTCAATGGCCGCTCAAGACGCGCTGCTGCGGTGGTTCGATGACGGGGACGATTCCCGAAGTCGGGCTTCGCCTCAGTTTTATTCTTCTTAAAGAAGCCAAAAAGCGCGGGGCTGACGTGATTGTAACGACCTGTCCATTGTGTCAGTTCAATCTTGAATGCTACCAAAATGAAATGAAAAAAGAGTTCGGCGAAGAAATCGACATCCCCGTCGTGTTCTTTACGCAACTCATGGGCAAGGCGTTTGGATTGTCAGACCAGGAACTGGGTCTACAACGCTTGTTCGTTCCCTTCAAGACAACGGCAGCGGTGTAAAAGGAGCGCAACATGTCTACTAACGGTAATGGGCAAAATGAGAAACCCCGCATCGGCGTATATGTGTGCCACTGCGGCATTAATATCGCGGGCAAGGTTTCGATTGACGAAGTGACGGAATTTGCGAAATCTCTGCCGAACGTGGCGGTTTCTAAAGAATACAAATTTATGTGCTCCGACCCTGGTCAGGAGTTGATTCAAAAAGACATTAAAGAGAACGGAATCAATCGCGTCGTCGTTGCTTCCTGTTCGCCTTTAATGCACGAAGAGACCTTCCGCAAAGCCACTGGCGCGGCGGGCATTAACCCGTTTTATTTTCAAATGGCGAACATTCGCGAGCATGTCAGTTGGGTAACCAAAGACAAAGCCGCCGCGACTGAAAAAGCCAAGGCGTTGCTTGGGGCGGCGGTGCGGCGCGTTTCGCTGCATCAGGCGCTGGAGAAAAGACGCGTCAAGGTTCATCCTGACGTGTTGATCGTCGGCGGCGGCATCGCGGGCATCCACTCGGCGTTGACCATTGCCGATTCAGGTCGGCACGTGCTGTTGGTCGAGCGTGAACCGACCATCGGCGGCCACATGGCGATGTTTGATAAAACGTTCCCGACGCTGGACTGCGCAGCCTGTATTCTGACGCCGAAAATGTCGCAAGTGAAAGAACATCCTAACATTACCTTGTGGACGTATTCCGAAGTCGAAAAAGTCGACGGCTACGCGGGCAACTTTAAGGTGAAAGTGCGCCGCAAACCGCGTTATGTGAATGAAGATGAATGCGTGGGCTGCATGATGTGCGTCGACCATTGCGTCTACAAAAAAGGCAATGTCAACGACGAGTTCAACCAGGGGTTGGATAAACGCAAACCCATTTTTATTCCGTTCCCGCAGGCGACGCCGCCTGTAGTCGTCATCGACCCGGAATCGTGCCTGCAACTCTCAAAAGGCAAATGCAAGCAACTTTGCGCCGAAGCGTGCGAAAAACACGCCATTGATTTCAACCAGCAGGAAGAAATCAAAGAGGTCGAAGTCGGCGCCATAATTCTTTCGACTGGCTTCAAGACATTCAATCCGATGCGTACGCCGCAATATGGATATGGCAAGTACCTCAACGTTTACACCAGCCTCGAAGTCGAGCGCCTGGTGAATGCGTCTGGCCCGACCGGCGGCGAAGTTATCATGCGCAACGGCGAACAGCCCAAGTCGGTGGCGATTATCCACTGCGTGGGTTCGCGCGATCACAAAACCAATAAGCATTGCTCGCGGGTGTGTTGTATGTACTCGCTTAAACTCGCGCACCTGATTAAAGAGCGCACTGAAAGCGAAGTGTATAACTTCTACATTGACATGCGTACGCCCGGCAAAGGCTACGAAGAGTTTTATGATCGCCTGTTAGAAGAAGGAACCCACTTCATTCGCGGGCGCGTGGCCGAAGTGACCGACTGGGCGCTGACGCCGGAAGAAGAAGGCAAACTGATCGTGCGCGCTGAAGACACCATGGTTGGAATGCCGCGGCGCATCCCGGTTGATATGGTCATTCTTTCGGTTGGATTAGAAGCGCAAGAAGACGCCGATGACGTGCGCCGCATGTTTGGCATCTCGTGCAGCAAGACCGGATGGTTCACTGAACGGCACCCGAAACTGGCGCCGGTTTCCACCGCGACTGACGGCGTGTTCCTCGCGGGCGCTTGCCAAGGCCCGAAGGACATTCCCGACACGGTCGCGCAAGCAGGCGCGGCGGCGGCCGAAGCGTTGGCGCTGGTCGACCGGGGATATGTTGAACTCGAACCCAACACCGCCTTCATCGTTGAAGAAGATTGTTCGGGATGTAAGAGTTGTATTTCGATGTGTCCATATACCGCGATTACCCGTGATGAAGAAAAGGGCGTTGCGGTGGTGAACGAGGCGTTGTGTAAAGGCTGTGGTACGTGCGTCGCGACCTGCCCATCGGGCGCCGCGCACCAGAATCTCTTCTTAGATGAACAAATTTACGCAGAAATCGAGGGGGTATTAAGCTATGTCTGATTCGACCTTCGAACCTCGAATCGTCGCATTTTTCTGTAACTGGTGCACTTACACGGCGGCGGATCTGACAGGCATATCCCGTCTCGATTATGCGCACAATGTTCGCGTGATTCGCGTGATGTGTTCGGGCCGCATTGACCCGCAATTTATCATGGCGGCGTTACGCCAAGGCGCCGACGGCGTGTTAATCGGCGGCTGCCATCCCGGCGACTGCCACTACATTGAAGGCAATTACAAAATGCTGCGGCGTTATCGCCTGATGCGCAAATATTTGAAAATGGTCGGCATTGAAGAAGATCGCGTTCGTTTAGAATGGATCGCCGCCTCGGAAGGCGACAAGGTGCAGCGCGTCATCAACGAGATGACTGAATCGCTTCGCGCTATGGGGCCGTTAGAAATGCCGTCGATGCCCATGCCGGAACTGAACGGCGTTGAAGCGGACGCAAAAGAATTAGCGGCAGTAGAGTAAAGAACACGTCGCCCCGGCGTCAACCGGCGGTCGACGACAGCATGGAGGAGCAACTATGAGCAAGCCCAAAATCGGCTTTTACTGGTGCGCATCATGCGGCGGTTGTGAAGAAGCCGTCGTTGATTTAAACGAGAGCATTCTAGACGTTGTCGCAGCGGTGGATATTGTTTTCTGGCCCTGCGCCATGGACTTTAAAAAAGACGATGTGCGCGCCATGGCGGACGGCGAAATTGACGCCTGCTTTGTTAACGGCGCGATTCGAACTTCGGAAGAAGAAGAGATGGTGCATCTGCTGCGCAAAAAGGCCAAAATCCTGATTGCATTCGGCAGTTGCTCGCACAGCGGCGGCATTCCCGCCTTGGGGAATCTGTATCCCAAAGATGAAATATTAAAACACGACTACGAAGAATCATTCAGCGTCGTGAATCCTGAAAAGACCTATCCGCAGACTATTTCAAAAATGCCGGAAGGCGACGTCGAATTGCCGGAATTCTTAGACTACGTCCGCTCGCTCGACCAGTGCGTTGACGTAGACTATTACGTTCCGGGGTGTTCGCCGCCGGTCAATTTGCTGCTCGGCGCAGTCACCGCCATTTTAGAAGGCAAACTGCCGCCCAAAGGGACGGTGCTCGCGCCGGACAAAGCGCTTTGCAACGAGTGCAAGCGCATCGACAGTAAGCCGGATGATCTGAAAATCACCGAATTCAAACGCCCGCAAGATATTATTATCGACGAAGAAAAATGCCTGCTCGCGCAAGGCCTGTTGTGTCTTGGGCCTGCAACCCGCATGGGCTGCAGCGCTCCCTGCATCGAAGGCAACATGCCCTGCACCGGGTGCCTGGGGCCAACCAGCCGGGTGAAGGATTTTGGCTTGTCGGCGCTTTCTGTGTTCGCGTCGATGATGGAAAGCGAAGACGAAGCGGAAATTGATAAAGCGCTTGAGAATATCGTCGATCCGGCGGGTTCGTTTAACCGCTATAGCATGGCCCATACGTTTGTACATCGCAAAGTTTCGGTTTAAGGGAGTCGCACCATGAGTCAAAAAATCACCATTGATCCCATCACACGGCTAGAAGGCCACGGCAAGATCGATATTTTTTTGAATGACGAGGGCAATGTCGACCGCGCCTATTTCCAGGTGCCGGAACTGCGCGGGTTTGAAAAATTCGCCGAAGGGCGTCCGTGTGAAGACATGCCCCAAATCACCTCGCGCATCTGCGGCGTGTGTCCGATGGCGCACCACATGGCGTCCGCCAAAGCGCTTGACGACCTCTACAAAGTCACGCCTCCGCCTGCGGGCAAGAAAATTCGCGAGATGATTTATAACATCTTCACCATCGAAGATCACGCGCTGCATTTTTATTTTCTCGGCGGGCCTGACTTCGTGGTCGGGCCGGATGCGCCCAAGGGGGAACGCAACATTCTGGGCGTTATCGGTAAGGTCGGGTTGGAAGTCGGCAAACAGGTAATTGCAGCGCGAAAAGAACTGCGCGGCCTGATTAACCTGATGTGCGGCAAGGTCATTCACCCCGTATTTGGCTTGCCCGGCGGCGTTTCAAAATCATTAAAAAAAGCCGACCTCGAAAAGTTCACCGGCGCCGCAGACCGCGCCATTGAGTTTGGTAAGTTCAGCCTGCAAGTCTTCGATGACTTGGTGTTGAAAAATTCGCAATACGTCGAATGGATCACTTCTGACGCTTATACCCACCAAACCTATTACATGGGGATGGTGGACGAAAATAACAAAGTCAATTTTTATGACGGTAACATCCGCGTCGTGAAGCCGGACGGCGCCGAACACTCAACATTTGATCCCAAAAATTATCTCGATCACATTGCTGAGCATGTAGAACCGTGGAGTTACATCAAATTCTGCTATCTGAAAGATATCGGCTGGAAAGGTTTTGAAGACGGCGCCGATAGCGGCATTTTTAGCGTCGCGCCTCTGGCCCGCTTGAATGCATCGGACGGTATGGCGACGCCGTTGGCGCAGGAAGCATACGAAAAATTCTATGCGACCCTGGGCGGAAAGCCGGTCCATCATACCCTCGCCAATCACTGGGCGCGTTTGATTGAATTGCTCTATTGCGCTGAGCGTTTCAAAGAGCTGGCCAATGATCCTGAAATTACCGACCCCAACGTACGTACTCTGCCGACGGAGAAGCCGACCGAAGGCATTGGTGCGGTCGAAGCGCCGCGCGGTACGTTGTTCCATCATTACAAAACTGACGAACGCGGCGTGATTACCCACGCGAACCTGATTGTCGCGACCCAAAACAACGCGGCGCGTATTGCGTTGTCGGTTGATAAAGCCGCCAAGGGCTTAATCAAAAAAGGCGAAGTGAATGACGGTCTGTTGAATATGGTCGAGATGGCGTTTCGTGCTTACGACCCTTGTCACGGCTGCGCGACTCACGCCTTGCCGGGGCAGATGCCGTTGATGGTGCGTTTGTATGACGCTGACAAAAATATCGTGAATGAATTGGTCCGAAACGGAGCGTGATATGAAAACCCTTGTCCTGGGTTTAGGTAATGACCTGATCGCTGATGACGGCGTCGGCATTGAAGCCGCGCGTCGCCTGCGTGAAATATTCGCTGAAACGCCCGATGTGGACGTGCATGAATGTTCGATGTCCGGCATCGCGCTGCTCGAAGAATTGATCGACTATGACCGGGTGGTTTTGATTGACGCCGTGAAGACCGGTAAAACGCCAGTCGGTGAAATCACATCATTACGCTTGGAAGATTTGGGCGCGGTGCTGGCGCCGTCGCCGCACTATGCGGGCTTGCCCGAACTGTTGGCGCTGGCGAACGAATTGGAACTCGATTTTCCAAAAGAATTTGTGATCTATGCAATTGAAGTCGAAGACCCGTTCACCATCGGCGGCGGTATGACCCAAGGCGTGTTAAACGCCTTGCCGAAGTTGGTTGAACAGGTGAAAACAAAAGTGGACGAATGGATTTGTGAGACTGCTTTGGCCTAAGTGAAATGAATTTTTCATAAAACATACACAAAGGGCGGGGTTTTCCCGCCCTTTTTTGCGTCTATGCGTATCGAATTTAAATTTTGGGGAGGGCGAACCCTGCCTGCGGCAGGCAGGCTCCTGGTGAGCCATAATAAATTGAAACAGTTTCGTTTTTTTCGGCTCGGCGGGAGCCTCGCCCTCCCCGTGCTCCTATCGCGTCGCTGTGCTCGCGGTGGCGCGGCAGGGATTAATGGGGTGGATTCTACTCGTCTTTGACGGTAATAACTTCAACGCCTAATTTGGCAATGTCTTTCAGTAGCGCCTTGCTTTTGGGATGTTCATCTGTAATGAGAATATCAATCTCTTTGAGTTCGCATAAAAAGAACACCGAGCGTTCGCTGAATTTGGTGTGGTCCGCCAACAGCACCACTTTGTCTGCGTTCGAGATCATGGTGCGTTCAGACTCGACGATCAACTCGTTGTGATTATACACGCCGTCTTTGTCGATGCCCTTCGCGGAGAAAAACGCCCAGGTTGCGTGATATTGCTCCAGGCAGTAGCGGGTTTGCGGTCCGATATTCACGTGCCAGGGGGCGTAAACCAAGCCTCCGGCGATGAACACCTCGACTGGCGCATCCGGTTTTTGGTTTTCGATAATTTGTGAGGCGTGATGGAGTGAATTGGTAACAACGGTCAACCCGCGAGCGGGAAGAAAGGACGCGACTTGCAGGGTTGTGGTGCCGCCGTCAAGAAAGAGCGTGTCGCGCTCGTGCAACAACGCAACCGCGGCGCGCGCAATCGCTTCTTTCTCATCCATGTTTTTAATTTGACGCAGCGCATAAGGCAGGTTGCGAAAATCGCTTCGCTTAGGAAGCCCAATGCCCCCATGCGTACGAATGACCAATTCGTTCTTGGCCAGATCGTTAAAATCTCGGCTTACGGTTGAGCGGCTGGTTTGCAGCAGTTCAACGGCGTCATCAACGGTCAGGTAGCCTTTTTGGTTGAGATGACTGAGGATTTGGTCGTATCGCTGTTGCTTCATCATGGTAGATTCAGGTTCCTGACTGACAAGATGGTGAGGGTCTGTGGCATAATTTGAATTATTCGCGGTATCTTGCGCCTAATTATGACATAAATAGCGACGTGTTTCTAATGGGTTTGCTGTATTTTTGAATAAATAAGTGAATGAAATCAGTGTGGCTTGACGCGTCAAGCGGTTTTATGGAATAAAAGAGGGACATTTAACTTAATCAAGTGAGCGTTCAATGAGCGAAACCAGGTCATCTAAAGAATCTACGAAAGAAACATTGGGCGTATTCAAGCCAACCGAGGCGCTAGATGGCGCAATAGAGATTTCTGTTATTCCAACGAAAGAAACATTGGGCGTATTTGACGTCGTTTGCATCATTTTGGGCGTCATTATCGGCAGCGCAATTTTCCTCACGCCCTCGACGATTGCTGCGCTTTTAGGCTCTCCACTACTTATTCTCATTGTGTGGACGGCGGGCGGCGCCTTGTCGCTGGTGGGCGGATTGTGTTACGCCGAACTGGCCTCCGCCTACCCACGCGAACGCGGCGAGTATTTTTATCTGACCCGCGCTTACGGCCCCTGGGCAGGCTTTCTGTTCGCTTGGGCGCGGTTGGCGGTGATCCATACCGGAAACATCGCCAGCATGGCGGCGATTTCGGCGGTCTACATGGCGCAGTTTTACTCATTCGCTTACTGCGAACTCGCGTATGCGGTCGCGTCGATCGTTTTATTCACGGTGATTAACAGCATTGGCTTGCAACAGGGCAAGTGGATGCAAAACATCTTGAGCAGCGTGAAGGTGGTCGGGCTGATTCTGATTGTGATCGCGGTGTTTTCGTTGCCCGGCGCACCTGCTGAAGATTCAAGCCAAACCTCAATGGAACTCACCTTCGGCGGGTTCTTTCTGGCGATGGTCTTCGTGCAATTTACCTTCGGCGGCTGGAGTGACTGCGCGTTTGTCACGGTCGAGATGCGCAACCCGCAGCGCAACGTATTGCGTTCGATGGTGATTGGGATTGTGCTGGTAACGATCATCTATATCGGCGTAAACATCGCCTTGTTGTGGGGATTGGGCGTACAAGGCATGATCGAGTCGGATGCGGTGGTGGCGGATTATACCGCGCTCGCCTGGGGCGACTGGGGACGCCGCTCCGTAAGCGCGTTGGTGATCGCCTCCGCGCTGGGCGCCGTCAACGGCATGACCCTGACTGGCGGGCGGCTGTTTATGACGCTGGGGCGCGATTACCCGATCTTTGGGATGCTCGGCAAGGGCGTCACCGCGAACAATGCGCCGCTGGGGGCGTTGTGGGCGCAATGCGCGATCTCAGTCATCTTGGTTGCCAGCGGCAGTTTTGAAACCCTGGTAACCTACACTGCTGGCGCACATTGGTTGTTCTTGCTGCTGGTCGGCATTAGCGTTTTTATTTTGCGGCGCATTGATCCTGATGTTGAGCGCCCTTATCGCGTACACGGCTACCCGTGGATTCCACTTGTGTTTATCGCGACCTCAGGAATGCTGCTCTACAGTGCGCTCGATTACGCCGGTTGGAGTTCGCTGATCGGCTTCGGCTTGGTACTATTCGGCTTGGTGTTGTATTGGGTGAATCGAAGGATGGCTTCGAATTCGTAATGGAGCGCTCATGTGGACATGCGCGGGGTGGCGAGCCAAGGCCGCGAAGCGGGCATCTCTTGTAAAGCCTCCCTCATCCCTACCTTCTCCCAGAGGGAGAAGGGGAATAACAATAGATATACAAAAACCGGGACGGTGTTGCGCCGTCCCGGTTGTGATTCTGGATGAACTTCAAGTATTCGCTTAGCGGTTGTCTACGGTTTGTCCCGGCCATTCATCGGTGCGGAACGAAGACGCAGGCAAGCCTTCTTTATTAAACAAATTGGCTTCTTCAGGATTGTCCGTCCATGCGTAACGAACCGCGACCGGGCTTGATACCGCGTCGCTGGAGACGATGACTTTGTCACCTTCGATTTTGGCGGATGCCGGATGAAATTCTTTGTCGCTTCCCGCAATGATGAAGCCGTTCAAGGTATCGCCGCCTAACGTGACCATTCCTGAACCCAAGTGGTCGAATGAAAGCGCAACGCTGTTTCCTTTGACTTCCATCGCTTTGTACATCGGGCCTGAATAGACGATGTCGTGGCCATAGTCTTGGGCGAGCGCGACCAGCGCCAAGCGCTTGCCAACGTCTTGTTTGTTGCGCGGGTGAATGTCAACCGGGTTGCCAATATCGGTCGTGACCGCCATGCCGGTATTGGGGAGGCTGAGCGTCATGGTTTGGGCTTCGCGCAGTTCCGGCCAGTTACCGCCGCCCGGCTTGAAATTAGCCAGTTGGACGAAATAGAAGGGGAAATCGCCCTGGTCCCAGGCGTTGCGCCAACTTTGAATCATGGTTGGAAACAACTCGCGATACTGATAGGCGCGGCCCGCGTTCGACTCGCCTTGATACCAGATGGCGCCTTGGATGCCGAAAGGAATCAGTGGGGCGATCATGGCGTTGTACAAGCCGCTGGGGCGCCAGGGGTGGCGGCGGAAGTCGTCCGGGATACGCGGCGCTTCTGGAACAGGGTCGCCTTTGTATTCAGCAAGTTGGGCGCGTTCTTTCCAGTCCAGATAATCTTGTTCGAGTTTTTCGAGTTGGTTTGGATAGTTCGCTAATTTGTTCTTGCCGTCTTCAACAATTTTAGAGGCGATCGGCAGGTCTTCGAGTTCTTGTTGGCGCGTCCAGGCTTCGGCGGGGGTTCCGCCCCAGGAGGTGTGAATCAAACCGATGGGGACGTTGAGGCGCGTGTTTAATTCGCGTCCAAAGAAATAGGCGACTGCAGAGAAGCCGGGGATGGTGGACGGGTTGCAGACTTCCCATTTTGCGTTGACGTTCTTTTGCGGCTCGCCAGTGGATACGCGCGGGACGTAGAACAGGCGAATGTTGGGGTAGTTCGCCATTTTGATTTCATAGTCAGGGTTGTTACTGTTTGAGACCGTCCATTGCATGTTGGATTGTCCGCTGCAGACCCAGACTTCGCCCAGCATGACGTTGTTGTAGGTGATGGTGTTATCGCCGCTGATGGTCAGTTCGTAGGGGCCGCCGACTGTCATTTTCTTCAGCGCGACTTTCCACTCGCCGTTGTCGCCCGTCTTGGTTGATTTTTTTTGGCGGTCTAACTGGACGGTGACTTTTTCGCCGGGATTCGCTGTCCCCCAGACGTGAATGGTTTTGCCTTGTTGTAAGACCATGTGGTCGCTGAACAGGGCGTTTGGTTTTACGTCGGCGTAACTTGCGGTCAAACAAAACGCGAACGCAAACATGACGCTTAGCATTTGTAATGCTGTTCTCGATTTCATCAAAATGTTCTCCTCTTACCAGATCGATTCAGAATAAATAAGCCCATACGGTATAACACATTTTCGGGGCGTTTGTTTAGTGTTGCGCGGGCCTACCTGTTGTTTTATACAATCGCGAATACAATGATAATAGGCATTAAAAACGTGATTTCATAATGCGCAATTAGAAGGATTTTTCCCCAACGTATGTCCCACGGCCATTCTGAACATACCAAGTTGTATACCGCAACATTTGTTTTGGGATTTGCCTATAACTTTTTTATGGGCTTTCTCTTTAGCAGCAATGCGTTGTATCCGCTTTACGTGGATTTCGCTGGCGGCGGCCCGGAGGAGATTGGTCTGTTTATGGCGGTGTTCCCTTTAGCGGGCATGATGGGGCGGCCGCTGCACGGCGCACTGGTCGACCGCTTTGGCGTGAAGCGCATGATGATCGCGGGCGCCATGCTATATAGCCTGCCGTGTCTGGGTTACATCGCGCTTGTCAACGAGGGATTAACGCCTGCGGTTTGGGTGCTGAGGCTCATTCAGGGCTTTGGCTTTGGCGCTCATGTAACCGCGTTTTTTACTCTCGCCGCTCAAATGGCGCCGAAAGGCCGCAGTAACGAAGCGGTGGCGATGTATGGCGTATCGGGGATGGTCGCGAGTTTGGCGGGGCCGCTTCTCAGTGAATTGACGATTAAGAACTTTGGTCTGCCCGCGTTCTTCTGGTTTATGTTATTTATGGGCGGCGCTGCGGTGATTTTAGCGATGCTGATCCGGGCGCCGCGCGCGGTCGGCGCAGTTGCATCATTCTCATTTGCCGGAATTAAGACGGTTGCAGTTTTGCCGCGTTTTCGTTTGGCGTTTTTCTTTTCGTTTTGTCTGGCCATTTCGTTCACAACCATGTCGGCGTTTATTGCGCCCGTCATGGAGTCGCGCGACGTATCATTCTTTGGATTGTTCTTTACTGGATACGCTGTGACGGGAATCACCACGCGCTTTGCCGGGCGAAAATGGGCGGACCAATTTGGATTTCTACGCATTCTGGCGCCGGGCTTTTTTTGTTATGGAACCGGGTTGCTGTTGTTGCAATTCAGCCACTCGCTGCCGATGTTGATTTTCGCGGGTGTCTGTTGCGGGGCGGGTCATGGGCTTGTGTTCCCTATCATAACCACCTTCGGATATGTACTGGCGCCGGTGGGCTATCGCGGCGCGGGCATTGCTTTGATGACTGGCATGATGGATTTCGGCAATGCTGTGACCGCGTTCGCGCTGGGACGCGCGGCGGAAGCGTATGGTTATAACATTGTCTTTGCGCTGGGCTGTATCGCGCCGTATGCGGCGGTCCTTATGATCGCATACAAGGGTAGGCAATATGCCATTGAAAATTTAGCAACACAGGAAAGTTCGTGAGGGTGTTATGAAACGAGTTGTCGTTGACGCATTTGGCGGGGTTGATCAATTGCGCGTCGTTGAAGAGCCGACCCCTGAGCCCGGGGCCGGTGAAGTGCGTGTCGTATTAACCAGCATCGGCATGAACCACGCCGATTTAATGGCGCGGCGCGGCGAGTATCGCCTGATGTCGGGCGAGCCGCCCTTTACGCCGGGGCTGGAAGGCGGCGGCGTGATCGACGCCGTCGGCGAGGGCGTGAATGCAGGACGGGTCGGCGAGCGCGTGGTGCTTGGCGCCAGTGCGCCGCGTTCTAAAACCGATGGGCTGTATGGAACCTACCGCAGCCATTACGTGGTTGCTGAAAGCGAAGTCGTAACGGCCTCAGACGCGTTAGACGATATCGAACTCGGGACGCTTTGGTTGACCTATCTCACTGTTTGGGGATGCCTCGTTTGGAAGCAAAATATCCAACCGGGGCAATTGGTTGCGGTTCCGGCGGCTTCCAGCGGCGTCGGTCTTGCCGCTTCGCAAATCATTCGAGCGCAAGGCGCCGTCTCAATCGGTATGACAACGCGGCAGGCGAAAGCAGACCGCTTGGCTGAGATGCCGGAAGCGATGTTCGACCATATTGTAGTTACAAAAACGCCGGACGGACAAGACGCCGACTGGCGCAAGCAGTTAAAAGAAATCACCGACGGCAAGGGCGTCAATGTGTTTTTTGATCCCGTCGCATCGGGCCATTTTTTAGATACAGAAATACGGAGCCTCGCCAAAGGCGGCGTGATTTGGGTGTATGGATTATTAGGCGACGTTGGCCCGGTCGATGTATCGCCGCTCATTGTGAAACAAGCGGCGATTCGCGGTTGGCTCTTGTATGAAGTGATGGGCGACGCCGCCGCGCTGCAACGCGGCTATACGGAAATACTCGACGGCTTCGCATCCGGCGCATTCAAACAATGCATCGCGCAAACTTTTTCGCTGGATGATGTTCGCGCGGCGCATGAAGCAATGGAACGCGGCGACCATATCGGGAAATTCGTCTTGGCGCCATAATGCTTTCATGATGGTGGAACTCCTTTGGATACCCCTTTCACAGTGTGAACTCCCTCACTGGCGACGCAACCGCGAAGCGCTGGAACGCAACCAGCCCGGATTGGCGCAGCGTCTCGAATCGCAGCATTCGCGCAGCGATATTCAAATCAAACAAGAAGAACCAGAAACCTTTCGCTTGCGCTATGAAACGCCGAGCGGCGCCGTTTCCGTTGATGCGAATGAGGAGATGCAAGACGTAATCAACGCTGTCTGTCGTCCTATCGCGCAGGCGTTTCATCAGGGCAAATGGCTGTGTCTGGTGATGGGGTGCGGGGCCGGATGGCATGTTGCGCCGCTGGTGGAATACCTTGAACAAAAGCACCCCGGCGAGCCGAAAGGGATTTTGGTTTTAGAGCATGACCCTGGATTGCTGCTGGCATTCTTGGGGTGCGTAGACCTCAGCGCCCATCTCGAAAGTGGACGCGTCATGTTCGCCGCAGGGACAGACTTGGCGCAGGATTGCCAAGCGATTTGGGACGCCCATCATTTGGAAACGCTCGATGAACAGCAAATTGGCGCCTTCCAGGGAATGATGGCTCAAGGGGATGACCAGAATTCGATTTATCAAGAAACGCTGCAAACCATGCTGGCGCATCACAAGCAACAACGCCAAGCCTATTTCGATATTTTGAAACAATGCGAAAACCGCTGGTCGAACCCGAAGGCGGTTCCCGAACGAGTCTGGGCCCATATCACCGATGATCGCGGAGCGGGCGCTGTACTGCTTGGATTGATCGAGGGCTTTCATCAAATTGGCCTCCAAGCCGATGGGCTGCGTTTGACCGACCGTTTGTTTACCCGCTTTTATCGGTCTGCGTATGATTTTTATCAGCACGCGCCTGACTTGATGCTCTGCGTCAACCATTCTTCCAATTACGTTTCGTGGTTTGCCCAGCAGGCGCCGATCCCGCGATTGGTGTGGTACGTTGACCATCCGAAGAACACGGTCGAGTTTGACTACCACCCGGAAGACCGCTTGTTGTTGATTGCGGAGAATTTTCGCGATGAAGCGCAGCGGCGCGGCGGCAAGGCGCTCGGCGTATTGCCAGTGGGCGCACCGCATGAACTGGAGCCGCCCAAAGCGCCGAAACGCTGGCGCCATGATGTGAGTTACGTCGGCTCCGTCATCGACAATACCCATGTTTTTTCTTCATTACCGACTGAATCCGTCGAATGGATCAACGCCGTCGTTGAAGACCAGGCGGACGACCCACTCAAAGATTTGAAAGAGGTCATGGCGGCGCATCCCTGCGACCCGGCGATTCAACAGGGAATCTCGTCGGCGGTGAAAATGCGCGAGGCCAAATCTCGCTACATGAATGATAAGCATCTGTTGGATTATTTTCTTTATGGAGAAGCCAATACGCGGCGGCGGCTTCGTTATGTCGAATCGCTGTCAGACATCGAATCGCTTGGAATCTACGGCCCGCCTGCTTGGAAAACGCTTTTACCGGAGTCTATGAAAGAGCGCTATCTAGGTCGGATTGATTCGGCGGACGAACTCCATTCGTTATATCACGAGAGCAAGATCAATCTTTCATTTAATGCGCTGCAAGGATTCGGTTTTTTAAACCCGCGCGTGTTTGAAGTCCCAGCCGTAGGCGCATTTCTCCTGACGGAATGGACGCCGGGATTGGACGCGGTCTACCAGCGGGATGAAGAAATGGTTTGGTTTGAGAACCCCGATGTAATGCTAAATTCCATTCAGGCCTTGGTTCAAGATGAAAAAAAGCGATTCGACATCGTCACTCGTGCTCAATCGCGCATCGCCGCTGAACACACCTATGCGTCCCGCGCGAAAGTAATAATTAATCTTTTAAAGGAAGATCAAGGATGTTCATCATGATGAAACAGGCGTTGTGTTTATTCGTTAGTTGTTTGGTTGCAAATTCTGCTTTCGCCCAAAATGCAGAGATCAAACCCATCATGCAACGAATAACTGACCGGACGTTCCCGTCAATATTTATGGCGTGGGCGCCAGCGGACGGATTGGATGAATTGGGCCGTGAGCAGAACATCGCAAAACATGACTTAGCGTTTATGGGAGAGCACGGCCTCAAGTTGCAATGGGACCGCCCTCATGTTGGCTTAGCGGTTGCATTTAATCCCGACAGCGTCAAAAACGCTCGCGCGATGCGTCGGGAATTGCTGCGCCTGAATCCAAACCAGATTGTCTTGATGGAAATTCGATATCGCGACGCCTGGAGCGGCTTTCTTCCTGAAGACCACGAATGGTGGAAGCGCGACGATAAGGGTGATCGCGTTGTTGGGTGGGAAGAAGGCGGCTATTACATTCTCGATTTTTCGAACCCGGCCTATCGCGCCCATGTGGCGAAACAGGCAAAGGCCGCGCTTGATACAGGCGCGGTGGATGGCGTCATGCTTGACTGGTGGATTGACGATGAAGATCGGCTGGCGCTAATCAAAACCATCCGCGACGCGATTGGCGAAGACGCGTTAATTTTGGTCAATGCCAATGACCGCAAGTCGCCGATGACGGCGCCGTACATCAATGGCTATTTTATGGAATGTTGGCGCAGTAAGACGCCCGGCGATTGGCGCCGTATCGCGGAGACGCTGCGCTGGGCGGAAGAAAACCTGCGCGAGCCGCGTATCAATTGCGTCGAAACCTGGTATGAAAATTCGCGACGTGATTTCAGCCGGATGCGCGCCACGACCTGCCTGGCGCTGACCCACTCTGATGGGTATGCGTTGTTTTCCGATCCAAATGATTTACCCACCGGCGACCATCAACACGACTGGTATTCCTTTTGGGACAAGCAGCTCGGACGCCCCATCGACAAAGGCGTGATTCACGAGACGGGTTGGGCGCAGCGCGAATTTGAACGCGGCGCCGCTGTCTATAACCCGATGGGAAATACTGAAATCAAAATCACGTTTAACGAAACGCGCACCCGTCTCTCAACCGGAGAGCAGGGGACTGTGTTTTCAATCCCCCCTCTCGACGGCGACTTGTTTTTGAAGTAATACCACACGATCAACTAAGAATCGATTTCCCGAAAGTGGCTGACGACTTTGATGGCGGCGCTGAGAACGTCGCGTTCAATTTTGTCGGGCTGCTTCTCTGAATTTCGCAGGGCTTGCATGGTTTTAAATGGCTTGCCGCTGCGAACCAGAATGGTTTTGCATCCCACCGACCAGGCGGCTTCGAGGCATTCGATGCGGTCGCAAATGAAATAGGTTTCGGCGAGATTGAGTTTGTGTTTGGCGGCGGCGATTTGCAATAGGCCGCTTTTGGGCAGGGCGCATTTTTCCCACGGCGCCATCGTGCTGGGGCAGGTAATCACATCGTGGATTTTGCCTTCCTGCTCTTCCAGGCTAATTTTCATTTCTTTGGTAATTTTATCGTATTCCTCTTGGGACATGGCGCCGTTGTGCAGGCTTTCTTCCCAGACCAATACAATGGGTTTGACGTCGTTTAGTTGCATCTCGCGGAACGCTTCATGCGCAAAGGGGAGAAAAACGAACTCGTCGAGTTTGGTAATTGGATTGTCCTGACGGACGTTGACTGCGCCGTCACGATGAATAAGAACGTATCGCTCCATGACTCACCTCAAAAGTTTGCGTAGGGTTTAGGGTTGCTCCTAAATGATCTTTATCGGTCGCTGTGACGATGAGTTGACCCGAAAAATCAATATTATCCCAAAACCGCTTACGGCGGGTATTATCCATTTCATAGACGACGTCGTCAATCAACAACACCGGCGGGGCGCCGACGGCGTTGCGGGCGTTGTCGGCTTCGGCGAGACGCAGTGCCAATGAGGCGGCGCGGCGCTGGCCTTGCGATCCGAATTGCGCCAGGCTCTTGCCGTCCAGGGTGATGGGGGCGTCGTCGCGATGGGGGCCGAGCTGGGTGCTGCCGCGGTCAATTTCTTTCGCGCGGGTGCGTTCCAGACGTTTGGCTAAATCCTCCCGGATGGCCTCCGCGTCTCCGGGGGCTGCGGCTGGATATTCAATGCGGCAGGGGCCGTCGTCGGCTAGCCCTGCGTAGAAGCGCTCCAACAGAGGCGCGATCTGGTCAATGAACTCGCCCCGGCGTTCGGCGACTTGGGCGGCGGCGTCGAGAAAGGGATGGTTCCAGACGTCGAGTTCTTTTGTCAGGTCATTGCGTTTATCGAGTTGCATTCGCCGCAAGACGTGATTGCGTTGTTTGACCAGACGGCGGTATTGCTGCAAGAGCGGGATGTATTCGCTGTCGATTTGGGCGATGGCCATATCAATAAAACGGCGGCGTTCTTGCGGGCTGCCCGCGACGATGATGAGGTCTTCGGGCGCAAACAGCACCGTGCGTAATCGTCCATACAGATCGCTGATGCGCGGCAAGGGTTGGTCGTCGACTTTGACGACTTTACGTTTTTTCTCAACGCCGCAAGACAGCGTCTCTTGTTGTCCGTTTTGATCGACCACGCCCCGTAGAAACGCTGTGTCGTCGCCCCAACGGATGAGTTCTTCTTCTTTGCGGGTGCGGTGAGAGGTCGAGGTCGATAAGAAGACCACGGCTTCGATGAGGCTGGTTTTGCCTTGCGCATTGAGGCCGAGCGCCAGATGTAACCCTGGGCCGAATTCCAGTGACGCGTCTTGAATCAGGCGGAAGTTACGAATCAGCAATGAAGACAAGTACATGAGTTTTACTGACCGAGTGCGCGTAACTGTTTGGGCTGTAACAACCACGCCAGCGTTCCAAATCCCGGCGCGATTTGCGAGGGGAAGTCGATGCGGGCGACGGCGCCTTTTTTCATTAACACGCGCGCATGCATGGTTGCGGAGATAGACTCAGAAATCAATTCGCTTAAGTCAGGTTCATGACCGACCAGCGCGACGCAGTCGTCGGTTTTAGATTGCAGCATTTTTGCGATTAGGCCGAATTCAACGCCGGGTTGTAATTCGCCCAGTTCTTCAATCGGCGCAGGCAGCGCGTCGGCGACGATTTGGGCGGTTTCTTTGGCGCGGCGGTAGGGGCTGGTATAGATGCAGTCGAAGCCGTCAATGAGGCTTGCCAGGCCGCGCGCGGCGATCTTCATTTTTTCAATGCCTTCGTCGGTGAGCCAACGCTCAGCGTCGGATTGGACTTCGGCGTCGAAGCGGTCAACGGCGATAGCGTGTCGGATGATATAGAGTTCCATCAATCACCCTGCGCCCGCCGCCCGCTTGGCTTTGCGGGCTTCGCGTTCGGCTTTCATGCGTTCGATTTCTTTGGCTTCTTCTTCGTCGCGTTTCTTTTTGGCGTCTTCGAGTTCGATCATGCGGGCGAACACGCCGCCGCCTTTGAGGCGTTGTTTGACTTCGTCGTTGAATGGGCAATTGGTGTAGAAAAATTCGCGGTGGCGTTTTTCCATCTTGGGGATGCGCCGCGATTCAAACAATACCCACAGTTGATAATTATCAGCGAAGATTTGTTTGAGGTCTTTGCGTTGTTCTTTTCGGGAAAACAGCGCCAGCCATTTTCCGGTCAGTCCTTCGCTGAGCCAGTAGTGCATAGCGTCGGCTTTGGCCCATTCCCAACGGTAGTCGGCGATGCCCATCAGCAGCGTCTTCATGCTGTTGCGCGGCGGGAAGGCGCAGATACAGATGCGGGGGCCGGTGGTGCCTTTTTTGCCGGGGCTCCAAGGCTCCCAACAGCCTGCGCGTTGGCCGTAGCCGGGTTGGACGATGAAAAACGGCTGTACGACTTTTTCTTCGCCCTTATATTTTCGGTCGAACATAATGTAATCGCAGGAGAGTACCGACTTCATCGCGTCTTTCATCCAGGCGCGATTGACGACGGGGTTGTCGCGACTGGGGGCGCAGTAATCCTGGACGAGAATCGCGCATTGATTGGCGCGGGCGCCGACGCACATGCGCTGCATCTGCGGGACATTGGTCAATTCGTAACCAATCGCGACTTCGCCTCGGGCGTTGGGATCGGGCTTTCTGCCGTCCAACGACATTTCGTCGATCTCGCTGTATTTGATGTTGCCGCGCGAGATCTCTTCGAGCCATTCATCAATGAAATAGACGCCGGAATCTTCGGGGCGGCTTTTGTCGAGGTAGAGCCTTTCCCAGACCTCTTGGCGGTCGGACATCAATTTGTCGTCGAGCATTCCATAACGCATGAAGAGGCGCTTTTCCCATGAGAGACTTTCACGGGCCAGGCGTTTTCCAAAAGACGCAACCATGCGCCAATAGATGCCGGTTAATGAAGTGAATATGGCGCGCCGCTGGTCTGGTTCGCAGGTCTCAAGGCGTTCGAGCAGGCCTTTGATTTCGTCGGCTTCTTCTTCGCCTTCTAAGACGGCGCTTAAAAACTGGCCTGCTTCAAAATTAACCGATGACGTGAATACTTCTGGCGCGGCTTTTACTTCTTCTTTTTCTTCGGCGGGTTTTTCTGGTTCGGGCGCTGAGTCTGAAGCGGCTTCGAGCGCGGCGGCGGCGAAATCGTCGGTCTTTTTTGCTTTCGCGGCGTCTTTGATTTTCTGGTCGGTTCCAGGCGCGACTTTTTTGACAAAAGTGTCAGAACGCTCTTCGAGCGGCTTGGTTTTTGCTTTTACTTTTTGAAGGGCTTGTTGGGTTAAAGCGTCTTGCGCCGCCGATGTTTGTTTCGTTGTTTCTTTAACCGCTTCGCTGGCGACGATCTCTTCCGCATCTCTGCCAGTGATTTTGGTCAATTCGGTTTTTAACGAATGGATTTCCAGGTCACGCTTTTTCAGGACGACCTGATATTGCTTGACCTTGGTTTCTAGTTTTTTAATATATTGTAGAATTTGTTCACGGCTAAGCGGCGCCATAACTTTTTTTATCCCCTAAGGCGTCTCGTTCTCTCAACCCATGTAATTGCAGGAAGATAAAGTATAACACACTTTCGCGAATCTCATGCGGAGCCAAGTTATTTTTTTATGCAGAATGCGCTTTGGCCGCGAGTGACCACTCTTTCAGCAAACCGGATAAGCGCTGAAAGGCGTTTGCGGGATTTGGATCGCTGAATATCGTATTGCCCGAAACGATTTCATCAGCGCCCGCGTTATTGACCCATCGCATGGTTTCTTCGTTGATACCGCCGTCAACTTGAATCAGGTATGACAGTCCTTCACGTTCCCGCAGCTCGGCAAGCGCTTCAATTTTTGCCAGCGACTCATTCAAAAAAGTCTGACCGGGGAATCCTGGATAGACAGACATGACTAGAATTTGGTCTACATACGGCAAAAGTGGATGTACCTTTTCAACCGTTGTGGGTGGGTTTAAGGCAACGCCCGAGCGCTTGCCGCTGTCGCGTATCCATTGCAGGTCTTGCTTAATGTCAGACGAAGTTTCGATATGGATGCTGAGGCTGCGCACGTTTTCGCGGTCAAACCATTTTATCTGGCGCGAGGGGTTGGTGACCATCAGGTGGACGTCAAAGGCGCAATCGGGGATGTTTTTCAGGCTGTCGAGAACCAGCGGGCCAATGGTGATATTCGGCACAAAATGCCCGTCCATCACGTCAAAATGAAAGACGGACGCTCCCGCTGATTTCATGTTTTGCACCGATTCGCCCAGCCGGTCGAATGGCGCAGATAATAGCGACGGGAGTAAAATGGTTTTGCAACTCATAAAAAATCCGCGTTGGTTTCTATTTATGGTAAGCATTTATTAAATCGCGCATTGGATTGCGATTCAATAGATGCTGATTGATGATAAAGGATCTGACGAACTCTAAATTTTAGGCGTTTCGGAGGATGTCCTTCATATCGCGGACGGCGCGTTCTAGCCCGACAAACAGCGCTTGCGAGATAATGCTGTGTCCGGTGTGGAGCCATTCGATCAATGATAGCGCGGCGATTCGCTGAGTGTTGCGGTAATGAAGCCCATGGCCCGCATTGACTTTTAGCCCTAACGATTTGGCGTGTTCCGCTGCGCGGACGACGATTTTAAACTCGTCGTCTTCTTGCTGGGGGGTCTGCGCAAGCGCATACGGCCCGGTGTGAAGTTCAACCATGTGGGCGCCCAAGCCATGAGCGGCGGTGATCTGGTCTGCTTCGGGGTCGATAAAAATGCTGGTTTCGATGCCCGCTTCTAGAAGAGGGTCCATCAACGCTTGCAGTTTTTCTTCGCGGCCCCGAATTTGCAATCCGCTTTCGGTGGTGCGTTCTTCGCGCAGCTCGGGGACGAGTGTGCAGCATTGCGGTTTGACCTTGAGCGCCAAATCCACCATCTCAGGCGTCAGCGCCATTTCGAGGGTGAAGGGTACTTGCAAAACCTCTTTCAGCACAAAGACGTCGCGGTCTTGGATGTGGCGGCGGTCTTCGCGCGGGTGGACGGTGATTCCGTCGGCGCCGCCCAATTGCGCAAAAACGGCGGCTTCAACCGGGTCAGGATAAGTGGTGTCGCGTGATTGACGTAATGTTGCGATATGGTCGATATTGACTGACAGTTTGGCCATTGGCCGTTTTCCTTCATTGTGAAAAAGTGACGGTGACGGTAACGCCGCGCAGTTCGCTGCCGGCTGTTTGTATATCATAGGTTCCTGCGGGGATTTCCAAAGGCAAATAGATGGGTTGTGTATCAACCGGGATCGCGCCCAAATCGAGCACTTGCGTCGAAACCGAACCGATGCGGTCGAGCGCTTCACGAGGCCCCGTTAAACGGATCGACGAGGGCGTGACATAAAATTCTTCGAGTTTATAGCCTTCGGGCGGTTTCCCGACCGTCGGGGTTTTGATGGGGATGTCTTTTTCGGCCTTAAACAGCGGGATCAAAATTTGGTTCGCTTCCGGTTCTGGAGGCGAGGGAAAAGGCGCGTCGACGTTCCAGGAAAACACCTGTATTTTTACCTGGCGCGGTTTAATGGTTTCATCTAAAACAGAAACGCGCGCGCGGTCGGTGGGTTCCAAGTTAGTGCGGAACATGCTGTCTCGCAACAATACGATCAGCGCATCGCCTGACTCAGGAAACGAGAGTTCTGCGAGATCAATACGAAAATTTGAGACGTCGGTGCGCGGTAGTTCAACAGTGGTGCGCGGCCCTTGGATGGTTAGGCTGACGCGGGGCGGCGCCCAGGGTTCGGGCAGCATCCAACCTGCGGGTATATTATCGACGGTGACTTTGACGTTGGTGAGAGGGCGGCGCTGGATGCGCTCTTGTCCTTTGATCCATACTACGCCGACTGCCAGTACCAAAGAAAGTATGATTATAGACCGGTTCGTCATAATTTCTCTTATTGCGCCCCTTTATTGACGACGTTGGTCAGGATGGATTCGATTTTGTCTGCATCAATGTCGCGGGTGATGCGTCCATTGATGGCGAGCGAGATGGCGCCGGTTTCTTCGGAGACGATCAGGGTGACGGCGTCGGTTTCTTCCGCCAGCCCAAGCGCGGCGCGATGGCGCGTGCCGAGGCTGGAGTCGATCTCTTCGCGCTCGCTGAGCGGCAGCAAGCAAGCGGCGGCGGCGATGCGTCCTTCGCGAACGATGACGGCGCCGTCATGCAGCGGCGTGAGCGGCGAAAAAATCGACACCAAAAGTTCCGACGAAACCAGACTGTCGAGGCTGATTCCCGTATCGACGAATCCCTGCAAACTGGTGGAGCGTTCAAACACGACCAGACAGCCGATGTGGCGCCGGGACAGCGTTTGCGCTGCTTGGGCGGCTTCAACCATAATCGGGTCAAAGGTGCGGCGCGATTTACGAAAGAATCGGGTTTGGGTTAACTTCGACATCGAACGGCGCAATTCGGGCGCATACAAAATAATCAATCCAACAAAGATCGGCGCCTGGGCGGTCGAGAGAAACCAGTGGACGGTGTATAAGTCCAGCAATTTTGATAGATAGGTTCCGAGAAATAAGAAGACCAGAAATTGGAACACATGAAAAGCCCTGGTGCCGCGAATGGCTTTCAGCACCAGATAAAAGATCAACCACAGGATGACGATTTCCGTCATCGCGCGGGTGGGATCGACTCCAAAAATTTTCATCCAAAGCGCTTGGATGGCCTGTTCTCCTTACTTCGTGGTTGGCGTTGGCCCGTTGCGTATCGCATCAACAACATCTACTACGTCTCGCATGGCGTCTACGTTATGGACGCGAATGATATGGGCGCCTCGCATGACGCAGGCCGCAACAGCGCCCGCCGTACCCCAATCGCGGTCAGCGGCGTCAGTCTCCGTAATCGCGCCGATAAACGATTTGCGCGACGGCCCGGCCAATACGGGGCAACCGGGTATGATCCATTCAGGCGCGCGTTGAATTAAAGTCAAGTTTTGCTGAGCGGTTTTGCTGAAACCAATCCCGGGGTCAACGGCAATTTGGTTAAGCAAAACGCCTTTTTCTTGCGCGACGGCGATTTGCGTCTCAAAAAACGCGCGAACTTCGTTGGTGATATTTTCATAGTCGGTCATCGTTTGCATGTCGCGGGGCGTTCCGCGCATGTGCATGATGACTAATCCGGCTTGCGACTGCGCTGCGAGTTCCGCCAGGCGTGGGTCATGTTGTAGCCCGCTGATGTCGTTAATGATTGCAGCGCCTTCATCCAGCGCCCGCGCCGCCACTTCGTATTTGACGGTATCAATTGAAACCACTGCGCCCTGGCGCCCCGCTAACTCTTCGATGGAAGGGAGAACGCGGCGTAGTTCTTCATCAACCAAGACCGGATCGGCGCCGGGGCGAGAGGATTCTCCGCCAATGTCGATGATGTCTGCGCCTTGTTCAAGCAGGCGTTCCGCTTGTCGTATGGCCTTGGTTGGGTTGAAAAACTGGCCGCCGTCGCTGAATGAATCGGGCGTGACGTTCACAACGCCCATGATAAGCGTACGTCGCCCCCAGGCCAGTAGGTTGTCGCGGCAATGCCATTGGCCGATGGTTTGGGGAACGCCAGAAATTACAGAGGGCGAATTCAATCGAGTTCTCGCTTTGGGGCCGTCCAGAATAAAACAAACGCCGCTGCGGGTGGTCGCAGCGGCGCGGTGATTAGCGGTCTTGTTCAGCAGGATTGTTTGGTTCCTGCTGGGGTTCGCTTTCGGTTATGCGCGGTTCTGTTGCAACCGGCGTTTCGTCAGGGGGCGAAGGTTCCGCTTCGTCTGCGCTGGGTTTTTCTGCATTGGAGCCATTGCGCGCCGCCTTGGTGTCTTTCAATAGGTCTTTGACTTCGTCGGCTGCGAGCACTTCGCGCTCCAACAAGGCGTTAGCCAATGCGTCGAGACAATCGTGGTTTATCTCAAGAATTTTCTTGCAACGGTGGTAGCATTCATCCACCAACTGGCGCACTTCTTTATCAATTTCAAATGCGATTTCTTCGCTATACTCGCGGTCTTTATAGAAGTCGCGTCCCAGGAACACCTGGGTTTCATTGGCGCCGAAGGTCAGCGGGCCGAGTTTGTCGCTCATGCCGAAATTGCAGACCATTTTGTGGGCGATGGTGGTGACGCGCTCCAAATCGTTTTGCGCCCCAGTGGTAATGTCGCCAAAGATGATTTCTTCGGCGACGCGACCGCCAAGCAATGTCGCCATTTTTGCCATCAATTCGCGTTTCGACGTAAGAAAGCGCTCTTCCAGGGGCAAGTGCATGGTGTAGCCCAGTGCGCGTCCGCGGGGAAGAATTGAGACCTTGTGGATTGGGTCAATTTCTACAATTTCGAGGCCGACCAGCGCGTGGCCCGCTTCGTGATAGGCGACGGTTTTCTTTTCTTTATCGCTAATCATGCGGCTTTTACGTTCCGGCCCGGCGGTGACGCGTTCAATCGCTTCTTCGAGGTCTTCCATCCCGACCGAGTCTTTGCTTTTGCGGGCGGCCATCAGCGCCGCTTCATTAATGGTGTTGTGTAAGTCGGCGCCAGAGAAGCCGGGCGTCCGTCGGGCGATAATGCTCATGTCAACGTCTTTGGAGATGACGACGTTTTGCGAGTGGACTTTGAGGATTCCTTCGCGACCCGACAAGTCGGGGAGGTCGATAATGATCTGACGGTCAAAGCGGCCCGGACGCAACAACGCGGGGTCGAGCACATCGGGGCGATTGGTGGCGGCGATGAGAATGACTTCATCGTTGCTATTAAAACCGTCCATTTCAACCAGCAGCTGGT
Organism: Candidatus Hinthialibacter antarcticus; assembly: GCA_030765645.1. Taxonomy (NCBI): domain Bacteria; phylum Candidatus Hinthialibacterota; class Candidatus Hinthialibacteria; order Candidatus Hinthialibacterales; family Candidatus Hinthialibacteraceae; genus Candidatus Hinthialibacter; species Candidatus Hinthialibacter antarcticus. The sequence goes on along the minus strand of JAVCCE010000011.1, from coordinate 119,414 downwards.
TGAGCGTTTGTTCGCGCTCGTCGTGACCGCCGCCGACGCCGGCGAAACGCTGGCGGCCTACGGCGTCAATTTCATCCATGAAGATAATGCAGGGCGAGTGTTTTTTGCCTTGCTCAAACAAGTCGCGAACGCGGGACGCGCCCACGCCGACGAACATTTCAACAAAATCCGAACCACTGATGCTAAAGAAGGGCACATTGGCCTCGCCAGCGACGGCGCGCGCCAGCAAGGTCTTGCCAGTGCCCGGAGGGCCGTGTAGCAATACGCCGCGAGGAATCTTACCGCCCAGTTTTTGAAAGCGGTGTGAATCTTTCAGATATTCGACGATTTCTTGCAAGTCGTCTTTGGCTTCGTCGCAGCCCGCTACGTCGGCAAAGGTCACCTTGTTATTGCCGTCGCTGTTAAGCCGGGCGCGGCTTTTACCGAACGACATGGCCTTGCTGCCGCCCATTTGCATCTGGCGCAAAATGAAGAACCAAACGCCGATGAGCAAAAGAATGGGCAAAAGAGAGGTCATCAAGCCGAACATCCAACCGCTTTCGGGGTTGGCTTTGATTTCAAAATTGGGGTTGGTTTCGTTGTAGGCCAGTAACTTGGCGTCCAGGCTTTCGCCTTGGATGCTGGCGATGATCTCGCAGGTGTATTGTTTTGGCGGCTGGCCTTCTTCCGCCGTACGGTCGATATAATCGCCTTCGACTTTGTTCTGGCTCACTTTGGCAGTGAGAAGGGTGACGCTGCTGGCGTCGGGGTTCTCAAGAATTTGAATAAACTTTGAGTACGCCCAATTGTCTTTTTGTGGAGACTGGATCGTGCTCACAATCAAAATAATGATAACTAAAAGAATGCCATAAAAAAGAACGGTTCGGTTAAACAAGGCCGCGTATCCTTTGGTTAAAGTTCTATGGTAAAGAGAAAAAGACGGCGTCCTCAAATGCAGTTTTGCTGAGGGCGCCCTCGGTTTCGCCTATTGTTTCCGTTTGTCGTTGTTCCCGCTGGGTGTTCAGGATGCCGAATCTAATTTGTATCAAAAATGGGAGTATCTTTTCATGGTAAATGGAAAAACAAATAAGTCAAGCAAAAAGAAGACCATGTAAGGCGAATTCTCTAGGGAATTTGATGAAAAACCGATTCGGCGGCTTGGTTTTCATTCGAGCGGATTCGGGTCATTATCTGCTGCGTTTCGTCGGGCCATTCAATGCTCAATTGTGTGGATTTTGTTGAATCTGCTTTTGTATACACGACCATAACTTCAATAGGTAACGGAAGATCACCGTCTGACGCCCGAATGAGAGCCGGAAGCGGATTTTCTTGGGTTGTAGCCGAAAGCGTATCGAATAACTTGTATTTTCTGATGTAGTTATTTCTGTAGCCGCCTAAGCGTGAAAATTCCACAATCGCAATCGGCTGGTGGTGGAATGTCTGGTGGTAGAGATGCAGGCCGCTCAGCCGTGAGGGAGCGTAAGGGAACTCTTGTACGGCGCCGGAAAGGTTCTGCTTGACGAATTGCGGCGGCGAATACCGCTGTATTGTAGGGAACCGCCAGCCGCTTTCGAGGATTAGGATAACAATAGTGATTACCCAAAGAGAATAGCGAAGGGGTTTTGACGAGAATGTTTGAGTCATACGTTCGATTTTTATTGCGGCGAACAGCGAGAGGATGGCGAAGCCGATAAAGGCAAATCGCGTAAATACCCGCATGGAGTCCACCATCGGTAAAAATCCGTACAGCAGCGTCGGCGAATAGAGCGGGACGCCAAATATGACGATGGGCGCATTGCCGAATTTGAATACGGGGCCGAGTGAAATCAGAAAAAATATAATGGCGCATGTTAACAGAAAGCGCTTCGACTTCAGCGTCGTGATGGAAAATACGCCCCAGGCGCCGAACAGCATGACTAGCAAGCCGGGGTGTAAGCGAAATTCCGAATCACTGGCGAGATTGATTGGCAGCCAGTCAAGCGCCCATGCGGGGCAAAGCAGGTGCAACAAATCCAGCGACCAAAATGCGGCGATTTGGATGGGGACGTCATCGGGTTGTATCTCCGGGCGATTGGCGGCTCCTAGAAAAAAATACAAATAGACCAGTAATCCCATGCACAGCGCTGGTAGAACGGCGCAAGAGGCGAGTATTTGGCGGTTCTGTTTTTTGATCGAGAAAAAAAGATGCAGCAGCCAATAGAGGCCGACGAAAATTGCGTAGTACCAATCGGTCAGCGCCGTCCATATCCAAGACAGCGTAAACAGCAATACGCTAATTTTATTGGGCGAATGAACCATGCGGTCGCACAGCCAGAATGCACAAAATATGCAGGCGGTAGAAAATAAATTCAGGTGGATCAGGTGGCTGAAGCGATAGGGCGAAAACGCCGCGATGACGCCGACAAACGCGGCGGCGAATACGCCCAGCCCGCGTCCCCGCGCCCATAAGGAGGCGAACGCGCCGGTTAGGATTGTCCATAAAAGAAAGAGCGCGTTATAGGCTATGTTCGGCCCGGCGATTGCCGTCAGCGGCGCCGCTAGTAGTCCGTTCGCTAACGAAAGCGTGTGGAAACGCAAATCAACGCCTTGCGGGTAGAACACTATATCGCACCACAAGGGTGAGACATGCCGCTCGAACACGGCATAATAAACCCACCAAAGGTTCCACAAATTGGTTCCTTTATCACCCAGTGGAATGTCGGCCAGATGGCTGGATGGATTGAGAATGACGGGGACGCAAAGCGCAAACGTACACAGCGAGAAGAAGCCCGCCCAAGCGGACGCTTCGCGCCAACTGGGCGATTGGCTGGGGCCGGGACTGGCGCTGGCTTCGCTGGTTTTGTTCATGGCTGCGCTCCCGCAGGATATCACGTGGGGCGACGGCCCCGAACTAGCGGCTTCGGCGTGGGCGTTGGGTGTGCCGCACCCCACCGGTTATCCGTTGTATATGCTATCGCTGCATTTGTTTCAATGGCTGCCGGTTGGAACCATCGCCTTTCGCGGGCATCTGTTTTCCGCTATTTGCGCTTCGTCGGCGCTATGGGTTCTCTACGCATTTTTGCGCAGCGCGTTGGCGTCCGTTTATGGCGATCGCTTTACGGTTAGCAGTCTGCCGTCTGCGTTTGCGGTTGCGGCGTTTGCTCTGACTCCGGTTGTATGGCCCTCGGCGACGCAGACAGAAGTCTACGCGCTGTTCATTCTATTGTATGCAGCGACATTACGCTTGCTGCTTCTGTATATCCAATCGCCGCAGAAATATTTCGCGCCGCTGTGTTTTGTTTTAGGATTACAAGTTGTTCATCATCGGCTGGCAGGCTTTCTTGTATTGGCGTCAGTGCTGATTTTTATGCTTCGGCTCTTGCGCCCTGAACTCTTCGGCAAACCAAAACCGCAACACGTCTTATTTACTCTAAAACGATTTTGGATCGGCGCCGCTGCCTTTGTTGCGCCGCTTTTGTTGTTGCTCTATTTCCCGATTCGGGCGGCGGCGGGGCCGCCCATCAATTGGTATGACCCGCAGACGTTTGCGCGCTTTTATTCGCTCATCAGCGGCGAGATGTATGCAGGCGTGTTGCAAAATGGCATCATCATCTGGTCGCGCGGCGCTAGTTGGGCGCGGCTGTTTTATTACGTCTCGCTGCCATTTTTGTGTTACAGCGTTCTGGCGTTTTGGATTGTCTTCGGCTTTGGCGTTGTGATCGCCCGCTTGCGCTGGTTAGGGTTGCTGGCGATTGGATTGAGCATCGCGCATATTGTATTCGTCATGTTTTACATCGTCGGCGACTGGACGGTATTCTACACGCCTGCGTTGTTGGTTTTTACGGCGCCGCTTGCGTTTGGAATCGCGCAGATGTTGTGTTGGCTTCATGCGCTTGATTTGAAGCGCTCGATTGTCGCGCTGGTCTATGCCGTATTGATCGTGTTTTGCGCGATGCCGTTTTGGGTGCGCTGGGAAGGCGACAAAGGCCTGCTGGAATTCGTCAAGCAACATTCCAACGCGTTCCCCGTGTCAAGCGCATCTTTGGATGAACGCTTTCAATCGGTGGATGATTGGCAGCCGCTGGTTTACGCCGAACAGGCTTGGCGGGCGGTCCCGAACGGCGAACCAGTATTGACCGGGCTGTTTGAATCCACGGCGGACAATGAGTTGAACCCGTTGCAGTATCAGCAAATCGTTGAGGGGCGGGGAGAGAACAACGTAATCGTCAGCTGTGGGTTCTTGTATCTGGATTGGTACCGCGAACAGGTCAATCACCATCTCGCGCTGGGGTTGGAGATGCGCGGCGATGCTCATTCCGCGTCGCAACAGGCGTGGCATGACGATACCTGGCAAACCGTAGTGCAGCCGTTATTATTACGCGGCGCCGTGTATAGCCCATCGTATCCCTTGCCGCCGTCATGGAACGGTAAAGCGGAAATCCGTATGATAGAAAAAACGCCGATTGACCGCGCTGCGGTTGCCGAATCGTATCAAAGTTACATCCCAAAAGGCTTTGTGATGAAAATCCAACTCGCGGGCGCAGAAGAACAAGAATGAATCCGATGAAAGAAAACCTGCATAAATGGGAACGTCGCATTGCGTACGGCCTGCTCGCCGTCACGCCCTTTGTGATTACGCCGGATACCGAAGATTCATTTATCGTAGGCAAGACGGTTTGGATCGCGTGTTTGGCAGTGATTTGGTTTCTGTTAATTATTTGGCGAAACGGATTTCGTTGGCAAAAGCCGTCTGAACTCGACTGGCCGATCAGCGCGATGCTGGGCGCCTATCTGGTTTCATTGATTGTGAGTTTTCAATCGCCTGCGCAACTGCGGACGTATGGATTGGTATTAATATTCGTCGGGCTGTTATATGCGTTCCGTCGTTTGTGGTCGATTGACGGGTCGCCGCGTGCGGTTGCTTGGATTTTGGCGGCGACGGCGGCGCTGCTCGCGACGTACGGCATCTTGCAGGATTATGGCGTTGATCTCTTTAACTTCAGCGGCGGCGTACGCGACTGGCGGGCGAAGGTGATCGCGACGCTAGGCAACCCCAATTTTCTCGGCGGCTACCTTTCGTATTGTATCCCGGTGATCGTCGGGCTGGGGCTGCGGCGCGGCGCCAAATGGTGGGAAGTTATTCTCGCAGGCGTAGCGCTGGGATTATCATTCGCCTGCCTGGCGGTGACGTTTTGCGTTGGCGCAACACTGGGCTTACTGCTCCTCATTTTCGTAATGCCCATCACGCTGTTTATTGTGCGTCCAACTTTTCGCGTTTCATTATTGCGCTTGGTGTTGTACATCATCATTGCTGCGTCTGCGGTTGGTTGGTACTTGCTTGATAATCCAAACAACAGCCACGGCGGTTCGTTGTACGCCGAAGCAAAATCTTCGCCGCAATGGACTAGCGGCGTCGGCGCACGGCGCTTCAACTGGCTCACCACAAAAATCATGATGCAAGAAAATCCTATTCTCGGCATCGGGTTTCATAATTATCTGACGGTGCATATTCACTACCAGGGGCTGAACTATCAACGCTATGGACGTCCGCATGATCGCGACTACGTGATTCCCGTCGACCAGCCGCATTTTCAATTGATGGAAAGCGCCGCCGAAGCCGGGCCGTTGGGCGGTTCTGCTGTTGCATGGCTTATGGCAGCATGGATTGCATCCGCTGTGCGGAGGCTCAAGCAAGAGCGCGAGGCGCCTTGGTTCGCATGGGGCGCGTATGCGGGCGTGTGGGTGGTGCTCGCGCATTCGATGTCGAGTTTTCCCTTTCATCTTCCCGCCAGCGCACTGGTCTGCGTTGTGTTGGCCTCGTATCTGGTCTCGAGAACGCCGAAGCCGAAGGAAGACGTTGAGTCTCCAGCCTGGGTAAAAACGACGGCCGCTGTGATTGCAGTTATCGTGATTGCGTATTCGTACACGCCGATCATTGCGGAGCGCGCGTTGCGGTTGGGTCGCGCAAGCCAGGGGCTGGATTCAATTGCTTACTTAGAGAGGGCGCGTCGCTGGGGCCCGTTTCATCATCAGACCTACTTGATGTTGGGCGTACGCTATATTCAGCAGGGATGGCTGGAGAATGCAGAAAAGGCGTTGCTGCAATCATTACAATATCAAGAAAACCACCAGGTGCACGTTTATCTTGCGAAGTTATATCAACGCACGGGCGAGTTAGAGAAAGCCGTCGAACAGCAGCGCCGCGTGATTGAGTTGAACCCTGTGTATCCAGGCCATTACCGCGAACTGGCGGAACTTCTTAAACAAACAGGCGACGAGGCGGGGGCGCAGACCGCGCTGCAAAAAGCCGCTGAACTCGATGAGGCGCTGAAGAAGTAGTGTAAAGATTTATCAATTGTGCGAATATTACTTACTTTGCTTTTAATGTCCCCCTTTTTAAGGGGGGAAGTCCGCTGCAGCGGACAGGGGGGATCCGCTAAAACGGTGGGTTAAGTATACTTCCCCCCACTCGTTGTACAGGCGCTCAGTGAGATACACCCGCGCCTTCTCGGTATCGAACATCGAGATATGCCTGCCTCAAATTTTCTCCGCAACCACGACGTGTGAGAGGCCGCAGGGGGGGCCGGTCAAATTTTCAATCGCCATAAAAAATGGAACCAGGGCGTTGTATAGATTGAGTTGACCGGACGGCAGCAGATTACGCTTCAGCACTTTACCATTGAGCCACCAGCCTAAGATGCCAAACAGATTCAGGTAGCGATGATTGATGGGCTTCAGATTATGCGATAGCAGTAGCTCGTTCAGATCGCGTTTGCCGTAGCGGCGAAAATGCGATAAGCCCAGATCGAGCGTTCCATATAACCCTTGATAGGCGGGGACCAGCAAGACCAGCCGTCCGCCGGGGCGTAACGCAGCGTGGAAATTATCCAGAGCCGCATGATGGTCTTCGATGTGTTCGAGCACGTTCAGGCAAACGATGGTGTCGAGGTCTTTCTCATTGAGTTGCGCCAGTTTCGGGTCTTGCAAGTCGCTTTGAAAGGTCTCGAGGTTTTCGGGTTTGCCGAGTTTGTTTTTGAGGTCTTCCAGATGTTGCCCGTTTAGGTCGACGCCGCAGACGTATTCGCGCTCAAGCAGAAAGGCGGTCATGGTGCCGACGCCGCATCCCGCTTCCATGACGCGCTGTCCCACCCAGGGATCAATGCGCGACCACATCCAGCGATTGAGGTTATTCAACTTATAGATGCGGCGCAGGGTTTCGGCGCCGATGGGGTCATCATTGTTGGCGACTTCAGGCGCGATGCCTTGCGCGGCGCTTTGTATGGCCTGGAATTGTTCGTGGTTTGGCGTCGTCATATCGTTTGTACTTTTCTCTTTTTACATTTGGGGCAAATTGTAGCAAGACATTCAGGGGACGGAAGCGCAGACTCGATGAATCATCCTTGCTCGATTTTCGCCGCCCACAATTCGCCCTCTTCGTTGGAGACCAGGATTTCGTCGCCGTAGAAACAAACGCCCTCGCATTGCTTTAGATCAATCGCCATGCGAAACATGGGGGCGTTAAACAAGTCGCGTTCATTCGTGACGCGAAACAACATGATTTGATTATACGTTAGCACTGCTAATAACTTTTTTGTTTGGTCGTACGCCGCGTCGGTGACGATGCCGGGTTCGGTTAGATTTGTGACCACTTTTGCCGTCAATTTACGGCCTGAGCGCAGCGTGTCCAAACGATAGATTTTAGAATGCTGATGTTCATTTTCTTCTTTGGTAATCAAATAGACTTTGCTGTTGAATACAAACATCGCCTCGCAGTTATGCCGCCGCTTGTCTGAATAAACGAACTCGTACGATTCAACTGTCTTGATTTTTTCGTCGGTGCGTTTGGGCGCCTCGATTTGATGAATATAATATTCGTCCTTTTTGCGGTCATTGTCGCCGACGCCGCCAATCAGCAACGACCCGTCGGGGTGTTGCGCAATGGCTTCCCAGTCATCATTTTTAATTTTCTTGATTTCAACTTGTTGCAGAACGCTGCCGTTGATGCTGAAACGAAATATCTCAGGATCGTTGCCCTTGTCGTTGATGCCCCAAAATTCGCCCCGTTTGTCAGTGGGAGTCTGACCGGACAGTTCTTTAAGCCCGTTTCCATTTTCAATTTGAGCGATTCGGATGAAAGGCGATAATGAGATTGTTTGAGTATTTTTTTTCATTGGCGTTGGCGTAGGCGTATTGTTCGGTGTCATTATGGTTGGCGTCGGATGCATACTTTCTTGTCGGGCCGGTGGGGGCGTAATGGCGTTGTTGGTTGAGATTGTGTCGGAGTTGTTGGTGCAGGATGCGAGGAGCAAAAACAAGAATGAAAAAATGCAAATCTGTTTTGTTGCCGGCATATTTTTTCCTTGCAATAAAAACGCCGCTGGACTTAACGTAAAATCCAGCGGCGAGATAAACCGATTTACGCTTCCGCCCACTGCTTGCGGAGCATGTCCATTGCTTTCGGTAGTTCCACTTCGCCCTTGCCTTCGATGCCGCATTCAAAACTGCAATAGTCCTGATAGCCGATTTCTTTCAACGCTTTGAAACCGGGGCGAAAGTCGTCGTTGGGGTCATAACTTGGCTGCTTGCGATTGGGGCGGCTAGCGAGATGCACGTGATGAAGATACTTGCGGCAGCTCATGAAGGCCGAATATTCGCACGGTTCTTCGATGCCCATGTGATAGAAGTCGCCCATCATACAGATGCCGGGGTTGTTGACTTCTTCGCAGATGGCGGCGGCGTCGGACAACTGGCGCAAGAACCACGCTTCGCCGCGATTGAGCGGTTCGAGCAGGATGCGCGATCCGGCTTTGACGGCGTGTTCGCCCAATTCACCCAAAAGGTCAATTAAAATATAGCGTCCGCCCACTTCGCTCAATTCGGTTTGTCCATTGAACGCGGGCACGATAATCAACCCGGTCGAACCCAACTCGCCAGCAGCATTGAGGATTGATTTCATCGACTCCATTGCGCGTTTGCGGACATGGGGCTTGTCTGAGATTAACACGCCGTCGAAGCCCGCGCAGATTGCGCTGGTTTGAATATCGGAGCCTTTGAAGGCGTTTTTGTATTGTGCGACGCGTTTGTCTAAATCTTTGCCGCCCGGCTCAAAGCCGACGATGTCGTGCTCTTTCATAAACGCGACTTTGTCTTCCAGCGTCTTGCCGGGGATGATCCATTCCTGGCAGGAAAATTTAAGTTTGGCTTGTTTGGTTGGTTCTGCGGCGGAAGCGCTTGTTCCAGACGCAGCCAATGCGGCGCCGACTGTTGCCGCTGTAGTTAAAAAAGAACGACGTTCCATATTGACATTTCCTCCTGATGTTATACGAATAGGATAGTGTGACCGAACCCGTTGAAGATTTCTAGCAGGAAACGCCACTAGCGTTCAAAGCCGTTTTTTGAAATGATATTCTATCATGGCATATTAAACTTTTGGGGATTGAAATGAAGAACAAAAAATCTGGCTTTACATTGATTGAGTTGCTCATTGTCGTCGCAATTATCGGTATCCTGGCCGCCATTGCTGTTCCGAATTTTTTGAATGCGCAGATCCGCGCAAAAATCGCCCGCACCAATAGCGATTTACGTACAATTGGTATGGGACTGGATATGTATTTTCTGGATTACAATAAACATCCGCCCAATGTCTCGCACCTGACAGTTGATTTAGTCAATTTAACAACGCCGACTTCGTATCTGGCGGATGTTGGGTTTCGGGACGTATTCAAAGCCGAACAGGGAGATACGGGCAATAACAAAGAGAGTTACCTGTACTTCAATTATTACTATGAGCATGACGGCCCCAATAACTGGATCAATAATATCGGCAGAGAAGACCTCAGTACGCCTGGCTATTGCCTCGCCAGTTGGGGGCCCGACCGAAACCAGGATGCGATCGAGTGGGTGTATGTACAACGCTCGGCGGGGGATGCCAAGGCTGCGTTGAACCGGGTGTATCACCCCAGCAACGGACTCATCAGCAGAGGGGATATCGGTCGCTGGGGCGGTAATGTTCCTAACGTGCCGATGATTGCCGGCGGCTGATATTGTTAACTTGAAATAGAAATCGCGTATGGCGCTGGATCAAAAATTGGTGTTTGGTTCAGCGCCATTTGCGTCATCAGTCGAGCCGAAGCGGGCGCCATCACGAGGCCGTTGCGGTAATGGCCTGCGTTAATATATACGTTTTCAATTTCAGGGTGCGCGGCAATGGTTGGGATGCCGTCCGGGCTGCCGGGGCGTAGTCCCGCCCAATGGGCTTCGACCTCTGCATCTTTCAGTTCCGGCGCCATTTGAATCGCCGCTTGTTTGAGCGCTTCGAATGCTTCTTGCGTTGTCTGCTTATCAAACCCAACCCGTTCAACTGTGCTCCCAACCAAAATGCGTCCGTCTTTACGGGGAATCAAGTAATAATCGCCTTCCATCACGATGGGCGTGAGCCTATTCGCTGGCGTTTTGATACAGATCATTTGCCCGCGGACAGGTTCGATCACTGGGGCGGGGCCGAACGGTTCCAGTAGCGACGAAGTCCACGCGCCAGCCGCCAGGATGAAATTATTTGCGGGAAATTGATGCTGGTTGCAGATCGCGCTGACAGCGCGCCCATTGTTGATTTGAATTTGTTGCAGCGGGGTGTGTTCAAAAATATCGCCGCCGCGTTGGAGAACGCTTATCTTCAATGCTTGCAACAAGCGGGGATTACGGATTTGAGCGATCTCTGGCAGCCACACTGAAGCGCCGAAGTTCTCACGCAACGCTGGCGCAAACGTATGACGTTGATCGTTGTTGATGTGCTCTGCTGTTAAGCCATGCGACTGCGTCCACTTGATTATCGCATCGCCTTGTCCCAAATTTTTTACGATACAGCCCGATTGAATCCACTCAGAATCAATACCGGTTTCATCGAGCAATTCATCCGCCAAGGCTTGGTATGAGTTGCGCGACCAAGTGACGAGTTGCATTCCGGCTGGAGGCAATTGGCCTGGATCAACCGGGAAGAGAATGCCGCCGCCCGCCCATGACGATTCTTGCCCCACGGCTGAACGGTCAATGACGGCAACCGACTGCCCTTGTGACAAGAGTTCGCGCGTTGTCATTAGGCCAATCACTCCGCCGCCGACGACGAGGAAATCGTATATTTTTGTGGGCTGAAGCATACAAATGGTTTGCGAGAATTTTGGATTTATAGCGATTCGTCAGAAAAGGCTTTGGCTAAATTGTCTTGCGTAATGTCGTAGTGGCTAAAGGTTGCGATGACGTTGCCATTTTTCAGACAAAGCGCTTGTGGGCTTGCGTGTTCGACGCCCAAGTGTTCCGCGAGTTCATTCGATAGTGGGCGCTGGTCTTGAACAACGACCAGATACGCCGTTAGTGAATTTAATTGAATAAACGCGTCCATTTCCCGTTTTGCATAAGAGGACGTTGGACAAATTGCACTATGCTTAAAAACAACGACCGGGCCGGATTGGCTTTTTTCTGTACATTCAGACGCTGATTCCATCTGTTGGTAGAGACCATTCGATTGGCTCGACATGATATTATTCCTTATGCAATAGGTCATATATGATTCAAGGGAGACAGCATAGTCAGAAAGTCCACTAAAAAACAGGGAAGTCCAAAGAGTGGTTTTTTTGGATTCCGTAGGTAAAATCAGGTGAGTTTTTTTGGTTCGTAAGTGAGTAAGTATGTTAATATGTTATAGATGGTATGTTTTATCTTAATGCCCCATAAATGATTGAATGGATGATAAATCAGAAGTACGAATTGACTCGCCCTCTTTTCAAACGGACCGCAAATCCGCTCTTGACCAACGGGCGTTAGAAATTTTGCCGCTGAGCGCATTGGGGCTGAGTTTTGTCTATCTGCTCTTTGTTTGTTTCGATAGTTTTTTATATCCCGCGTCGATCCTTCCGTTTTTATTTCTCATAGATTTTTTCTTTATGGTTGTGATGGCGGGGCTGTATTTTATTTTTAAAAAGTTCCCCTCGCCTGCTCAATGGACGCATACGCTTGGTTGCATTCTTGGATTAATGGTATTAGTGAACGCCTTCCCTTCATTTGTGTTGCTGGATGATCCCCACCATACAGCGTATTTAGTTTTGATTGTGCTGGTCGCATCCTGTTTGATGCTGTCCTATTTTGCGTATGGCGTTTTTATTTTTAGCGTGTTCGTTTCGTGGTTATGTATTGCAATTTTTTCAGAGACGCCCAGCGAATGGCTGCATTTTGGTTTTATGTTGGTGATATCGAGCGTGATTGGCGGCTTGATATTGTTTTTCCGTTTGCGGGCGTTTGATCGTGAATTTCTGCGCATCGCAGAATCAGAAATGATGCGCAAACAACTCAAACTGCGCACACAGGAACTAGAGAGCATCACCGGGGAGCTACGCACCCAAATCGCCGTACGCGAGCAAGCGGAAAACCTGTTGCGTCAGTTTGTTCATAACGCGCCTGCCCCTATCGCAATGTTTGACCGGGATATGCACTACCTGCTTTACAGCAAGCGCTGGATGGATGATTTTCAGCTGACGCCGAATGATATGTTGGGGCCGACCGATTTTGCCATGTTTCCGCCGTTGCGCAGCCGCTGGGAGGCGATCAAAAACGCCTGCCTGCAAGGGGCTATGCAGCAAGGCGAAGAAGAAGAAGGGTTTCTCTCGCGAACCGGAAATTTAGAATGGCTTCGCTGGGAGGCGCGCCCCTGGTTTGAAACGGAAATCGAAGTCGGCGGCATCATTCTTTTTGTTGAATTCATTACAGAACGCAAAAACGCACAGAAAGCATTAACCGACAGCGAAGAGCGGTTGCAAGACTTTTTTGATAACGCCAGCGACTTGATTCAAAGCGTGGCGCCGGACGGCCGCATTCTCTATGTGAACAAAGCGTGGCGCGAAAAACTCGGCTACACCGACCAGGAACTCGAGCGCCTGACGATTTTTCACACGGTGGCGTTTGACTGTCAGGATGACTACCGCAGCATGTTTGAAGAAGTGTTGCAGGGCGGTGTTTATGACAGTATGGAAACCACCATGATATCAAAAAAAGGCAATCGCATTTTGGTTTCGGGCAATGTCAACTGCCGCTTCGAAGACGGAGAACCCGTGGAAGCGCGCAGTATTTTGCGCGATGTGACCGAAAGCAAACGCGCGGAATTTGAACTGATCCGCGCCAAAGAAGAAGCCGTCATCGCCAATCAAACCAAAAGCCGCTTCTTGGCGGTGATGAGCCATGAACTGCGTACGCCGCTGAACTCGATCATTGGGTTTTCGCGCTTGTTGCTGAAGAATAAATACGAAAACCTCATTGATCAAGACCTCGATTACATCAACCGCATCCGCACCAGCGGGCTGCATTTGCTTGCGCTGATTAATGACATTCTCGATCTGTCGAAAATTGAAGCCGGGCGCATGGCGATTGAACGAAAACCAGTAGATTTGAATAAACTGGTGGGGCAGGTTGCGGAGCAGATTGAGAGCCAGGTCAGCCAGAAGAATATTCGCTTGGTTCGCGAGGTGGCTGAGAACATTCAGACGTTTGAAAGCGATTATGCGAAACTGTGGCAGATTTTGATGAACCTGGTGAGCAACGCCGTCAAGTTTACGGAGGAAGGCGACGTTGTCATTCGGGCAATCGCTGATGCGGAGACCGGGGCGCCGGTTGCGCTCGAAGTGGAGGACTCGGGAATCGGCATCCCGCCGGGCCGACTGCTGAATATTTTTGAATCCTTCCAACAGGCCGACGACAGCACTGCGCGCAAGTATGGCGGCACCGGGCTGGGGCTGTCGATCACCTGGTCGTTATGCCAACTGCTGGGCTACAAAGTCGAAGTCAAAAGCGAACTCGAAAAAGGCTCCACGTTTACCATCCGGTTGAAGTAATCTCCGTTCATTGCTTCAAGGGCTGCCGACGCTTCGCGCCGCCTTGCCCTTGCCACCCAACCGGAGATATCCGAGAACGGAGTAATATTGAGCGCGGGTTGAATCACTGCCCGGTAATTATGTATGTTGGAGGGGAAATGAATGTAAGTTGTGGATGTTAGTTTTAAGAAAGCGTTTCTTCGTAGCCGCCTTGTTGGCCGGGGGATTCTTCGACCCAGACGCGCAGGCGGTTGACGTTGCCTTGGGCGTCCCACTGCGGGCGCGATTGCAGCACGTCCTGCGCAATGTAGTACGCCAGCCCTTCGCAGGTCACGTTATCAATCGGCAGAACCACTACTTCCGCCTTGGGGAAGCGATAGCCCGCGTCGCCGTCGATGGAGAGTTCATAGTTTCCGTCGCTCTCAGTGCGTTCGATGCGGGGCGTTTCTGGAAGCAATATCTTCTCGTCCAACCGGTCGCAAATCGCGCGCGCGGCTTTCTTCAACGGGCCAAAATCCACCACCATGCCATCATGCAGCGCATCCGCCTCGACTTCTAAACTCACGGTATAGTTATGACCGTGCAGGGTCTCGCGGCTATCGGGGAACAAGGTGAAATGGGCGGAGGAAAACTTCAGGTATTGTTTCTCAACCCGCAACAGATAGGGCATTGAGCGGCTCCTCGGAGGTTCGGTTACGCGTTGCTGTGAATTTCGATGACGGCCCCGGTGACGGACGCCGCCTGCACCGGGTCGGACAAATAAAGAATCGCCTGGGCAATGTCGTCGGGGACGGTCTCGGTCTTGAATTGCGGCGCCGCTTCGCGAAGCATTTGCGTATCCACCGCGCCGGGCGCTACGCAATTCACGCGGATGCCGTGGGGGCGGCCTTCGACGCTCAAACTTTCGGTGAGGCCGATCACGCCGTGCTTGCTGACCACATAGCCCGACATGCCGGGGAACTTTTCCGTGCCGCGAATGCCCGCCAGCGAACTGATATGGACAATCGAGCCGCCGCGTCCAGTGGCTTTCATTGATTTGAAAGCCGCCCGGCTGCACAAAAACGGCCCGCGCAGGTTGACCGCCATCATCTGGTCCCATTCGGAGACGGTGAACTCTTCGAACGGTTTCACCGTTATGACGGCGGCGTTGTTGATGAGGATGTCGGGTGCGCCAAAGTGTGATTGGGTTTCGTTAAACAGCGCTTCGACCTGGGCTTCGTCGCTCACGTCGGCGGCGATGAAATGAATGCGGTCTGCGCCGGACTGCGCAGCGATCGAATCAGCAACCGTTCTTAGTTGCTCTTCGTTGCGGCTGGCAATGACCACGCGGGCGCCCTCGCGGGCAAACAGCGCAGCGGTTGCAGCGCCAATGCCGCGCCCGCCGCCTGTGATGATTGTGATTTGATTTTGAAGACGGCCTGTCATTTTTGTCCTTATTTTGATGGAGGCAGCATACTGAGAAATTCGGCGCGGGTGGCGTGATTTTCACGGAACACGCCCAACATGGCGCTGGCGCGCGTATCGACGCCGACCTTTTGGACGCCCCGCATCATCATACACATGTGCTGGGCTTCCGTCACTACGGCGACGCCTCTCGGCTGGACGGCTTCTTGCAGCGCTTCGGCGATTTGCTGGGTGAGGCGTTCTTGCAATTGCAGGCGCCGCGAAAACATATCGACGATGCGAGGAATTTTAGACAAGCCGACCACCTTGCCGTTGGGGATATACGCTACGTGGGCGCGTCCCCAGAAGGGAAGCATGTGGTGTTCGCACATACTGAAAAACGAGATGTCGTTCAGCATAACCATTTCGTCGATGTCTTCATCAAAAATGGCGTTATTGAGAACCGTTTCTAAATTTTGTTCGTGTCCATCATTGAGAAAACGCCAGGCTTTGGCGACGCGCTTCGGGGTGCGGACTAAGCCTTCGCGGTCGGGGTCTTCGCCGATTTCTTCCAGCCAGCCGCGCACTAAATCTTCCAGCGGGTCTTTGGCGTTGTCTCGTTCCATCGGAACAACGGATCGTATTTGCATAATTGGACGCTCTCCAATCAAAAAATCCCAGAATTGGTACTATGGTTACATAATGATTCATACAGGCTTGTCTAAGGTACAAGTAGTATACCAAAAGTTGACAAGCAATGTAGTGTTTATAAAATATCTGTCAATTGAAGTGTTTATCAATGCTGTAGAATTACCAGTATTATACAACATTGAATAAGAATGCCTAATTTTTCTGGTCAATTGAGGGTGAGCGGTTATGAAAGATGAACAGTTTCGTATCGTGAGCGGAAAACGCCGCCAGGTATCCCACGATGTAAATGAAGAACGCCTGAAGCAAATGAAAACCTATAAGCCGTCGTTATTAGACCGCTTGTTTTCGCTTTTTCAGCCCAAAAAGAAATAGCGCTAGGCTGTGCGGCGGCGTTTGTCTCCACCCGTATATGCGAGCGACCAGCCCCGCGCCCGCATCGCGGCGATGACGGTTTTTGTGATCGAGTGAATTTGCAAATGCTCGGCGTTGATGACAAGGTCATAAAAGATCGGGTTGTTTATATCCTGGTGGAAGTAGCGCTTAACGAACTGTTTTCGTTCATTATCAACGCGCTTAATTTCAGCGTGCGCCTGCGCTTCCGACATGCCTTCCTGTTCGAGTAGATTGCGGATACGGGTTTTGACGGGTGCGATGACGCGCACATGAAACGCGTTGGCGTTACGTAAAATGTAGTTCGCGCCGCGTCCAATCACGACCAGGCCGCCCTGCAATGAAATGGCGCGCATCACTTCGCTCAAGGCGTGGCTGTATTCATCGTGATCGAAGGCGTGGTCAGAAAATAGGTTACCCACCCACAGTTCAAGTTCTGAGCGGTCTTTTTCATCCAGCGACTCAACCAACTCGCTGCGGACGCCTAAGTGTTCGGCAATATAATCAATAACCTGGCGTCCAAAAAAGCCGTATTGTAATTCATGCGACAACAGCTTTGCGATTTCCTGCCCCCGGCAACCACGCTCGCGAGACAAGGTCACAACGGGTTTCTGGTCTGCGGCGCGAACGCCAATCGAAGAACTGTCGCTGGATTGCAGTTCTTGTACGGCCTGGCGTTCTAGGTTCCATTGGTTTATCTGACGGGTTAACATTTGCTGGAGATTACTCATCGCGTCACCCCCTGATACTGCTGCCAACGCTTGCTTCTATCTATAAGTATATCTCACAAGAAGTCGCATGAGAAATATTGTCTCGAGGCTTCAATTGCTTTTTTACAAGTGGTTTAATGTTTAGAGCGTTGGATTAAATACTGTGCGTTAAGCACGTCCGTAAGGCTCAGCGATAGATACGGATATGAGGACTCAATCCGCACAGTATTCTGGCAACCACTATAGAATAAGAAAATTTCACTCCTCAAGTGAATCATAGGTGGAACTCATGGCATCAAATGACATCAGGAACCAAGCGTTAAGCATCATTGAAGAAGTGCGGATTTTCTTTTTAGCCAGCGTCGATGGAGATAAACCCCGACTGCGGCCTATGACGCGGATTTATCATGACGGGTTTTGTATTTGGTCTTGCTCGCACAAAGATACAAGCAAATTAAAACAAATTCGTTCGAACCCAATGGTGGAAGCCTGCTTTCTCGATCAATCTAACCGTCATTTGCGTGTGTTAGGCGCGGCTGAAATATTAGACGGCGAGGTTGATTGGGATGCGATCCCGTTCAAGCGGGATGATCTGCCCATGCTTGAAGACCCCGACTACATATTAATTAAAATCTTCCCCAAAGAAGTACGCATGCTAAACGACTGGTCGCTCGAATATAGGGACATCCCGATCCATGAAGAGTGATCCTTCCGGCTTCTTCATGAGTCGGGATGTATAAATTACCTGCTATCGAAATTTTCGCTTACGACCAATCCGCAATCAGTTCTTCGACCGCTGAGACGCTGCCTTGTGCAACGCGGAAGCGGTTTTGATATTTTGCATTCGGCTTCTCTGTATGATAGTGCACGGCGGATTCGGAAAATTTCAATCCAGTCGCCGTGCTGATGACTGCGCAGGTATCGCTTTCTTTCACGGTACCGTCCGCGCGCGCTTTTAACAACGCCGTCAATGAGATGCCTGTTTGCGGGCAGATGTCGACGCCGCTACGGGTAAACGCCATTTGAGAATCTTGAATTTCCTCTTCTGTTGCGCGATAGAACTTGGTTTCAAATGAATCGATCAGTTGTTTGATACGCGGGAAAGAAACCGGGTCGCAAATGTTGGCGGCGGAGGCGACGCTGGTCTGGAACTTGCCCGGTTTGTAGGCGTCGTCGCTGCGGTCGTTTTCATTCCAACGTACCAGCGTATCACACACTTGCGCCTGTCCAATCAAGATACCCGGGAGGTGGTCGATGAGGCCATGTTTGTAGGCGCGCAACAGGCCAATCAACAGCGCCGTCAAATTGCCGCCGTTGCCGACAGGGATCGAAATCCACTGCGGAACGCGCCAGCGCAAGTCCTGCATGATTTCGATGCCGATGGTTTCCTGGCCCGCCAGACGGAACGCGTTTTTGGAATTGACGAGCACTAAATCGGTGTGGATTTGGCTGAATTCCTGGATGATGCGCATGCAGCCGTCAAAGCCGTCTTCGTGATCGACTGCGATGACTTTGGCGCCGAATTGCATCGCCTGATTGAGTTGCGCGGGTGAAATTTTATTATGCGGAACCAGGATGATGCATTGCAAGCGGTCGCGCGCATACGCCGCATACGCCGCAGCCGCTGCGGAGGTATCGCCAGTCGAAGCGCAACACACGCCGGAGATGTCCAAGTCAGGATACATAATTTGCAGACGCAGGGTCTCGCTGACGGCGAGCGACATGCCGCGGTCTTTGAAACTGCCGCTGGGGTTCTGGCCTTCGAGTTTGATGAATGTCGGCCCGATGCCCAATTCTTTGCGCAGCCATTCGGGCGCTTCAAATAAATCCGTGTTGCCTTCAAACATGGCCAGACACGCTTCGTTCGGGAAGCCGGGGATAATAAAGTCTTTCCAGGCAAACACGCCGGACCCGGTCGGATAGCGGCGGGCCTTTTCGCTCCAACGGATGCCGTCGAAGTAATGTTGCGCCGCGACGCCTTGATCGACCGTGGCGGTGATCCACTCTTCATCACGCTCGACGAGCAGCAAACCGCCGCAACCCGGTTGAGTGCAGGTATACGTAAAGCGTTCGGATGAATAGTCCGAACCGCATTTGATGCACTTTTGAAAATAGTGGACAGCGGTTGACTCTGCGGCAATAGCCATGCTAAGCCTCCTGAAAAAAAATACGGGCGCTGTTATCGACAACGACGGGTCATTTCTTCTATGATACTTGAGAACGAACAGAGTTTTAATATTTGCGCGTTATATTTTTACGAAACAATCGTGTAACTATAAAAGAAAATGAAACTATTGAATTTTGTAACTTCAAATCAAGCGCTTCGGATGTCGCAGCGGACTCTACTGATCGCTTGCTTTATCTTGTTGTTTGTCGCCAGCGCTTCGGCGGACTGGTGGTCTTCACGTTCGATTGAAGAGGAGCGCAAACCCGCGCCCAACCTTGTCTATCAACGGGTATTGTATAAAACGATCAGCGAACAAGCCGTCCGCGCCCACATATTGAGCGTGTCGGGCGTTGGTCGTGATTATATTTTCGGCGTTTTTGGAAGCTACGGCGCCCTCGTACAGCCGTCGGTCTTCTCAAAAAATAGCGACGCCGTGGCTGTTGTAAACGGCGGCTTTTTTTCTAAGAACCCGACCCGCGCCGCCGGGCTGATCGTTGCGCATGGCAAGGTGCTGTATCCACCTCCGGGTGGCGGCAAATATCAAGGCTCAGTCGGTTTCACGCCGGACCAGGTGTTGATTGGAACGGTCTCTCCCGGCGATATCTCAAAATACCAGATCGAAACGGATAAACCGGGATGGAACGATTGCCATGCTGTCATAGGCGCCGGGCCGGTTTTGGTTTTGGAGGCGACGTCGCAAACCGACGTATTTGAGTCTGACTTCAATACCGAACAACGGGCGCCGCGCACGGCAATCGGAGTGATGGAATCGGGCGAAGTGTTGATTGTGGTCATCGACGGGCGCCAGCCGGAATGGAGCGCCGGCGTCACCTTGCCAGAACTGGCGGAGTTTTTTGTTTCGCTGGGGGCTGAGCAAGCGCTCAATCTCGATGGGGGCGGTTCATCAACGATGTTGATACAAAATGAAATTGTGAACCGCCCGTCTGATTACGCCATCCCCGGCCAACCGGGCCGGGAACGGGCTGTTGCGAATGTGGTTGCTTTGCTCAAGAAAGAGCCTTAGAGGTTAACCGTTAAACTGTTCGTGCGCCCAACGAACCAGTGTCTCCGTAGTCTCCCAATTGACGCAGGCGTCGGTAATTGAGACGCCGTATTTCAATTGGGAGAGGTCTTTGGTGATTTTTTGATTGCCCTCATAGATGTTGCTTTCTAACATCAAGCCTATAATGGCGCTGTTGCCTGCGATGCGCTGGTGGATGCTGTCTTTCCAGACAATTTCCTGGTTTTCAATTTTTTTGCCTGAATTGGCGTGGCTGCAATCAATCATGACCGAAACGGGCAGATCGGCTTTTTTCAATCCTTCCATCGCCTGCTGAATGCTTTCTGGATCGTAGTTGCATTTGCCTCCGCCGCCTCGCAGAATGATGTGGCCCCAGCGATTGCCGCTTGTTTTGTAAATCGCGGTCCGACCGTCGTGGTCGATTCCTAGAAAACTGTGCGACGCCCGCGCCGATTGCAGCGCGTTGAAAGCGACCTCAAGGTTGCCGTCGGTGTTGTTTTTGAAACCGACGGGCATCGAAAGCCCGCTGGCCATTTCGCGGTGCGTTTGCGACTCGGTCGTACGCGCGCCAATCGCCGCCCAGCTGATTAAATCTGAAATATATTGGGGAATAATCGGGTCAAGAAACTCGGTCGCCGTCGGCATCCCGATTTCAGTGATTTGCGACAAAATTTCGCGGCCTTTATGTAGACCGTAGGCGATATCAAGCGAGCCGTCGATGTGGGGATCGTTGATAAGGCCTTTCCAACCAGTGGTGGTACGGGGTTTCTCAAAATACACTCGCATAACGACCAGCAATTTATCGCTGACTTCGTCGCTAAGCGCTTTGAGGCGCCGGGCGTATTCAATGGCGCCTTTTTCATCGTGAATCGAACAAGGCCCAACGATCAACAACATGCGCGGGTCTTTGTTGATGAGCATCTTCTTTATGGAATTGCGCGACTGAATGACGGTTTCGGCGCTGGCGTCGCTCATGGGCAAGTTGCGTTTCAACTCGATGGGCGACAGCAACGGTTGCGCCTCCAAAACGTGCAAGTCCTGCGTTTCGCGGGACGGGGTAACGGCTGACTCTGACATGCTATCCTCCAAAAATGGCGTAACGGGAATCTTGTAGTGTAGTTCCGCTACTGAAAAAACGAAGCGTTAAGCGCCGCGCTTCGCCGCTAAAAACTGGGTCAGCAAGCGCACGCCCGCGCCCGTACCGCTGGCGGGGAAGTAGCCGACTTCCATATCGGGCTTTGCCGTCCCGGCGATGTCGAGGTGCGCCCAGGCGAGGTTTTCGTCATAATGCTGGGCGAACTGGCGCAGAAACTCACCTGCCGATACGGTGCCCGCCGTACGTTTGAGGCCAATGTTTTTGATATCGGCGATGGGGCTTTTGACGTGTTCTTTTAATTCAGGGTACATCGGCATCCGCCAAGCGCGGTCGTCGGTGGTTTGCGCCGCGTTAAGCAAGGCGTTGGCGAGTTTGTCGTCGGTGCTCATCAGTCCGGTGTGTTCGTAGCCGAGTGCGATTACCACTGCGCCGGTGAGCGTGGCGATATTGATGATGGCGTCGGGTTTGTAGTTTTTCGCGACGTAGCTGTTGGCGTCGGCGAGAACCAGTCGGCCTTCGGCGTCAGTGTTGCCAATCTCGACCGTCATGCCGCAATAACTTTTGAACACGTCGCCGGGTTTGTATGAATTAGACCCGATGGCGTTTTCTGCGACGCCGAAGACGAAGTAAGCGTTGACGGCGAGGTTCAGTTTCAGCGTGTTCTGCAGTGTGCCAGTCACCGCCGCCGCGCCGCACATGTCATAGCGCATGTCTTCCATGCTGCCAGTGGGTTTCAGATTAAGGCCGCCGGTATCAAAGGTCAGGCCTTTGCCGACCAGTGCGGTGAAGGGATCGGTTTTTTTGCCGCCGCGGTAGGTGACGATAATCAGTTTTGGATCTTTGTTGCTGCCCTGGTTGACGGCGAGGTGAAGCCCCAGCCCCTTGGCTTGCAGCTGGGCGCGGTTGAGCACTTCGATTTTGCAGCGTTTGTCTCCGCGCGTGATCTTACGAATTTGCGCTTCGATGAATTTCGAGTCGGCGACGTCCGCATTTTCGTTGGCCATATCGCGCGCCAGGTTGACGCCGTCGGCGACGGTGGTTAGTTGTTTCGCCAGTTTTATATTTTTGGTTTGAATGGTCAGTGAATAGGCCATCGGCGACGGATCGGCCTTTTTGCTCAAGTATTTGTCCCAGACGTACAGCCCCAGTTGGGCGCCGTCGACCACGCCGCGCAGCCAATCTTCATTATCGCGTAGGGGGACGATTCCGACCGGGCTTTTGGGAGTTAAGGGGTTGGTCTGCAGTGCGCGTTTGATCGCGACGCCGATGGCGCGCTGGTTCATCGCTTCGGGCTTATCGCCGCAGCCGACCAGCACGACCACAAAATCGGCCTGCGTGAGCGCGAGAACCTCGCCTTCGTCTCCGCTGAACTGCTTATACTTTACGGCGTCTTTGATGGCGTCGCGTAGTTGCGGCGCGGGCGCTTGGATGGCTTTTCCTTTGGCGGCGAACACGACAAACTGTTTGATGCGACTGGGCAATTTTGATTGCGCTTGTATTTTCATCAGATTATTCTCACCTATTTGATTTTGGGGAACTCATTCACCATGATGCGGCAACACAAGAAGAACGGCATATATAATACTGTGAGTTTTAGATATGTTGAGGACAACGGAAGCACGGCCTGGCAGACGGGTTTCTCTTTTTGCTTGGCGCCGGGCGTTTGGTTCCGTATGATAAAGGTAACTTTTAAACAGAGGATACGACTATGCGAACCATTGTTTTAACTTTCGCTATCATCGCTGCACTCATTCTTAGCGCCGCACCTTATGCCGCTGACTACAAACCGATGGAAATCGGCAGCGCGGCGGTTCCATTCTCATGGCCGGGCACGGACGGCAAGACCTATACCCTCGATGATTTCGCCGACGCCAAACTTCTGGTGATCGTATTCACCGCCAATCATTGCCCCACCGCGCAGGCGTATGAAGACCGCATCATCGCTCTTCACAAAGAATATAACGACAAAGGCGTTGCGCTGGTTGCAGTCGCGCCTAACGACGCGCTGGCGTTGCGGCTAGATGAGATGGGATATACCGACGTGGGCGACACACTCGCAGACATGAAGATTCGCGCCAAAGATAAAAAATTTGCGTTCCCTTATCTCTATGCGGGCGACCAGCCGGAACTATGCCAGAAATACGGCCCCATCGCCACGCCGCATATCTTCGTTTTTGATGAGGAACGCAAACTGCGCTACCAGGGGCGCATTGATAACGCTGAAAAGCCCAGCGAAGTCACGACCCGCGACGCCAAGCAGGCGATTGATGCGCTGCTGGCTGGGGTGAACCCGCCCATCGAAACCACTAAGACATTTGGCTGCTCAATCAAGTGGCCCGACAAACGCCATTTAGTCAAGCAAGCGTCAGACCAATGGGCGAAAGAAGAAGTGACGCTTGCTCCCATCGACGTGAGTGGATTGCAAGAACTAATGAAGAACGACTCCGACAAATTGCGGGTGATTAACGTATGGGCGACATGGTGCGGCCCCTGCGTGACCGAGTTCCCCGAACTGGTGACCATTCACCGCATGTACCGCAACCGCGACTTTGAGATGATTACGATCAGTTCAGATGCAATAAAGAAAAAAGATAAAGTGTTGGGATTTCTCCAGAAAAATGAAGCGTCGATGCGTAATTATATTTTCAGCGGCAAAAGCAGCTATGAACTCGTTGAGGCGTTAGACAAAGAATGGCTGGGCGCGTTGCCGTATACCGTGATCGTGAAGCCGGGCGGGGAAGTGATTTTTCGCACCATGGAGGGGATTGATCCGTTGGAAGTCAAACGCAAAATCGTTTCGGTCTTAGGCCGTGTGTATGAGTAAGTTTTGATCCAGGGTTTGGTACATCTCTCTTCTTTCGGAGTGAAAAGGGAGTCCCTTCTCCCTCTGGGAGAAGGTTAGGATGAGGGAGGGGCGCTGAAAGCGCCGGGGGAAGTTCAAAATGCATAAGGCTGCCATTGTAGATACAAATCCCCGAGGGGGAAAATCTTACTCATCTTGAGGTGAAAGCATGAAAAAGTTACAAAGTCTATTTGTTCTCTCGTTGGTTATAACGATTCTCAGTGTTGCGCAGACATATGGTCAAGATATTCCTATAACCGTGTATGGAGGTTCGAAAATATATTCTGTCGCATTTTCGCCGGATGGCAAGAAGGTTCTTACGGGAAATGATGATAGTACCGCGAAATTGTGGGATGCTGAAACGGGTCAGCAGATTTGTACTTTCTCGGGACATTCAAATCGTGTAAATTCCGTCGCATTTTCGCCGGATGGTACGAAGATACTTACGGGAAGTGATGATAGAACGGCGAAGTTGTGGGATGCTGAAACGGGCCAGGAGACTCGTACGTTCAACGGGCATTTGGATGATGTCCGTTCCGTCGCATTTTCCCCGGATGGCACGAAGATTATTACGGGAAGTTGGGACGATACAGCGAAATTGTGGGATGCTGAAACAGGCCAGCAGATTCATACATTTTCAGGGAATACGATAAATGTAAATTCCGTCGTGTTTTCGCCCGATGGGACGAAGATTCTGATGGGCTCATCAGATTGGACAATGGGCTTCTCTCCTAAAACAGCAATAATGTGGGATACTGAAACTGGTGAAGAGATTCGTACGTTCTCTGGGCATTTGTATAGTAGCGTAAACTCCGTTGCATTTTCGCCAGATGGTACGAAAGTTCTAACGGGAAGCGGTGATAAAACGGCGAAATTGTGGAATGCGATTACTGGTGAAGAGATTCGTACATTCTCAGGAGATTTTGGCGCTGTAAGTTCCGTCGCATTTTCACCGGATGGCACTAAAATTCTTACGGGAAGTAGTGATGGAATAGCAAGGTTGTGGAATGCTGGAACCGGGCAGATAGTTTTTGCGGTCAGGCATACGCGCGGTGTTAATTCAGCGGTGTTTTCGCCGGATGGTACAAGGATTCTAACAGGAAGTGATGACACCACGACGAAATTGTCGAATACTGAAACGGGTCTGGAGATTCGTACGTTCTCGGAGCATTTGGGTGGTGTCCGTTCCGTCGCATTTTCACCGGATGGTTCAACGATTTTAACAGGAAGTGATGATAGAACTGCGAAGCTTTGGAATGCTGATACGGGTTTGCAGATTCGTACATTTTTGGGGCATTTGGATAATGTCAATTCTGTCGCATTTTCGCCGGATGGCACGAAGATTCTTACGGGAAGTTATGATGACACGGCGAAATTGTGGGATGCTGAAACGGGCCAAGAGATACATACTTTCACTACCCATACGTTCTCTATCCCTTCATCTGGTGTTAACTCAGCCGTGTATTCACCGGATGGCAAGAAGATTCTTACTGGTAATATTTTGGAAAGTACTGCAATATTATGGAATGCTGAAACGGGCCGACTAATTCGTAAGTTTTCGGGGAATACTGATTGGATATACTCTGTCGCGTTTTCGCCGGATGGTACCAAGATTCTAACGGGAAGCCGTGATAAAACCGCGAAATTGTGGGATGCTGAAACGGGCCAGCAGATTGGTACGTTCATTGGCCATTCGAATGGTGTTAACTCAGCCGCGTTTTCGCCGGATGGCACGAAGATTCTTACGGGAAGTTCTGATAACACGGCGAAATTGTGGAATGCTGAAACGGGCCAAGAGATTCGAACGTTCTCGGGACATTCTCATTGGATATACTCTGTGGCATTTTCACCGGATGGTTCGAAAATTCTAACGGGAAGTGAAGATAAAACGGCGAAATTGTGGGATGCGAGTACGGGCGAAGAAATTCGTACATTCTCGGTACATTTAGGTGCTATTAATTCCGTGGCGTTTTCACCGGATGGTACGAAGATTTTAACTGGAAGTGATGATAGAACAGCATTGCTGTGGGACATTAGCGACCTGAACCAATCATCTATCGAAAACGCACTTTTGTATTGATAATAGGCCGACAGGGACAGGGAAATAGCACTTGGCCTAAGCCATTGCTCACGAAGCCATCAAGCATGGATACCAAGCCTTATACCGCCCGGCGCATACGTTGTTAGCTGCTTTACACGCCGGGAGACCGGGTGGTGTAGTCCCAGCCGTATAAATTGAAGTGGTCATACCAGAAGTTGACCATGCGTTCTTGCAACTGCTTTTTCGATTCAACCGCGCGAACCATCGTATCAAAACGCACTTCTTTGATCGGACGGATTACCTCGGCGTAGGGTGATGTACTGCGACGGTCGAAGAGTTGCGGCATGGTTTCAGTGAGGGTTTCGCGCGGCGCTGCGTTGATAATTTGTTCTGCCTCGGCGTCGTCGATGGTTGCTGGATCAAGTTGTTGGTCAACAAATGCGTCGAAGCCCATTGCATTGATGGCGTCATTATCGCCGGGACGAGGGCCGAACATCAGCCGGTTTGCTGCATGTTCAGCCAACGTCAGCGGAGTTTCTGCAGCCGTGGGGGTTGCTGTAGCCATTTTCACACACCCTAATATTAGTAATAAAAGAAACAAGCCTTGCTTTAGAAAGTAAATATAAGGGGTGGGTTTAAAATGTCAAGAATAATATTCACTAAATTGGTATTCTTAAAAGATATTTAAAAGTCTCTCAGGAATGTTTAATATAAGTATTTCTTTATACTCGTTTTAAGTGTTTTGTTATTTATATAATTAAATAATAGTTCAGATATGCAAACATCATCCATTTATTTTTTGTTTATTATCTTACATGTGGAAGTGTAGGTTCGAGTGGTGGGGAAAATATGGATTTAAGGGCAGGGAAAGGCGGGATTGATGAATGAAAACTATAATGCTGGCCTGGGATATTGATTTGGCGCACCAAGCCGCTATAAACAAACAGACTCGCACGCCCAGCCCATCAAGTCGGCCAGTTTTGATATCGCTCCGGCGTTATGCCCAATCGAAAGCGCGCAATGATGGGTCGGCCCCAACTCAAACCAGCGGTTCATAAATTCACTGACCGGCATGGCAAATTGCACCTGCGTCATGGTGTTGCCGATGCGAAGCACTGGCCCGTCCGTCGCCGTGCCGTGGTTTATAATTGACTTCAATTTTCTGTCATGCGTTTGAGTGATATTGTGAATTGTGATGGGGCCGCGTTGAACCTGCGCTTCAACGGAAACGCCGCTGCCCCACTTGCCGTGGAACAACCCCATGCCGCGCAAGATCGGTTTTTTTGCGGCGATGTTCACATGAAAGGGCCCATCGTGTCCTAATAGGATCGACTTCTCTTTATAGTCGCACACGACGATCTCGCTATAACTGCCGCCCACGCCCAGCGTATCCGCAATTTTCATTGCGATGGCAGTTTTCATATCGCCTTCGCCCGCGCATGGAATCCCTTGGGCGGTCAGAAGCGAATGGCCCAGAATAAACGCTTCCTGTATTTGTTGATATTCATTGCCCGCGTCGCCGCGATAATAGTAAGTCAACGCGTCCAGATCAAATTCACGCACCATCTTCTCTTGCGCCGCCGCGACGGTGCAGGCCCAATCCAATTGCTCCGGCTGAGGTTTTTGGGCCAATGGGTCAGCGGGTGAATCTTCGCTGATGACGAACATCTGCTTCACGTCTTCGATTTTCTTTTGTTTCTCGGCCTCCGTAACCGATTTCACCAAACGCGCCAAGTCGCACATTTCTAAAATTTCAACGTACATCCCCGCTTGCGACTGCACCATGGTGAAATCAGTGTACATATCTAACATGCCCGGGTAGGTATGCCCTAAAAATCCCATTCGCCCGCTGCGCAGCGTTCGCATGGCCGATGCGGCTTTCACCCATTCTTCAATTTCTCTCCAAGCGGACATCGCTTCTGGATGCTGATAAGTGACTTCATCCGCGAGCGAAATTTCCGGCGTTTTCTCAAGTCCGAGCAATCCGCTCACCACGCGAAATTGTATGCCCGCGCGAAGAAACGCGTTGGCGATTTCCGGCGTGGCGCATCCCACGCAATGCGCTAGCCATTCGCCTGTGGTGGTTTTTTCATAATTGATTTGCTCAGCGGGCTGTAAGTTCAACACCACAACCGGGCATTTCGCTGCTTGCGCGATAGCGAGATGAGATGCGCTCATCTGATAGGTCGCCACATGGCAAAAAATCAGATCGACGTTTTTTTCGTTGAACCATTCTCCGGCTTGTCTTGCTTTCGACTCCTGGTCGATCATCCCGGCGTTAAACACGTCGCCCCATTCGCCCAAGCGCTTTTCAATGAATTGCCCATAGCCGGTCAAGCGGTTTAACAGCCCGTCAAACTGTTCCCAATAATGCGGGTGGCCGATGGAATATAGCCCGATTCGCGCTTTGCGGGGCGGTTTAATGGTTGGAAGCGAAGTCATGGTTGTTCAACCTCTTTCGTTTGAAATTACTCATGGATGAGTGATGTGAATGTATAGTTTCCTGAACCAACTTTGAAAAGCGCAGAACCATTTTCTATCCCCATCATGTCAACATCATTTCGGTTCTGGACTGGGCGGCCGCTCTCCGTAATCTTGTCGGCGTCAATGGTCGGAACATGAATGATCGCGGTTGTGTTTGCTGGAACGCTGACTTTCATCGTCAATAATTTCTCCGACTTTTTCCAATCGCATGAAATTCGCCCATGAATCGAATCGTAGTATCCTCTGGCCCAATTAAGCCCTTCAACAACAGCGGGATCAATGACAACTTGTTTGAAACCAATTGAACCCTCCGCTTGCTGGATTCCTAACAAGTAATGATAAAACCATTGTTGAATGTGCCCAAGCATGCAATGGTTCATCGAGGCGGAAGTATTTGCGTTCCAGGCTTCGGGCATCGAGTTCCAATCCAGGTCGAGAATATATCCATAACTGCCTTCGGCGTTGCGGTTCACATTTTGAAAGAGATTTTCATGTTCGCCCAGACTCGCTAGCGCATCGACCAGATAATAGAAACCGACATCGCCAGCGGTCTGTTGAAAGTTGCGGTGTTTCAAATCATCAACGATTGATTTCAGAACATCATCTCGATTTTCAGAGCCAACCAATCCAACGGAAAGCGCGATCGCATTCGCTGTTTGCGGGCTGCCCTCATTTTTGTATCGTCCATTTCCTTCATAGAAATTTGTATTGAATGCGGATTTGATTTGCTTCGCTAAATCTTCGTACTGTTGATTCTCATTCGTTTTCCCCAAGAGATCAGCGCTGTCAGCGACGATGACGCAACAGCGGTAAAAGGTCGCCATGGCGGTTAATTGAGGCGATGTAAACCGCGACGGCCCCATATTTTCACCGTGCCCATAGTCATACCAGTCACCCAACCCCGCGCGTGGAACCAAACCGTCAGATGATTCTTTCATAGAATCAACAAAGCGCTTCATCATGTCAAAGTGTTCTTCGAGTACGCGTTCGTCACCGTACCAGCGATACAGTTGCCAAGGAATTATTACACCGGCGGCGCCCCATTCCGGCGTGTATCGAAAACCGCCGTCAAACTTTGGGTAATTGGGCGCGACGGTGAAAATTTCGCCGCTGTCATCTTGCGAATCTTCGATGTCTTGCGCCTTCTTTGCATAGAGCGCCGCGAGATCATACTTGCGCGACATCGAAGGCCCCATCAAATAACTGACTTCGAGCCAACCCAACTTTTCGCGCGTCGGGCAATCAGTCAGCACGTGGCCGAGGTTGCTTTTGACCGCCCAATCAATCAGCTCGTCAATGCGATTGAACAACGGGTTCGAGCATTCAAAACCGCCGACTTCAGCCGCAGCGTTGCGCACATGAATGGATTGCAGCGACTCAATAACAGGCAAGCCGCCGGGGTTTTCATTCCCCTTTGGAACAGCGCCGCTCACCTGAATATATTGAAACCCGCCATAGGTGAATTGCGGGCGCCATGTCTCGCTTTGGTCTGGGCCAATCGTGTATTGATAATAATTCGGCGAACCGACGCCCGCCTGGTTGACCGGCCCGCTTCCATTATTGGCGCGTTCCGGCGATTGCCCGTGGCGTTGTTCGGCTGGCGTCAGACGAAGGCTTTGCCCGGGCTTGCCTCGCACGATTAACGATGGGACCGCTGATGCGTTTTGTCCAAAATCATAAACAAAATCGCCATTCGGCAAGGCATCTATCTGAACAGGCTGGAATATCTGCATCTCCCGCATCGGCTCTGAAATCGCGGCTTTGATATTACCTGTTGGCGCATCAACCACAGACGCATTCGCCCAACCGCCGTCGTCAAATTCCGGCGCCGTCCATCCGGGCTGACTGCGCCGGGCGTCATAATCTTCTCCCGCAAGGATGGCGCTGTGCGTGACCGGGCCATGCGCCGCCTTCCAACTTCCGTCCGAACAAAGAACGTCGCGAGTTCCATCGGCGTATTCCACATTACATTGTAAGATCAGTTTCAGACGGCCATCATTATTGACGCCATGCACTCTGCGGTCGCCTTGCGTGTTATAAAAACCCTTGCCAAGCATGACGCCGAATGCGTTTTCGCCTTGCTGCAACTGGTCAGTCACATCGAATGTGTTGTAATAAACGGTCTTTTCATACACCGACCAGGCAGGATCAAGAAATTGATCGGCTGTCTTCTTGCTATTGATAAAAAGTTCATACTGCCCAAGCCCGCACACGCTGACAATCGCAAGCCGGACTTCTTTCTCAATCGAAAACTCCCGGCGAAATAAGGGAAGCCCGTCTTCCTGACGAAACGGCGCTGTTAGTTCCAACCCGATCCATGACGCCTTCCAATCGTCAGTTTTCATCACGCCGTTGATCCAGAACGCTGGCTCGCTCCAAGGCGATGCGTTATCATCCTCGTCCCATATACGAATTTTCCAAAATACAGATTGAAACGACGGCAGCGCCTGCCCTTGGTATTCTTGTTGAATTGAATTGGAAGAGCGAACCTTGCCGCTGTCCCAAAGATCGCTGTCGCCGCTCTGTAATTTCTCCTGGCTGGACGCAACGAGAATTTGATAGGCGGTTTGCATCACGCCGCGTTTTTCAGAATCAATCCACCAACTCAATCGTGGATTCTGACAATCAATTCCGGCGGGATTGTTTTTATATTCACAACGAAGATGATTTACAGAGATCGCAGCATTTGCATCAAAAATAAATGTAAGGCATGTGATAAAGAGAGCAATTTTCCAACAATGCTTTACCATGACGACTCTCCATTTTCGGAATTCACTCTGAGTTATTCAGCCAGATAATTGCCTAAGCCGACAACGATAGTTGAAAGCAGTAATATCCCAACGCCGATCCAAACCAGACGATGAGTGCGTTTGCTCACGCCCTTCCATTCATGAAACGACCAGCCCCAGATATTCGAAAAAATGATAATAAACGCCATGTGGATGGTCCAACTGCCAAAGTCATATTTCCCCATCTGGGTGGTGCCCATTCCATAAAACATGAATTGCAGATACCAGGTGACGCCAGCCAGCGCAGAAAATAAATAATTGAATACGATGGGAGTATCAATCAAGCGAACATAGTCGCCCCACGTGTTATTTTTATAATTCAAATACAGACACCAGATTAAATTGGTCGTAAATCCGCCTGCAAGGATGATGATAAATACCGGCGTGTTCTTCCAGATATCCGGCGTAGAAAACTGAACGGCCATGTCGGCGATGGGCTTTCCGGCGTTAATGCCGAATGACATACAAGCGCTCATCACCCCGGCGAACAGCGCGACCCAGATTCCCTTCCACAAATCAAACTCAATAACCGTTTTTTTCTTTTCCTCGATGGGCAGTTCTTTTTCTTTTCGGATGCCCGCCAGGCCGCAAAACGAAATCCCAACCAGACAAACGACAACGCCAGACAGCGTCACCACGCCCGCGAGGTTACTGATGAGTTCGCCAAACTGTCCGGCGAAGAGGGGAGGGATGATTGTGCCGAACGCCGCGCAAAACCCTAGCGCAATCGCATAGCCCAGCGACATGCCCAGGTAGCGCATCGACAAGCCGAAGGTCAAACCGCCGACGCCCCATAAGACGCCGAACAGATAACACCAGACCAGCGACGACGCAGGGGACGCCGAAAGAATCTGCAACACATTCGGCGCCGTCAGCGCTGCAACCACCCAAGGCGCGACGAGCCAACTGAAAACGCCGCCCACCAGCCAGTAACTTTCCCACGACCAGTGTTGGACTTTTTTGAACGGAATATAAAAACTGGCCGCAGCCAATCCGCCGATTGCATGTAGAAACACGCCGAAGAATGGATTATTCACAAAAAATTCACCCCACACAAAATGCGAAACTCTTTAGGTCATTGCACGAAATGACGGCTCTCAACGTGGACGTCGAGATAGATACTCCATACGGTATTCAAACGAAAAATGCCCGCCAGGTTTGAGTTCAATCTCTTTTGTCATCAGCCCCAGGGTTGCAAGCGGATAATGCGGGTTCCAATATAAACTTTGGGCATACACGTGTTCAGAGTCATAACTAAGTTTGACGCCGTAGCGCTGCTTATGATTAAAGAATGCGTATTCTCCGCCTGTTGCATTTCGAAGAATTTGTTTTCCCGGTCCATCGCTGTCTTTCCAGTCTTCGTTAAACAGGCGCCAACCATCGTCTTGGATATATGCGCTAACAATCTTTGAATTGCCGGTCGCCTCGCCAGAATGAAATTCCGGCGTGATCTGAATCTGATAGGTTTTGGGTTCGGCGCCGTTGTGGGTGATCTCTGTCTTAAACACGATTTGACCGGGGTTTTCAGCGTCAAAACCAATCTGGCGGGTATACATCGAACCGTCGGCAAGTTTCTTACTTAGAACGACAGCGTCTTGGCTCGACTCAGATTCAAATTCTTCTGGCGCATCCTGAAATCCCTTAACACCTTGTTCTTCAATCGTACAACGGTCAAACAATAAGCGCAGCGAACGGTCGGCAAAGTTGCCCGTTAAATAGCGCTTCTTTGGCTTATAGAAAAGATCAACGATCATGCCGTTCTTTTCAGCAATCACGGGGACCGACCATTGATCATTTTCTAATTTTTCCGCTTTGAAGCCTTCTTTTGTTGCGCGATCTAACAGCGAATAATAATTATCGATAGGCTCCCATTCTTCGGCGCGCTCTTGACCATACTTCTTTGTTAGTGCTTTGTATTTTTCGACTGCGTCTTCAAACGGCGCCGGGTAGCGAACGACTAATTTTCCATCGTTAATTTGCATTTCGCCGCAGGTTTCCAACACCGCCCGCCAGGCGCAAATCGAGGCTTTTTCAACGCGCTTAAAGACTTCCTCATTTTCGGTTTGCTTTAGCGCCTTTTGAAAGTATTTGAAAATTTTGGTTGAAACCTCTGCATTCAATCCCAACTCATACGGATTGGGAAAACAGCCCGGCTCATACCCCGCGCGTTCGGCGTTGTCATGCAGAAAATCCAGATAGGCAAAAACCGTTTTCGCCGCCTTACCATAATGCAACTGACAAAATTCTTTCGCCAATTCCCAACCGTCTAAATCGGGGTCCCACATACAACGGCTGATGACGTAGTTACGCAGGTCGCACATTTCACCCGTCATGCTGTTGCCGTTGGCTTGCATGAACAGGCCCTTCACATGGTTCTTCACAAAATACTGAATATTGGGGCTGATGATGCGCAGATTGGGAAACGGCAGGTCGTAATAGCGGAAATTGGTGTTGTAATTCCATATCCATATATCGTCGCACATCGCGCCCCATTTGTTCATGTCATCGCAGAATTCCCGGTTCTTTTCTGAATCAGGATCATCCAGCGCATACAATGTGCTGCATTCTATGCTGCACAATTGAATCTGGACGTTGTCGCGCGGGCGGATGGTTTTTGGCGGTTTGCGGGTGTACCAATACGACAGGGTGCCAATCTTAACATCGGGATGCTTGGCTTCGACGCGTTCGGCGACAGCGTTGACGAAAGCCAAGTGGGAACCCATCGGCGTTCCTTCGCGCTGGTTGATTTCTTCGCAGCGTTTGCAGCGGCAATACTTGTCATTATCGTTTTGACTCACGCTATAGTTTTGCCGGTCCGGGTTCGCGTCTAATTCTTGAATCACCTTGTTCGCTACAATTTCTATCACGTCTGGATTGGTGACGCACAGTTCCGGCCCGCCGCCCCACATATCCAATTTTCGTTCGCCATCGACGAGAGCAAAATATTCGGGGTGTGTTTTTCCATACTCTTCAACAGAAAGTAAATGATGAAACGAATGGTTGATCAGTTCCTGATTGGTTTTCCCGCCCAACTTTTCATCAGTGGTTGTTGTGTTCACGCGTAATTTCGCCGCGAAATCCTGATAGGCGGCGTTCTCTTTGTAATAACTCCAGCGGAACGTAAACGGCGGAATGTAAGTAAATGTCTCGCATGGTATTCTTGTTGTTTTCTTTGATGGAATGTAGGTATGGTCGTGCGTCAGAAAGCGAACGTCAAAATAGCGCTCCATAAATTCGTAAACGCCGTAGAGCGTTCCCCGGGGGCGCCCGCCCGCGATGGAAATTTGATTTGAGGTTGTGTGGATGCGCAGCCCTTCTTCACCCAAATCATCAATAGAAAATCCCACCTCGCTTGCCGCCATCTCTTCACTATAACCGATGAAAATCACGCCTGCGCTCTCAGGAGGGCGAGACGTGATCGGCAGCGTAATACCGCTCACGTCTTTCAATAAACGCTGAAACTCCTGCGCCGCATATTTTTCGCTTGGGATGGCGTCTTCAGACGCGACAATTGACCAGTTTGCTAATGCGTTTGTTTTTACATATTCTTTTGCTTCAGAAACAGCGGATACAAACACTATTGCAAAGACGATTGCAAATAAACGTTTCATCATCTATCTCCCAAATGAGTTTGATCGTGGCGTTCAAATTTCATCGCATGAAATCATATCAAATTGCCCCGCCCTCTGTCTCCCTGTATGAGGGTCGATACGGAACTTCTCTCGCGTGTGAGAAGATAAATGCGCTTAATGAAACATCGTTATACCGCTTCAAATTGAATGACATGTTGGAACGGCGTGTATCCGGTGATGTAGACGCTTGGGCCGGACAATTTGCTGAGAGCGCCGCGTATCTGGGTGTAGGCGTGATCTCTTCGTCCCGGGCCGAAGCGGATGGAGTCGCGGCCAAGCGTGTAGGCCGCATAGCCGTCATCTAACAAGAAGGCGTCTGCGACGTTCGGCGCCGGGACGACGCCCTCAATTGTCCCTCCTTCGCGCAAATTGACCTCAATGGCGATAGGGACATTATCTGTTCCAACGGCGTTGATGTGGAGTTCAAACATCGCGCCTTTATCGACGATTTTTGTTTCATACTGCATGACAGATACATTCGTCTGCTCGCGATGTTGCCTGGCCCTGCCGAGGTTCTCAGAGGTGATGGGTTTTAGGGACGGATCGGTGATGGGCTGATAATACGGCGCCTTCATCTCTTGCGTGAAAATGTAGGCGTCTCCGTCTTGATGGAAGTGTTCTGGATTGAATTGTCCCTTGCCGTAGAATGCAGACGCGAAGCGGACCGCATTGATGACGGCGTTTCCATTGCGCAGCGCAAACCAGCGGCTGTTTTGGCGGTGCATGATGGTTGCGCTTAGTTTGCCCCGGCGAATGTGGCTGATTTCCGACAAGGGAAACACCTTATTATATTGTTGGGGTGGAGGAGCCAACTCTGGCAGCGGTTTGCGTAACAGCGGATACTCCATCAGCAATGGAAGGCTGATTTGTTCCGGCTCCATGCTGTTGAGAATTGACGCGTACTGTCCGTTGTCGTCATAAACCGCCATATACCGCAGCGCAAACCAGTAACTTTTCATGGTTCCGTTTGTATTGATATCCTGGCGCTTTGATATTTCGGTCACGACTTCAAAGTTGGGGTGAAGAAGATACAACATACTGTCGAGGTTTTTGCGCACGGGTTCGAGTAAGTCGTTGCGGTCGAGTTTCTGCGCGAGGGTTACAAACGCATTGTCGCAGACAGCGTTATAGATGGTGGTGCTTCGTTCGTGAAACTGCCCTTCTTCATCAATGTCGATTCCCTCAGCAAGCCACGCGTTTATACGGTCTAAATACTTCTGGTTTGGATAGAGGTCGTGGATCTGGGCCAGGGCGGCGCAGACGACCCAGCGGTGATTGGGAGTGTGGACGCCGCCTTCGGACATGGCCGCGCCTGCTTTCAGCAGAAAGGGTTTGATCTGCGCGGCGATGTCTTCGGCCTGATGAAGCGCTGCCAGTTTGGCGGCGGTCGCAACGTGGTGCACAACAAAACCCGTGTCAGGCGGCGAACCAAAATTGGTCGTCAGCAAATCAATGTTGCCTTCAGGCGACTGGTTTCTGTTTAAAAAATCAACCGCCCAGGAAATTCGTTTGAGAAGCGGTTGGTCATGGTAATACGCTGACCGGGGGTGCAAGTAGGCTGCGACCGCGTTTTCTAGCAGGCTTGCCGCTGCGTAACAGTGATAGAGTTGCCATTGATCTGGATAGGCGCCAAACCCCCGGTGGTTTGGGTCAGTCACTTGTTTCGCCAGCGTCTCTTTCAGTCTTGCGTCATGCCGTTGAATGACGCCCGGATCAATCTCATTGTCAGCCGCTTGCGCCAGGGCGCTGGTAGACGCCGTCGCCATGATAAGTTGAAGCGCTTCTCTACGGTTCATCAATGATCGCCTTTTCTAATTAGAGTGATATTTTTTACTTTGCTGCTTTCAACTCTTTCAGCAAACGGATCGCCGCGTCGGTCCACAAGTTTGGGGTGATTGGCGCAAGCGGGGCGCTGCTGTAGGTCGCTTCGTAGCCGCCTTCTGAATACCCGCGCTGGTGTGGAACGTAGCCCATTGAGCCGCCGGTCAGGCCGATTACGAAGGTCGAATCTAACAGGGAATGGTTTTGAATATACCTGCTCATTTCGACAAAGCATTCAGCGGGCAGGCCGACGATTCCAACCGGGCCTATCCGTAAGGCAATGATTTCAGCCGGGCGGTTTGTTTCGGTTGTTTCGGCCAATTGGATAACGCCTTTTGGGGTGTATTCGTTGAAGTTTCGCTTTTTCGCTTTATCTGAATCCTGCTGCATTTCGGCTTTCGCCCACGCATAAAGTTCTGCGGGGACTTTGCGCATTGGAGAATTAACGGTAGTTACTCTCGAGTCTATCTTGTCGATTTCAATTTCTGCCGAATCCGCGTGGGCCTTTAACGCGGCCTCGCCTAACGCCCGGCCAATTTTTCGCGCTTCCTCATTGCCGCTTTTTTGGGTTTTATCATGTACGTTAATGTGATTGAGATTTCCACAGCAGGCGTTGAGAAAGATGACATCCCAATCTGCGCCCAGGCTTTCTTTGATCCGTTGGGTGAGGTGATAGGGGTAATCGGCGGAGAATTTTGTACCACTGACGCAGTCGCAATGAAGCCCATGACTGACGATGGAAATTTTGGCGTCGTGAAAAGACAAAACATTGACATTCGGGTCGATTTGGCCAATGGGGCGCACGATGTTTGGGTTGGCGCGTCCTGGATTGGTGCGCACTGAACCGTCCGTTATCAGATAACGGCGAATGAATGTGACTGTGTTCTCTTGTGCGCTGCCGCAGGTGACTTTCGCCTCCGGCTTTTGGTTCTCTAATGCTTTGAGAACGGCAGCCGCTGCTTGTCCTGGAAGTTTGTCTTCAATTTCAGATACGCGGGCGCCAGTATGGGTGTGGGTCGCATGGATGAAGATTCGCTCCGCCGGGACGTTTGTTGCTGTTGTGATGGCGTCGCGCATTTTGTCGATGACTGGACGCTTTAACGAAATGAGATCAACCGCAAGAACGAGTACCGTCGCGTCATCATGGGTGAGAGCGAGCGATTTGATCCGCAAGGGGTCGAGAACGCCATCGGCCTTGCGTTCACTAAAATACCCGGGCATTCCAACGCCCATAGGGGGAGTAATATCGACCTCCGCATAACCAGCAAGCAGGCCGTCGTGGTGTGCTGCATGTATCGAGCCTGCAAGCAGGGTGGTTGTGAGGATTAAGAAGAATACGAATGCTTTTTTCATGTCTCATTGTCCTTTCAAGCCGTGTTGCGCATTATGCGGATTTGAATTTACGCTTTTTGGGATCGTAGGTCATTTTCCGTTCTTTGAGATAGGCCGCGTCAGCCAGCAGGCAGGCGATGGCGTGTTGATAGCCTGCGTTGATATCGGCGTTGGGTTGCTCCCGGTTGCGTAGGCATTGCAGCCAGTTGAGCATGTGGGGCGCGATATCCACGTCGGGGACGCGCTGCTTTTTTTCGATGCGTCCTTCGGCGTTTGTCCCGTCTCCGGTCATAAATGGTTCGCGCCAATCGGTGGCGTCGATCATTCCTTTGGTTCCCCAGAACTTGGTGTAATTTCCGTTGCCGTTTCCGCAGGACGTCGAGTAGCTCACCATGAACCCTTCAGGGTATTCAAGCAATGTGTGGACGGAATCGGGGCAGGTGCGCTGGTCTTCCCAGGCGTAATTGCCGCAAAGTGTGACCGCGCAAGAGGGGAACTGGGCGCCGGTAATATAATGGACCAGATCAATGAAATGGCACATCAAGTTTGAGATTGAACCGTCGGTGAAGTCGCGGTATCCATACCAGACGCTATGTTGATCGTCGTTAAAATCGCGGTGTTTGACATGGCCTAAAAACTGTTCCCAATGGGTGTCGGATTCTTTGATGTCGCGTTTGAAGCCATACCAGTAGGGTTCGTAATAGTTGCGGGTTTGCGCGACTTTGATGATTTTGCCCAGTGTTTGATCGTGTACGGCTTTGCGGCATCCAGTGAAAGAGGGATAACTGCGCAACTGCGTTCCCAGTTGGACAACGCGGTCGGACTGTTTGACGGCGTCGACCACCCGGTGGAGTTCTTTGAGATTACGGGCCAGCGGTTTTTCACAGTAGGCGTCTTTGCCTGCTTTGACGGCGTCATACAAAATGGTTGCATGAAGGTGGTCGGGCGTCGCGATGGTAACGGCGTCGATATCGGAAAGGGCCAGGACATCCCTATAATCAACGAATTCCTGCGCCCGTTTACCAAACCATTCTTCGGTCATGGAGGCCGCCGATTCACGATGTTGGTTCCACACGTCGCAAACGGCGGTAATGGCAACGTTCTGGTCGGCGCTGAATTGATGAATCTCGGTCATCAGCGCGTTGCGCCCTCGGCTGCCGCAGCCAATGGCCCCGATTTGCAGGCGATCATTTGCGCCTTTTGCGGACTGAGGCAGCACGGTCAGTAATGGAAGCGCGGCGGCGATGGAGGTTTTTTGAAAGAATGCTCGTCGTGATTGAGTAGGGCGGGCCATGGTAAATTCCTTTCCCTGGAAAGAAGTATTTTCAAACGACAAAAAATATGAGAGTATGCTATAGCATTGTTCGTTCATCCTACCAGAGAATGAAACGAATTTGAATCTCATTTGATCGCTTATCAATGTGAATAAAACGATGGAGAGAATTAGGCATGAAATTACATCTATTCATAAACATACTTTGCATGATTGCTATTTTTTCGTTTGCGGCGCCGTCTTCATTCGCGAATGACGACGAGGCGTTTTTGCTGGGCAGTTCTCAAGTCGAAATTACTCCGCCTGTGGGTTGGCGTATGGCAGGGAACTATTACGAAAAATTCAACAACGGCGTTCACGATCCGCTTTTTGCCAAAGCAATGGTCTGGGAGCAAGGCGGCGTCAAAGCCGCATTGGTGATCTGCGATCTGTGCAGCATCCCGTCGCCGATCACCAACCAGGTGCGGCATCGGGTACAGGAATCGCTCGGCATTCCATTCAAGAACATATCGGTTGCGGCCACGCACACTCATGCCGGGCCGGAGTTTTATGGGACTCTGTGGAACCTGTTTCACGAAGCCGCTATCGAGGCGCATGGCAAAGACCCAAACGCAACCATTGATTATCAAAAAATTCTTGTAGATCGCTGCGTCCAATCGGCGCAACAGGCGGCGGTCAATATGAAAACGGTAACGCTGGAAGTCGGCGTTGCGCAACAAAAGGGCATTGCTTTTAACCGCCGCTTTCACATGAAAGACGGGTCGGTGCGGTTTAATCCAGGAAAAATGAACCCCGATATCGTGCGGGCCGCCGGGCCAGTTGATGAAGATTTTCCGATTCTGCTTTTTCGAGACGCCAACGATCAAAAGCCAATCGGCTCACTGACTTCGTTCGCTGTGCATACGGCTGTGTTTGGCGGCGATCAATATGGAGCGGATTTTCCCGGATTGTTGCAAACCAATCTTCGTAACGAATTTGGCGCGCATTTCTTTTCGCTTTACGGGCAGGGGACGTCGGGCGATACCAACCATATCAATTTTTATACGAAAGAACCCAATAACAATTCTGAATATATCGCGAACGCATTCACGCAGACCATTCTACAAAAGGTTCCAGAATTAAAAGCGGTTGCGCCGCCATCGCTGGCGGTGCTTACTAGGAAAATCGAGGTTCCATTTGCCGCGATTTCTGAAGCAAAAATTCAAAAAGCGCGTGAAGCGTTTCAAACGCAGTTTGAGAAGAAGCCCCCCTTTTTGGCGCTGGTTGAAGCATGGAAAGTGTTGAATACCGACATGCTGATGAGGCAAGAAGGTGAATTTCATACAATGGAGATTCATGCGTTCCGGCTTGGCGCTGACACCGCAGTTATTACCTGGCCGCATGAGATTTTTGTTGAATTGGGAATGGAATTAAAGAAACGCTCTCCGTTTAAGAACAACTTTATCATCACGCTCGCAAACGATTTCGATTTCTATATCCCGACTTGCAAAGCCTATGAGGAGGGAAGTTATGAAGTCGTTACCTCATCGGTGCAAACGGGAGCCGGAGAAAAACTGGTGAATGAAACCGTCGACTTATTACAGCAATTAAAGTCGAGTCGATAAAATTCTTTCGCGATACAGTTTATTGATAAACCTGCATAATCAATCTGGATCAAGGTTTTAGAATCGCGCGGCGCTGATTGCCCCATTTATAAATTGACTAAACGGTTTTCTTTCAATGACAGTTGAGCCGCTAGCCCAATCTCGACGGGTTGGCGTCCGTCGATTCCCGTAACGGGAGGAGGCGTATCATTCACAACTGAATCAATGAACTGCCTCATTTCTTCAATGTACGAATCAATGTAGCGGTCCATGAAAAAATGAAGCGGCAACGGCGAGTGAATTCCGTCCTTGTTGCTGATTTGCGTCCGGGTTGGAGTATTGTTTTCAGCAGAGATCATACCGTCCGACCCAAAAACTTCAACTCGCTGGTCGTAGCCGTAAGCAGCCTGTCGGCTGTTATCAATCACGCCGATGGCCCCATTGGAAAAATGCAGGGTAATCAGCGCCGTATCAATATCGCCTGCGTCTCCAATGCGTGGATCAACGAGTACTCCACCAGCGGCATACACCCCGGTGATATCGCTGCCCACCAGATACCGGGCCATGTCAAAATCATGGATGGTCATATCTAAAAACATGCCGCCCGATACTTTGACATACTCAATGGGAGGCGGTGACGGATCACGGCTGGTTATCTTTAAAATTTGGGGATCGCCAATGGCGCCGCTTGTGATTTTACGATGGACTTCTAAAAAATTGGGATCAAAACGGCGGTTGAATCCCACCATGAATTTGACGCCTGATTGCTCTACGACTTTTAAGGCGTGATCAATTCGCGCGAGATCATAGTCGATTGGCTTTTCGCAGAACACATGTTTTCCCGCTTGCGCCGCCTGTTCGATTAAGGGTGCGTGCGTATTCGTGGATGAACAAATGACGACCGCATCAATCTTGCCGTCGGCTAAAATTGGCTCTGCTGAATCATAGACATTTTTCACATTCAATTGCGCGGCGCATTCCTGCGCGGATGAAAAATTCACGTCGCAGATTGCTTCCAGGCGGGCATTGGAAATGCGGTAGGCTAAATGCTCCGCGTGAACTCTTCCGATGCGGCCTGTCCCTATGACTCCAACATTGACTTTATTTGATGTATTCATGGCGCTTGTCCTTGATTATGTGGGTGTAGATACCGTTATGTTTGTACGTTGTATTCATGCAGGCGTGTTTAGATTCCAAGTGATTTTAGATATTCGCGATTGCGAAGCGCACTGTCTAGCGGGCTTCCCATTCCAGGCAATACGTCCTGTTCGACGACGATCCAATCTTCATAGCCAAGGCCATTTAAGATTTTTAACACCGCCGGAAAATCAACAGACCCTTTACCCAGTTCACAAAATACGCCATTGCCCACTGCTTTAAAATAATCGAGATGTTCTTCGCAGGCTTTTCGGGCAATTTTGGGATGGCAGTCTTTGAAATGAACATGCCATATCCGGTCTGCAAACGTCTTCAAGCCTTCCGCAGCGTTACCGCCTCCATATTCGAAGTGGCCCGTATCAAAACACAAGCCAAGCGATTCGGGATCAGTTAAAGAGAGCAGGCGTTCGATTTCATCTGGCGTTTCAACAAAGCCAGCGCAATGATGGTGAAAAACAGTGCGAACGCCGGTTTCTTCTTTTACGGCCTTTGCAATGGTATCCGCTCCACGGGCGAAAACGCTCCATTGCGCATCGCTGAGGCCGTCTTCGGGTTGAATGCGTCCGGCTTTTTGCGTACGCGCTTCGACGGTCCCGTTATCATCCGCAAGAACGATGAAAGGCGATTCATTTACGGCGGCGAGCAATTTGGCGATTCTGAGCGCGGTCGCAACGCCGTCTTGATGCGCGTCAGGATTCACCAGAGCGACGGGGACGAAGGCGCCCAGCAAGGCCAGATTTCGCGATTGTAGTTCCTGGCGCAGAAGATCGGGGTCAGTGGGCATAAAGCCCCAATCGCCTAATTCGGTTCCGGCGTAGTTCGACTGAAGCATTTCGTCGAGAACGGTTGAATATCCTGCGGCTTCGCCTTCCAGGTTAAATTCAAGTACGCCCCATGAACAAGGCGCATTCGCTACTTGAATTGCACACATTGCTTTATTCCCCCGCCTTCGCTGTGTATTTCAGATTGCTGTCAAAAACAATCGTAACACTATCCATGATTACGATTTATTTCGCAAGATCAACATTCTCTTTGGTAATCAATTCAATCTTAACAGGCAACACTTCTGCGATTGTTTCGCCTTTCAAAGACTTAACGGCGCTCTCAACCGCGACGCGCCCCATTTCATCCGGCGACTGCGCGATGGAACCTTCCATGCGG
This sequence comes from Candidatus Hinthialibacter antarcticus, assembly GCA_030765645.1. Lineage (NCBI taxonomy): Bacteria > Candidatus Hinthialibacterota > Candidatus Hinthialibacteria > Candidatus Hinthialibacterales > Candidatus Hinthialibacteraceae > Candidatus Hinthialibacter > Candidatus Hinthialibacter antarcticus. Next base: position 76,069 of record JAVCCE010000011.1, on the reverse strand, counting down.
CCTTCGCGAATCGCCTTACGCGCTTCTTCGACCGCATCAAAACCAATCACAGCAATTTCGCCTTCTTTGCCTGCGGCGGATATGGCTTCGACCGCCCCCAACGCCATCATGTCATTTGTACAAAATAGCGCTTTGACTTCTGGATAGGTTTGCAAGATATTTTGAAACACGTTAAATCCCTGGTCGCGTTCGGTATTCGCGGGTTGTGAGGTGACGACTTTTAACTGAGGAAAACCTTTGATGCCATCCAGAAATCCCTGTAAGCGGGAATCGTGGGTTTCATGTCCGGGGATGCCTTCCAAAATTGCCAGTTCGGTTTTGCCTTGATATTTCTCACCAAAATACTGCCCAGCCAAAAAACCGCCTTGGTAATTATCGGAACCGATGAACGTAAGGTAACTCACATTCATGTCTTTTGCGGTTTGTTCATCCACTTTCGTGTCAACAATCAGAACAGGGATATTGGCTGCGTTTGCTTTCGCGATTGCCGTCACGACTTCGCGGGAGCCGCTCGGCGTGATGCACAGAGCGTCAATTTTTGTCTCGATCATATTTTCGATGATCTGCATCTGGCGCTCTACGTCTATTTCACGATCAGCCGCCTGGACGACCAATTCAATATTTAACTCATCCGCCGCCTGTTTCGCTCCTTCTTCCATACGGATGAAAAATGGATTGTTCAGCGTCTTCATCACAAAACCGATACGGTATTCTTTTGTTCCAACCGGCCCGGTTTGGCGATTGCATCCGACAAGGGCGCAGACTACGCATAATCCAATAATGACGGCAAAAGTCCATTGTTTCATCTTGATCCCCTAACTGGATTTTCTTGATTTCGATTTCAAATAGGTATCCAATAAAGCGGCAATAATAATAACGCTGCCGATAACAATATTGTGAAAGTTGGATGAGATTTCGAGCAGATTCAACCCGTTTCGCAACACTTGAATAATGAGTGCTCCAATCAGCGTACCGCTGATGCTTCCTTCGCCGCCCATCAAACTGGTCCCACCGATGACGGTCGCAGCGATGGCGTCTAATTCATAATTAATTCCTGCCAGAGGTTGGGCGGAATTCAAGCGGGAAGTAAGCAGAATCGCAGCGACGGCGCACGTCAATCCTGATAAAGCGTATACGATCAACTTTTGAAATTTCACATTAATGCCGGAAAGATAGGCCGCGGATTCACTGCCGCCGATTGCGAACGTGCTGCGTCCGAAGCGGGTTTTCGTGAGAATAATGTACGCGATGATATAAAGCACAATCATAATAGCGACCGGTATCGGCATGAACAAAAAATAGCCGTTTGATATATCGCGAAATTCTTGTGAGAAGCCTGAAATGGGCCTACCGCCAGTGACGACCAGAGCGGCGCTTCTCGCAACGCTCATCATCCCAAGCGTAACAATAAACGGAGGTAACTTTCCCCAACTGATCAAGACGCCGTTGAGCGCTCCGGCGGCGGTACCCACGATGAGCGCAATTGGAATTGCAATTGCCAGCGGCATATCCGTATGGAGCGCACTTGCCAAGACGACACCCACGAATGCAAGGACTGATCCGACTGAAAGGTCGATGCCTGCCGTAAGGATGACAAAGGTCATTCCAATCGAAATAATCGCATTGATTGACGATTGTTGGGCGACATTGGTCAGATTAGAAACGGTTAGAAAGTGCGGCGTGGCAATCCAAAGGCTTACGCACAAAACAAAAAGTGCGGAAAATGGGCCAAGCCACCGGGAAAATTGCAGCGGCGGCAGAGATATTTGCTTCATATTCTTCATCATTTAGTGTTATGCACACCCCAAAACATATAAGGAATATCTCCTGGTAAATATTGATGGATATTTCCTGAATAAAATAACAGGCCGAAGGCGCGTCGATGAAAGTGGAATCAAATCTACCCTACTAAGTCGCCCATCATCTCATAACTTCTCACAAAAATCAACTTTGGTTAGGGGCAGTCAGTAAATACTCAGTATTATTGATCCCGTATAAGACGCATAGCGGCGGATAGGTTTTATCGTAAGACGGCGCACATTTTTTTTGATTGTCCCTTTATAATCTGTTAACTTTTTAATATATACTTACTAAATGTGATATGATCTTTGTTTTATACAAACCAAAATTAAGGAACCGCTACAGTTACGTTACAGTACAAATTGTGCGCACATGAGTTTAAATTTTGATAGGAGTACGAAAGGGGAGTCTCTAATGAGTCAAACACGCCGATTGACGATGGCGCAGGCGATGGTCAAATTTCTAAGCAATCAGTATGTAGAACGTGATGGAGTCGAAAACCGGTTTTTTGAAGGCATTTTCGGCATTTTTGGACACGGGATGGTCGCCGGGCTGGGGCTGGCGCTGGAAGAATATAAAGACGATCTTCGTTATTACCAATGTCGCAACGAGCAAGGCATGGTCCACACCGCGACCGCGTTCGCTAAACAAAACCGCCGCTTAAAAACATTTATTTGTACCAGTTCTATCGGCCCTGGCGCAACCAATATGCTTACGGGCGCCGCGACGGCAACCATCAACCGCATTCCCGTACTATTGTTGCCGGGCGATATCTTTGCGAAGCGTAACGTCGGCCCGGTCTTGCAACAATTAGAATCACCGCATTCGCAAGACATGTCAGTCAACGACTGCTTCAAACCTGTCAGCAAATATTGGGACCGCATCAACCGTCCCGACCAGATTATTACTGCGCTGCCAGAAGCAATGCGCGTACTGACCAGTCCGGCGGAAACGGGAACGGTTACCATTGCCATTCCGCAGGATGTTCAAACCGAGACCTTTGACTATCCTGAAGAGTTTTTCCGCAAGCGCGTCTATCACATTCCGCGCCCTCGTCCAGAAGAACCAATTCTTAAACAGGCAGTCCAATGGATCAAAGAAAGCAAACGCCCCATGGTTGTTGCGGGCGGCGGCGTTCTCTACTCTGACGCTTGCGCTGAACTGTTGGCGTTTTGTGACGCCTTTGGAATTCCCGTCGGCGAGACGCAAGCAGGAAAAGGGTCGCTGATCTGGGACCAACCGATGAATCTTGGCGCACTCGGCGTCACCGGCACCTCGGCGGCAAATAAAATTGCGCTTGAAGCCGATCTGGTTATCAATGTTGGAACCCGTTTAAGTGACTTTACCACCGCATCCAAGACGCAATGGCAGAACCCCGACGTTCGTTTTATCGGGATGAACATTACGTCTTTTGACGCTTATAAGCATTCCGCATTGCCGTTGATCTGCGACGCGAAAGCCGGCCTGGAAGATTTAACGTCTGCTCTCAAAAGCGAAGGCGTCAAGCCGAATGCGACGTACGTTCAAGAAATTGGCGAACTCATTTCAGATTGGCGCAAAGAAGAAGATCGCCTGTTTTCGCTTGACGCACCTTTCATTAGCCAGGGCGAAGTAATCGGCGCCGTAACCAATTTCGCCGGGCCAAACGATGTCATGGTTTGCGCAGCGGGTGGTTTGCCGGGCGACTTGCATAAACTCTGGCGAACCAAATCTCACAAGGGCTATCACCTGGAATATGGGTATTCTTGCATGGGGTATGAAATCGCTGGCGGCTTAGGCGTCAAGATGGCCAACCCAGATGGTGAAGTTTATGTCATGATCGGCGATGGTTCCTACCTGATGCTCTGCAATGAAATCGTTACGTCGATTCAAGAAGGCTACAAAATCACTCTCGTGTTCTTAGACAACCACGGATTCAACTGTATCCGCGGCCTGGCAAAAGCCTGCGGAAGCCATGAATTCGGCAACCAGTTTAAGTTCCGTGATGCGCAGTCGGGTCTATTAACTGGCGAAGACCTGCCGATTGATTTTGCCGCCAACGCCGCCAGCCTGGGCGCGAATGTAATCAAAGCAAACACAAAAGAAGAAATCATCCAGGCGTTGAAAAAAGCGAAAACCTTCGATAAAACGACGATGATTGCGATTGAGGTGAACCCTGCGATCTATGTGCCGGGCTACAATTCCTGGTGGGATGTTGCTGTGCCGGAAGTCTCTGGAATGGAAAGCATTCAAGAAGCAAGAAAGAATTATGAAGAAATGGTGAAGAAGGAAAAATATTTCCTATAAACCGATACTTGCCTTCTGAATATACAACGGGCCAGCCATTGAAAATGGTTGGCCCGTTTTTTAGCCTGATTTTCAATCATCAAGCCTGAATTTTTTTCATCAACCATGCCATGTTTTGCCCAAGCGTTTTCATTGTGCGAATGCCTTCCTCATCGCTTTCGACTTCGCCCTGATCTAAGCCGAAGCCCATGTTCCAATAAATCGAACCGGGGACAATCATTTCACTTTGAAGATAGAAATGATTAATGGTATCAAAAGCGTGAATTTCCCCGCCCCGGCGGACAGCAATCACGGCAGCGCTAACTTTTCGCTTGAATAAATTACCGTTCGCGATTGCGACCAGCCCCGCTCTGTCGATCAAGGCTTTCAGTTCGGCGGTGACGTCTGAAAAATAGGTTGGAGACGCCAGAATCACTCCATCCGCTTCGATGATTTTCTCAATACACTCATTGACGATGTCGCTCTTGTTAGAACAACGTTGGTCTTTTTTTTCAAAACACTGATAACAAGCCATACACCCGCGAATGGCGCGCCCTGAAAGTTGAATCATCTCTCCATCTATGCCCTCTGATTCCAATTCGCGTAAGACGTAATTTACCAAAATCGCTGTATTGCCGTCTTTGCGGGCGCTGCCATTGATTGCGATTACTTTCATCGGATTCTCCTATCGTTGTCGTATTTGGTAATGCTGATCCGAAATTGAATCAATTTAAACTTCAGGCCAATAGCGTTCCGTCACAATGCGGTCGTCAGTGAAGAAATTAACCACTGCCTTACCTTGCGCTTTGATGTGCGAGAACTGAGACGCTTTCATGCCGCCAAACGGTAAATAAGCAACCGGCGCCGGAATGCCGACGTTCACGCCGATCATCCCGCATTCGACTTTCAACTTGAACTCACGGGCATAGAAACCGTTTTGCGTGTAGATCGACGCGCCGTTTCCATACTTATGGCTGTTGAGAATCTTGATCGCATCTTGCAGCGATTGCGCTTTAAGTATGACGACGACCGGGCCGAAGATTTCAGTCTTGTGAATTTCCATACCCGGCTTTACGTCAGTGAAAACCGTTGGCCCTATGTAGTGGCCTTTCCCGCCGTTTGGTATCGAGATATTCCGACCATCCAAGGCTAAGGTCGCGCCTTCTTTCACGCCAGTATCAATCATTTGCAGAATGAAATTCATTGCCTTTTCAGAAATGACAGGCCCCATGAGCATGGGTTCGTTTAGATAGGCCGGGTCTAATGGATTTCCAACGATTACGTTTTTAGAGTCTTCAATAAATCGCTCGCAGACATCGTTATACATTTCATCGCCGACAGCAACAATCGCAGACGACGCCATGCAGCGTTGACCTGCGCATCCATAACAGGAAGTAACCATATTACGGATCACGTCGTCAATTTTCGCATCGGGCATGATGACCAAGTGGTTTTTGGCGCCGCCCATCGCTTGAAACCGCTTGTTATGATGGACGCATTTTTCCGCGACCGCCTGACAGGTTGCGGATGATCCAACAATCGAGACTCCCTTCACTTCCGGGTGCTCAATGAATGCGTCTGCGACGGTCCGGTCTCCATTCACCAAATTAAAAACGCCGGGGGGAAAGCCGGATTGATCAATTAATTCGGCAAGGTACGCCATCGTCATCGGAACCTGCGGCGAAGGCTTTATGACGTATGTGTTTCCTGATCCAAGCGCATAGGGAATAAACCAGAAGGGCACCATCGCGGGAAAGTTAAACGGCGCGATCATGGTAAAAACGCCCAGCGGAACGCGAAGCACTTCACCGTCGATACCCGCAGAACATCCGACCAGTTTGTCGCCTTGCATCAACACGGGCATTCCACAAGCGACTTCGCAATTTTCTAACGTACGCTTGAGTTCCGCGACGGCGTCCACCGTCGACTTGCCCATTTCAGCGACAAGGACGCGAGCAATCTCTTGCAGATTTTCACGAATCAATTCAGCCAGTTTAAACAATGGCTGGACGCGTGTTGAAACCGAAGTCTGGCTCCAGGAGGGAAACGCCGCAGCTGCAGCAGATATCGCGCCGTTCGCATCATTCAAATTTGAAAGAGGGCTTTTGGCTAGAATTTCGCCGGTACTTGGATTGATGACGTCTATCGTATCGCTGGATTCGGCGTTTACCCATTGTCCGTTAACATAATTTTTTAAAACCTTCATTCTCAATACTCTCCCTTAGATTGCAACCACGTTAATCAGTATTTCATTGCATTGCATACAATCCTCTTTTTCAAGTCATTCATGCTAATACGAAGAAAAAGGAAGGTCAACGTAATTATGAGTTTGTTAGAACGTAAATTTGTAATTGTATGGATAAACCGTGAAAATGATGCCACGAAAGGGGTTGTCAAGCAGCTTGATTCTCCTTTATGATCCATCATGTAACTTCACCTGCGAAACAAGCAACCTGGCAATTTGTGTATCTCGCGTTTCTGCAATTGGAAAATAAAAATGAACCAACTCGTTTATAAAAGCCCTCTCCATGAAATGACTTGTACAACGCCGACGGATCTTTGGAATGATTCATGTTCTATCGAAGAACTGAATTACACCATCAGTCATGGCGGCGTTGGAGCAACCACCAACCCAGTGATTGTCGGCAATGTGTTGAAGAAAGAGATGCCCCTTTGGTCTGACCAGCTTTCTGAAATGATTCAGGAATCGCCCGACCGCAGCGAAGATGAAATTACCTGGCAACTGATTGAAGCGCTCGCGGTCAAAGGAGCGTCATTGCTTGAGCCTGCGTTCAAAGAACACAAAGGCATGAAGGGGCGCTTATCCATCCAGACCAACCCCAAATATGCGTTCAATCAAGAACGTATGGTTGAGCAGGCGTGTTATTTCAATACGCTGGCGCCGAACATGCAAGTCAAGATTCCGGTTACCTCCGTCGGCGTGAAAGCCATCGAAGAAGCGACCTATCGCGGCGTGAATATTAACGCGACCGTCAGTTTTTCGGTCCCGCAAACGCTTGCCGTCGCCGAGGCGGTTGAGCGCGGTTTGAAACGGCGCGAAGCGGAAGGCCATGACGTGAGCGGCATGTCGCCAGTGTGTACCATCATGGTCGGACGCATTGACGACTGGTTGCGCTTTCAGGCGGACCGGGACGATATTACCACTGACCCCGGATATTTCAATTACGCTGGCGTCGCCATTATGAAACAGGCGTATCAAGTCTATCAAGAGCGCGGGTATCGCTCCCGTCTGCTTGCGGCGGCCTACCGCTGCCACATGCACTGGTCGGAATTTATCGGCGGCGACCTGGTCGTCTCGATTCCTTATGAATGGCAGGTGCGATTCAACCAATCGGATATATCAGCCGAACCTCGTATTGATAATCCAGTTGATCCGAAAGTGGTCGATGAGTTAAGACGCAAATTTTCTGACTTTGAAAAAGCATACGCAAATGACGGCATGTCGCCGGAAGAATTTGATGATTTCGGTCCCAATCGGCGTACGCTTCGGCAGTTTCTAGAAGGATATGATTCCTTGGTGCAGGTCATTCGCAACCGGATGATCGCAAGCCCCGACGTTAAATAAAGCAGTGAAATTTTTATTGATTCTATGGGGATAAAAATGTCTGATGATCTATTAGCGCCATATCGAAATAAGCCTTTGAACACTGGCTGGAACCTTTTTCAAGAAAACGATTCTGACACGCAATTAGACTTTGGCATTTTCGTCATGGAACCAGGCCAGTCGCAATCATTCGCTTATGACGCGCAGGAATCGGCGATTCTCGTATTAAATGGAAACGGTGAAGTCATAACGAAAAAAAACCGCGCGGCATTTGACCGGACATCTTGGATCGAGCAGGCGCCAACGTCCGTCCATTCGCCCGCAGGCGAAGAAGTGACGGTAAAGGCATCGAATCGAACAGAACTTGCCATTATAAAAACGCAGAATTCAAAATCATTTCCGCAAAAAATCTATTTGCCGGATGAAGTCGAAAACGAACATCGCGGCAAAGGGATGTTGGATGACGCAAGTTATCGCATCGTCCGTTGCGTATTTGATCGACGAAATGCGCCGCCCGAAGCCAATCTGGTTTTAGGCGAGGTTGTGAATTTTCCCGGACGTTGGAGCAGCTATCCGCCGCACCATCATACCCAACCGGAGTTATATTATTATCGCTTTGAGCCGGACTGGGGTTATGGCCACGGTGAACTGGGCGAAGAAGTATTCAAAATAAAAAACCACGATTTACTTCGAATCACAGGCGAGCGCGACCACTCTCAAGCCTCTGCGCCTGGGTTTCACATGTATTATCTTTGGACGATTTGCCACTTGCCGGATGAACCGTATACGGGCTTCGAGTTTACGCCGCCATTCGAGTCGTTGTTGAGTTAGCGTTTTAGTAACACATCGGCTGCCAGGATTCTATGACCAGGGTGGTTCTCGCCGCCGGAAACGATTCTCCCTGTTCCAGGTTATGGGCAGGCCCGAAGGAACCCAAAATGAAAACGATGGACAATCGGCGACAGTTTTTGACGAAGATGGGCGCAGGCGGAGCGGCTTTGTTGGCTCCGGTGCTCCATGGCAACTTTTCTCAAGGCGCGCAAAAAAAACCGAACGTGGTTTTGATCTTTGCTGACGATCAAGGCTCAATTGATATCAACACGTATGGCGCCAAAGATTTAATCACGCCAAACCTGGATGCGCTGGCGAAGCGCGGGACCCGCTTCATGCAGTTTTATGCGGCCGCGCCGGTTTGTTCTCCCCCGCGCGCGGCCTTGATGACCGGGCGATACCCGCAGCGCGCTGGCTTATCGGGTAATGCGTCGTCATCAAAAGGCCATGCCGGAATGCCAACCGAACAGATCACCATTGCCGAGATGATGAACGGCGCTGGGTATGCCGCCGGACATGTAGGAAAATGGCACCTGGGTTACACGCCTGAGACCATGCCGAACGGACAGGGCTTTGATGACTCGTTTGGACACATGGGGGGGTGTATTGATAACTATTCGCATTTCTTTTATTGGAACGGGCCTAACCGTCACGACCTTTGGCGCAACGGCGAAGAAGTCTGGAATGACGGCGAATTTTTCGGCGACTTGATGGTGGATGAATGTAAGCAATTTATCACAGAGAAAAAAGACGAGCCGTTTTTTTTATATTGGGCGATTAATTTCCCGCATTACCCATTACAGGGGAAGGAAAAGTGGCGCAAAAAATATGAACACTTGGAACCCCCGCGAAACGGCTACGCTGCATTTGTATCGACGATGGATGAGATGATCGGTGAAGTCGTGGGCCACCTCGATGCGCTCGGATTGACCGAAGACACCATCATTATTTTTCAATCGGATCATGGTCATTCAACCGAAATTCGCACTGGCGGCGGAGGTGGAGACGCGGGGCCGTATCGAGGCGCCAAGTTTAGCCTATTTGAGGGCGGCATTCGCGTACCGGCCATCGTCAGCTGGCCTGGGCATATTGAAGAAAACGCTGTGCGCGAGCAATTGGCGACGGGGTGCGATTGGTTCCCTACGATTCAAGACTTGTGCGGGATCACGCCTGCGACGCACAAGTTAGACGGCAAGAGCCTTGTTCCGGTCTTGAAATCCCCCAATGAACCGTCGCAGCATCATGTGTTTCATTGGCAAACCGGCAAGGACAGCTGGGCTGTCAGGCAGGGGGATTGGAAACTACTGGGCAATCCGCAAGATACATCGAACAAAGCGAAAATCACAGATGAGGATAAATTGTTTTTGTGTAATCTTTCACAAGACATCACTGAAATGACCAACCTGGCAGAGCAACATCCAGATATCGTCAAACGAATGGTTCGCCTTCATGAGGCTTGGATCGAGGATGTTCACAAACAAGAATAAGACAGAACTTTGCATTGTCATTTCGAACGATTGATATTGATGGGCTGTATCCAGGCTGTGTGACAGGGGGACTTGTTACTTCCTTGATGCCATTCAGAAATTGAATGAGAAGATAACCGAATGGCGTACCACGAACGTTCCAAAATTCTGCGCAAATTCATTCTTCAGTTATAGTCAAATGAATAACCCCGCCGCAAGCAGCGGGGTTGTCAAACGCTGTAGAAGCCATCTCAAAAACAATTGAGTACGAGATGGGATTCCGGCAGTTCAAAAATCGACAAACCAATTCTGGCATGGGTGCAACTCTGGGAGCGCCTGTGCATAAGGGCCTGAAAGCCCGCACCGAAGCAAGCAGAGTTGTACCCATGCCTTTCGCAACGAAAGTACAAATTATTTTGAGATGGCTACAAGTATTTCTTGCGCCCCAAGGGGCGGGGAATTAAACCCGAATTTAGATTAAATAGATGAAAAATTAAATTCAATAATCATGGATGCAGGTTTCATATTTCTAACTATTGACATGGATTTTTGAATGTGCGATTCTTGGAAAATTAAATCGCTAGATTACTGTTTGCTTTCTCTAAGATAAAAGGGGATAACCAATGTTAAGCCGCATGCCTAGCCCTATCGTTTCATTGATTGTCATCATTCCAATCTTATGCGCTTTGCCAAACGCCTTTGCCCAGGATATCACCACCGGCCTCGAAGGCTATTGGAGTTTCGATACCTTCGAGAATAGCGTTGCCGTTGACGGGTCAAGCAACGGGCGCGATGCAGTCGTTGACAGCGGCCCGCCCGTCCCCGCCACAGGGCGTATCGGCAACGGGTTGTTTTTTGACGGATCGACGGATTTAACCGTCCCATGGAAGGGCGTTCAAGGCAACGCGCCGCGTACCATCGTCTTATGGGTAAAAACCACTGAAATCGGCGACGGCCTGGTCGGCTGGGGCCCAAACAACACCGGGGAAAAATGGCACTTCCGCATTAACGAAGACGCAGCCAACGGCGTGATCGGCGCCCTCCGCACCGAATATAACGGTAGCCAAACCGTTGCGAATACGATCATCAATGACGGTCAATGGCACCAAGTCGCCTCGGTGTTTGAAGGCGAGTTCCCCACTGATGTTAAACATTATGTTGACGGTGTGGATGACGGCCAGTCATGGGTCGGCGCAACCGACCTCGCGATTAACACCACCGAAGGCGACGACGTCAGCCTTGGCAGCCGCATTCAAGGGACCACACGCGATATCATCGTGGGTTCATTAGATGAAGTGCGTCTTTATAGCCGCGCATTAAGCGCCGATGACATCAAAGCGCTTTTTGACCTCGCGGCGGTAGCGCCTTCGTCCGGCCTGCGTACATTCAGCGCTAACTCGGTGGTTGTCGGCGACGCCATCACGGTTACGCTCGACGTTGGCGGCGCCTCCGGCGCACTGACCGAGACCATCCCCGATGGTTGGACAGCTAGCAACGCCAGCGACGACGGCCAAGTCAGTGGAAATACCATCACTTGGACTTTGACCGGAAGCGCAACCTCTGTCTCTTATGATGCGACCCCGACAGACGCTGCCATTGGCGGCAGCAATGTATTTACCGGAGACCTCGGCGGTTCGATTACGGACGGCGCCCTCCAGGTCACACTGTTGCAAGGCGCTGTGGGTGAATTTGATTTTCATGCTGACATTGGGCAGGTCGACGCGCCGGGCAGCGCTGATTTCAACGGCGACTTTTATACTGTCGAAGGCAGCGGCGCCGACATCTGGGGCGCGGGCGATGAATTTCACTTTGTCTTCAAAGAAATGTCGGGGCCATTCACCATCAAAACGCTTGCCTTTGCCGACCCATTTGACAGCACTAATGAGTGGGTAAAAGCCGGGCCGCATATCAGACAAGACCTTTCACCCGGCGCAAAGAATTACATGGCGTTGATCCGGCCTGACTTTTTACTGAACGTCCAATGGCGCGACACCGCTGACGCCGCGTCTGTCAGCCTGCCTGACGCTGACCGCATCAACCCAAGCGGAACCCTGCCCCCTGGCGTTATTTTCCCCACTGGCGGTCTCGAACTGCGCCGCCTGGGCGACGTAATGCAGGCCTATTATGAATATGAAACCGAAGACGGCGGCGCCGACTGGGCGCTATTTGATCAACGCGAATTTCCCTTTGATGACCCGGTTCTGGTCGGCTTGGCGGTAACGTCTCATGAAGACGGCTCAATTGCCATTGGCGAATTCGCCGATGTCGTAATCACTCAAATCAATTTCACCGCCGCTCGCGCAATTGACCAACAAGTCAGCGGCCCGCTTGGGTTTGGCGCCGCCTTAAACGTAACCGTTGATATATTCCAAAATGATTCCGGCGCATTAAATGTTGTCGAAACGCCGCCCGCAGGATGGGCGGTCAGCAACATTCAAGTCAACGCGGGTGAAGCCGTTCTGCAAGCCGACGGCTCGATTGTATGGACAGCCTCTGATTTCAGCGGTATCGCTCAACTGACGTATGAAGTGGTGACTCCCACCCCAACAGATGTCACGTTTGTGACTGGTGATTTTGTTGGAACCGGAAACGGCGCTGAAATTCAGGGCGACTTAACCATCGTTGCCAAAGGCTTCTTGCCGGATAGCGTCCTTGATGCGCAAGACATCACATCAGGGCTAATCGGTCATTGGACGATGGACGACGGCAGTGGGACCACTGCGGCTGACTCCTCCCCCCAGGGCCGAAACGCTGAAGTGTTTATCGGCGACCCGGCATGGATTCCCGGCGTAAAAGGGACCGCGCTCGACTTCGACGGCGATGATGGGTTGTATATCCCCGAGTGGTATGGCATCGCAGGCGCAGCGGAGCGCACCATCACCGCGTGGATCCGCTCGACTGACACCGCAACGCACGGCATTGTCAGTTGGGGGCTGTCAGGCGGCACAGGCCAAAAATATCACTTCCGTATTAACAGCGACGGGGGCAACGGCCAGTTGGGCGCGCTTCGTACGGAAATTCAAGGCTCGTTTAACATTGGTTCGACCGTGGTCAGCGACGGCGAATGGCACTTCGTTGCATCAACCTTCCCGGTTGAAGGCGGCGTGATGTTAGACGTGACGCATTATGTTGACGGCTTTTTAGAAGACGCCAAAAGCACCAACGCCAGCGGCCCGACTTTAGTTCTGGACACAGCGGCCAGCCTCGAAACCTCCGACCAGGAAGTCCGAATCGGCATGCGCGTACAGGGTACGACGGATAACTTCTTCACTGGCGCGATTGACGAAGTTCGCATCTATGATCGCGGGCTGACCAATGCTGAAATACAGGCGATTATGAAAGCCGAAGGCAATATCACGGCGATTCGCGACTTCATGCTCTACTAAACCAAACTCATCGAATAATGATGAAGGGGCAAGTGAAAATCACTTGCCCCTTTTCTTTGGTGGTATTGATTAGAATTTCACCAAGCGCTGATTTAAAAATTCCGCGAATCTTTCGTGTTGAGATTCATTCTTGATTTGCTCAGGATAAAACCCAATGACAAATGATTGTGGGCCTGACAGAAGCGGCTTGGTATCTTTCGCCCGGCCAAATCCAAACACGGTCATTCCATCTTCGCTCTTGACGCCCTGATCGCTGGCGCCCAGATATGAAATCACGTCCGCCAAGTTGTCTTCTTTTAACTGCGCCATGTAGAACACAGCGTTCATATTGTTATGGCCTGCATATATCCATTGAAATCGCCCTTCCATGATCGTTTTCGCATAAAAGTCAGGCGTCTTCGTTAAAGGGCCGCTCATGTTCGTTCCGAAATAAGAACCGGCTGGATCAAACACGCCGCCGGGCGTTCCTTCATAAAGAAACCAATACGTTCGTTCCATATCAGTTTTGGTGATATCTAAGACAGCGTGGTCGTCAAAAAATTCCCAAGACCATCGCCATTTCCCGCTCAGGCTTTCGCTTACAATGCGGTTGCCTGAAAGCCAAGATTTGCACTTTGCGTGTCCCGGATGTCCGGCGCCGTCGTCTTCTCCCTGCCAAACCAAATTAGGAAGTCCGCGAAAGGATGAAGCAGCCGAGCCGGGATACTTTCCCCAGGGGTTGCGCTTAAATGAAACCCAGTCGGCGCCAGCGATATCAAGAATGCGAGAAAAACCCCCGCCTTCAATATCGTAATAGTAAGTCGCCGCTTTGGTCTGAACGACAAAATGAGGTTTCCCTTCATAGATAGCCTGTGTTGTTTTCAATTCATCATTACGCCACACATGCATCCATTGATAGTTGTCCCAGGCGCAGCCAGCAACATCCAGGTCGCCGTCGCCATCCAAATCAACGAATTGCGATCCTAGGTGGTTTTCCTTGCCCGTATCCAGAATGTGTTTGGTGAATTCTGCGGCGCCATCATTGATCCACAATTGCGTCTCCAAGCGGGGGCCTTTGTGTTCGTTTGTGATGATGTCGATATCGCCGTCGTTGTCGATGTCGGCTAGATCAAGGTTGTTCATAGAATACTGAGTGACGACATGGTGCTTCGACCATGTTTGATCAATATCATCTTGGCGAGAAAACCAAAGCAACTTTCCGTCAGGTTCCAGGCCGGGGTATCGTTCTTCGCTAATGACAATTTCCAGGTTGCTATCGCCGTTCAAGTCGCCCAGTTCAATCCGGTCAATGGGTTTATCCGTTTGACCGACGACATGGTCTTGCCAATGGGTATTGACGTTGCCGGGGTTTTCAAACCAGACGAGGATGAGAGGTTCGTCTCCACCTTCGGGCCGGCGACCGCAAGCGATATCCAGGTCGCCGTCATTATCAATATCCCCGACGCCGATCCCTTCATCTGATGTATTTTTTGCAATCAGGTTCGTAGGCCATTTGTCTACGGCGTCAGGATTATCCGGGATGGAGATACAATAAACATTGCCATTGCTGGCGATGACCAGTTCGAGCGGGCCGCTGGGCGTGATCTGCGCTTTTTCGAATCCTTGACTGTTGACATGGCTGGTCTCTGGTATGTTTGATATCAATTTTTTGGTATAGCGCGTTCCTTCTTTGTCGACCGCCTCATACCAATAAATATTAGGAAGCGCCTGAGCAATGATGTCTGCAAACGGATCGCCATCGGCGTCGATGAAGAAAATGGCGTCGACATTGTCGCCAAGATCAATTCTAGGCCACGGCGCCTCCATTGATCCACCTGGATTCTGATAAATGTAGCGCCCTGAGATGATATCGATATTACCATCCCGGTTCACGTCGCCGAAATCCAAACCAAAATAGCGCAGCCATTCGGGCTGGTCCCAATCGCCCCATTTTTGTTTGGCGTCATCAATTGGGATGTATGTCCATTCAAAATCTAATGAATGGCTAGTTAAGTTTCCACTCAATAAAACAATCATCGTTAATAACAAAATTCGTTTTATCATTTTTTTCCTCGGGTAATAAATTAAGCAGCCTCTGAAGAATAGCCTTTTTGAGGCATCGTTAAACATTATAGATTTAGGGGCAGGGAATGATGGGGTATATCCAATATCACAAAGATGAACCAGTGAATTTTCTAGTGTTGTCTTTAAATCTATCAAGAATTCATTGAGATTTTCAAGCGCACAAATTACACAGTCATTTAATTTCTGATTTGTATAATTGATCTAGTTCTGATGCGCTGCTTGACCGCTCTTGTTCAAGATTGACGGAGGTTCCTAACACGCGAAACAGAGTTGCGATTTCAACCGCGTAGGCCGTTCGCGTAGACGCCAATCGTTGTTGGGCGGAGGCGAGTACGCGCTGCGCGTCGACCACATCCAAAAAGCTTGCCAGCCCTTGGCGATATAACACCTCGGCTTGAAAGGCGCTGCGCGTACTTGCCTCCACGGATTTTGACAAGGGAATTTCACGAGCGAGCGAAGATTGCAACGCCGCCAATGATTGTTCGACTTCTTCAATGGCGTCGAGCAGCGTTTGATGATAAATCGCGAGCGCTTCTTCTGCGCGAGCTTTGGCGATATCGATATTGGCTTGGCGGGCGCCGCCGTCGGTGACGACTTGTTGTATCAATGCACGAAGGCCGGCGATAAATGTTCCCGTTAGCGGGTCGCCGCTGCTGCTGGTTCCGCCAAGGCTCAATTGTTTTCCGATTTGAAACGCCGGATACCATTCTGTCATCTCGACGCCGATTTGCGCAATTGCGCTTTTGAATTCTGCTTCAGCCTGCTTTACATCAGGCCGCATCGACAACACTTCAATGGGCAATTTATCTTCAATGGACAAGTTATACGACGGGATGTCTTTTTCTTCTTGGAGAATTTCATTGTATTTACCAGGAAAACGGCCCGTCAAAACAGCAATTCTATTTCTAGAATTGATTAGAGATTCTTGAAGCGCAGGAATTTCCGCCCGCAGATTTTCGACTGCCGCTTCCGCTCGGCGAAGGTCCAGTTCGGGCGCGATCCCGGCGTTAAAGCGGCTTTCTACAATACTCAGCGTTTTTTCCTGCAACTCAACAGAGCCTTTCAGCAATGACAGTTGGCGTTGGTTGCCGCGCAGCCGCAAGTATTCGGTCGCGACATTGGCGCTGACCCGCAAGATGGCGCCGCGCAGCGCAGCGCTAGCGCTTTCGAGTTCGGCGACCGCCGCCTCGACTTCGCGCTTGTTTTTTCCAAACACATCCAACGGCAGGTTCAGCGATAGGCCGCCTGCGACGCCGCCGCTGGTTGATGAACGGCTGGCGTCTCCAAATTCATTTCGCTGATCGGCGCTGGTTTCAACAAAGGCGCCGGTTTGAAGTTTATAGCGCGACGCAACGCCGCGAATCTGCGCCTCGGCATCGTTTAAGCGGGCTTCATTGATCGCGATGCTATAGTTTTGGTACAACGCTTCATTGACGAATTGATCTAACGCCGGATCAGAAAAGCCTTTCCACCAATTGGCGGCGGAGACTTCTTCCTGGCTGATTTGATCGAGCGTGGAACGCTCAGCAATATTTTGAAATACGCCGTGGGAAACAAAGCGCTCCGGGGCCTGAATTTCTGGCGGCGCATAATCCGGGCCAATCACGCAGGATGAGAGCGCCAGTAAAATACAAAACAGAACGCTTGTATTGGTTAATTTGATCGCATCAACTCGCATCACGATGGCAGCGCCTCTTCGGTGATATCACTTGGGTCCGCGTTTCTTAATTCCATTTCAAGCTGCTGTACGGCGTGGCTGCGCGGTTTCATCCACGGCGCGATTAACAAATAGCCTAATGGCGTAAGATATAGCGTGAACAATGAGGACAGCCCGAGCCCGCCAAACACGACCCAGCCAATCGCGCTGCGCGCTTCTGCGCCGGGGCCTTCGCTTAGAATGAGAGGAAGGCTTCCGAGTACAGTAGACAACACCGTCATCGTAAGAGGCCGAAGTCGGACTTCGATTCCTTCCATGATCGCGTCGTCTACGCTGCGGCCTTCTTCGCGTAGTTGATCCATGAACTCAACCAGCAGAATGGCGTTCTTCGTCATCAGCCCGATCAGCATGACAAAACCAATCTGGCTGTAGACGTTTAAGGTTTGGTTTGACATTGAAAGCGCAAACGCCGCAGCCGCCAAACCGAACGGTACCGTGAATATAACGATCAATGCGCTACCCATGCTTTCAAACTGGGCGGCCAGCACGAGAAAGATCACCAGCAGGGCAATTAAAAAGGTCGCCGCCACTTCATAATTGTTTTCGTTTAAGGTTTCGGCTTCTCCCCTGAAAAGGAGGCCGATGTCTAGAGGCAGCACTTCATTTGCAATTTCACGGACTTGGTTAACGAGTTCTCCTAATGAATTGCCTGGAGGAAAACTGATGTTCATTTCAATAGCGCGGCGCTGAGCATGACGATCTAACTGAGCAGCGACGCCCGCTTCTTTAATGTCAACTAGAGTCGTTAGCGGCACCAGTTCCTGATTGCGGTTAAGGATAAACGTATTGAGTAAGTCGCCCGGATCGTCTGCAACGCCTTGAATGGAACCCAACATAATGGGGATGGCTTCATCATC
The DNA here is from genome assembly GCA_030765645.1 of Candidatus Hinthialibacter antarcticus. Taxonomy (NCBI): domain Bacteria; phylum Candidatus Hinthialibacterota; class Candidatus Hinthialibacteria; order Candidatus Hinthialibacterales; family Candidatus Hinthialibacteraceae; genus Candidatus Hinthialibacter; species Candidatus Hinthialibacter antarcticus. The sequence goes on along the minus strand of JAVCCE010000011.1, from coordinate 58,118 downwards.
AATGTTAAGGTCCGTGACGTCATAGCGGTCAACCATGACCCGCAATGTTTGCGAAATGGATTCAAGAGATATATTCAAATCGCTCACGCGATTTCGATTGATATTAAATGAGAGTTCCGGTTGAGACGTGTCAAAACTGATCTGGATTTCATCAATAACGGGGATGCGCTTCTCTAATTCAGATTTCAATTTCTCGGTGACTTGCAAAATCTCATTGTAATCATTTCCCGTCAGCGCAATGCTAATGCCCGAACCTGCGCCCCGGATTCCTAAACTGTTTCCTCGACGAATGGATATCTGTACGCCAGGAATCTGGATCAGTTGCTTATTAATCTCCGTCTCAAATTCCTGTTGTGTTATAGAGCGTTCGTCCCAATGTTTGAGAGTGGCGATGGTCAGCGTACGGTTTTTGTCATATCGGCCAACGGTTGTATAAATATCTTTTATCAAACCGGATTGTTGATAGGGATAAAGAATCTCTTCAATCTTTTCGGCTTGCCGGTCTGAATAATTCAGCGACGCGCCGTCCGGCCCGGTCGCCATAATTACAACCATTCCACGGTCTTCTTGTGGCAGGAGCTCTTGTTTGATTTTTAAGAAAAATGTTGCGCCATACCCGGCTAAAATCACAACAAAAATAAGCGCCAAATATTTATGGCGAAGGAACAAGCGCAGCGATTGAAAATAGAGAGAACTCAATCCCTCTCCAATCATGGCTAGAAGATTGAGAATCCCGCTCATGATAAATCCCTTTTTCGATGAATCGGGCAGACGGGAGGCCATCATTGGGCACAAGGTCAACGCGACAAACGAACTGATGCAAACCGCGACCGCAAGCACCAGCCCAAACTCACGAAAGAGAATTCCCGTTCGACTGGGAAGAAATGAGATGGGCAGAAAGACCGAAACCAACGTCAATGTTGTCGCGACGACCGCAAAAAACACTTGGTGGGTTCCAACGACTGCCGCCGCCATCTTGTCGAGACCCAAATGGCGCCGGCGTTGAATGTTTTCTAGAACGACGATGGCGTCGTCAACAATCAATCCCGTCGCGAGCACCAATGCCAACAGGGTGAGGAGATTGATCGAAAACCCCAGCAGCCAGATCGCGGCGACCGTGCCGATCAATGACACCGGGATGGTGACAGCCGGGATCAAAGTTGTTCGCCAGCGGCCTAAAAAAACGCCGATCACGATTAGGACAATCAAGATCGAGAATCCCAAAGAAAACAGAACTTCTTTGAGCGCCCCTTTAATAAAGATGGCGTTGTCTGACGTTTTGACAAGATGAAATTCATTGACGCGCTGATTGATCTCAGCCACTTTCTCATCCACGGCCTGCGAAATCGTAATGGTGTTGGCGCCGGACTGGCGAATGATCCCCATGCCGATAACGACGCGACCATTCAGCATCGAATAATCTTCGGCTTCTTCCGGGCCAAAGAACACCACGCCGATATCGCCGATGCGAACATCGTCACGGATATAAAGTTCTTCGACGCGCTTCGGCTGAATGACGGTCGCTTCTGCGCGAATGATGAGTTCCTGGTCTTCGGATTGATAACTCCCGGCGGGTACGTCCAGTCGCGCATTGCGCAAGCAACTGATTACTTCATTGACGGCAACCCGCAAGCCAGCCATCCGCGCTGGATCAAGCAAGACGCGCAACACCCGTTGCTGGTCGCCAGACATCTCAACATCAGCGACGCCGGGAATCGAAAGAAAATGAGGGGAGATGTCTTTCTCGACGCGCTTGGCTAGTTCTTCTTTGGATAATACGTCGCTATAGACGGACAGTTCACAAACCGAATCATCATTGAAAACGCCCTTCATGATAAAAAAATCTTCGACGTCATCCGGCAGGTCGCGCATTCTTCGGTTGATCGCTTCACGAACATCGTTCGAGGCGACGTCAATATCAATGTGCGGCTGAAACTCAATAAAAATGCGGCAGTAATTTTCTTCGCTGGATGCGCGGATTGACTTGACGCCCTGTACGCGCGCGACCGCCCCCTCAAGAATGCTGGTCACTTCCGTATCCATGGTTTCGGGCGAAGCGCCTTCAAACGTCGCTCTGACAGAGACCGTGGGCGTGTCAACATCCGGCAATTCACGGACATCCACGCCCAAAAAGCTGGAAATCCCCGCGAGGATAATCAACAAACTCATCACCACCGCCAATACGGGGCGACGAACTCCCAATGCAGTAAATGATGATGCAATGCGGCTCATGGTTATTCGCTTATATCGGATATTTGAGTGGATTGAGTATTGCTGGCGACAATGACTTTTTTGCCAGGCTGCAAGCGCTGTAATCCTTCGATCACAACTTGGTCCGTTTCGTTTGCTTCACACTCGACCAAAACGTCTCCCGCCGTTCTCGCGATGACGCGCACGGGGATGCGGTCCGCAAGTTCGTCGCGAATCAGCCAGACAAATGAGCCATCCCGCCCCCATTGTAGAGAAATTTCAGGAACGGTTGGATATTCTTGCCCTTTAATTTCTAAACGGGTCATAAACGACATACCCGGTCTGAGAAAATCATCTTCATTCACGATCCGGGCGCGGGCCATAATGGTTCTCTTTTGAGGGTCGACCCGGCTTTCAAGCGCTGCGATCATGCCGGTAAACGTCTTGTTTGGAAACGCAGGCGTGGTTGCGGTAATCGTGTTTTCTTGCTTCAGCCCAAGCGCTAATGCTTCGGGGACTTCAAAATCAACATGCAAAATTGACCGGTTGTCGATTCCGGTGATTAAGGTGTTCGTTGTAACGCGCTCGCCGGGGTCAATTTTGGGGATGCCAACCACGCCGTCAAAGGGCGCTCTTAACTTTCGCTCCTCCACAGCCAATTTGGCTTGACCGAGCATGACCTGGGCGATATCGACCGCTGCGCGGGCTGAATCGACGTCGCTTTCAGGCACGGCCCCGTCTTTAACCGCCAATTGATAGCGTTCGAGTAAACTTTGCGCATCTTTTAATTTCACCTGCGCCAGTTGGACAGCCAGCTGTTCTTCACGGTCGTCAAATTGAACCAATATCGAATCTTTTTTGACTTTGTCGCCCGCTTTAAAATTGATCGCCATAACTTCTTCAGAAACAGCCGGGTATAGACGTACGGATTGTATGGCCCTGCCCGAACCCATTGCATCAAACACAATATCGTTTGACGTAATCCTGATGGGCTGCGTTATGACGCGCACGGTAAGAACATCGCTTGAGGGGCGTGTTTCGGTTTGACCCGTCTCGTTGTTTAATAATGGAAGCAGTTCATTATTAACTAAGAAGAAGCCAAAAATCATTATGATAAAGACAAAGAGGATGCGCGTAATAATGGCTTTTCTCCATGCATGATTGATCTAATGATGTGAAACCACTTGTTTATGTCGCATAAAAAACGATAACTGTTCACTAAAAATGAACAGAAAAACTCATAAACCAGCGCTGCGACTGAATCTATCACAGTTAATACACTGATTCAATTTCGCTGAAAGTCAAATGTTTATAGAATTCACTATTCGAAAGTTAAGTTAAATCCTACTTTGAGTAAACGGCTTCTTTTTCGGGGTCATAGTAGAACACCTTGCCTTCACGGTAAGAGCGAACGGAAAGATTGATCGCTGTCATAACTTTGAACGCAAGGTCAGCGTTGCAGTTAGGCGCCTTGCGCGAGCGGATGCAGTCGAAGAAATTGTCGACGTGTTTGCCATCGCCTTCGTCGCTGATATTGGGGACAATAATTTCTTCTTTGCCCCATTGATTGACAAATTCATCCTTAAATGGTTTTTCCGGGACGACCTTCAGGTGGTCATAGGTCTCGCCTTCCCAATCTGCGCCGCAAAACAGGGTCGCTTTTTCGCCCCGGATTAATGTACGGAACCCAACCTCATTCGCCTGCGAAGACTGTACGGTCAATGAGTATTTCGAGGGGTAGTCCGCTGCGGTTAAAAACGTGTCGGGAACCTCTCTGCCATCGTCGTGGATCCATATTCCACCCATACCAGCCACGCGGGTTGGGTGTTCATTTTTTACGGCCAGATGAAACGGGGCGACGGTGTGGTAATGCAAATCAGTCGCGATGCCGCCTGAATAGTCCCAATATTTGCGAAAGCGGAAGTAGCGGTCGGAATCAAAAGGCCGCTCCGGCGCAGACCCCAGCCATTGCTTCCAGTCGAGGTGGTCTAATCCTTTCCCTGTAGGGCCTGCGTTTTCGTCAATTTCATAGTAATTCCAGTCGCCGTTCGGAACATTGCGGCTATAGGTTCCCTGGCAGCAAACCACATGACCGAGCATTCCCTGGTCAATGAGTTTCTTGGCTTCGTGCCATTTGCTCCACGAAAGCGCTTGTACGCCGATTTGTAAGACTCGCTTAAGTTCTTTAGCTTTTTGAGCGACAACCTTGGCTTCTTCCCAATGCAGGGTCATGGGCTTTTCGCAATATACGTCCAGCCCTTTCTCCATCGCCATGATGGTGATGGGAGCGTGCCAGTGGTCCGGCGTTGCGACAATGAGCGCATCCAGGCCTGGTTGATCGAGCAACTCTTGATGGTGCGTATAGGTTTTAGCGTCTGGGCAACGCTCATGCGCTTCACTCAATCGCTTGGCGTACACGTCGCAGAGCGCGACGATGGCGCCATCGTTGTATTCGTCAATGTGCTGCATGGTCAGGCGTTGCAGCCAACTGCCGCGCCCGCCAAGGCCGATGCAGCCAATGTTGATGCGCTCATTGGCGCCGACGATGCGGCGAGCGGACGCTGCTGAGGCAAGTGCGAATGCGGATGATTTGACAAATAGTCGGCGATTGTGCATTGGGAGTCCCCTTTGACGGCGTCATTTCAACAACACAAATCAGACTTTCATTCTCTCACAATTTTTTGATGATTTCCAGGTAATAGCCGCTTTATAATAAAAAAAAGTATCCAGTATTCGGAAGAACCATTTTTTATATATTCACTATAAAGCTAAGATTGTATAAAAATGGGTAGGCAAAAGAAAAGCGGGTAGACAAAATTGTCTACCCGCTTTGTTGTAAGGCGTTTGGTCAGTGGAATTACTTGATTTCGACGGTAGCGCCGACTTCTTCCAACTTGGCCTTGACCGACTCTGCGTCGTCTTTGCTGACGCCTTCTTTGACGGGTTTGGGGGAGTTGTCAACCAAATCCTTGGCTTCTTTGAGACCCAAGTCAGTCAGTTCGCGGACGACTTTAATGACTTTGATCTTTTGTGAACCCGGGCTGACGAGAACAACGTCAAATTCAGATTGTTCTTCCGCTGCGGCTGCATCAGCGCCGGGCGCCATTGCCATTGCCATTGGGGCTGCTGCGGTGACGCCGAATTTCTCTTCGAATTCATCCGCCAGTTCTTTGGCTTCGAGCAGGGTCAAGCCGCCGACCAATTCCAATATTTGTTCAATTTTTTCGCTTGCCATTGTTTTAAGGCTCCTTCAGAGTTTTGTGTATTTTTTAGGGCGATTACGCCGCTTGTTCTAATTTGTCTGCATAGGCCGTGAATAAGCCGTGTAGTTTCTGGCTTGAACCTTTGATACAACCCAAGACGGCGCTTGCCGGGGCTTTGACGCTACCCAAAATCTTGGAATGCAATTCGGGCAATGTCGGTGTCTTGGCCAACAATTGCACTTGGCTGGATTCGAGATAGTCGTCGTAAATCGAACCGCCTTTGATTTGGATGATTTCATGGTCTTTGGCGAAATCAACTAACGCTTTGGCTGGAGCAACAGGGTCGCTCTCGCCGGCGAAGATGATTGCGCTGGGGCCAAGCAACAAGTCGTTCATTTGTGTAAACGGCTTGGATTCAATCGCCCGTTTAAACATGCGGTTGCGCACAACGCGAAGACGACCGCCTGCGTCACGAACCTTGTTTCGTAAGTCGCTGAATTCTTCCACCGATAGGCCCCGGTAGTCGAAAACCAGCAAACTAGACGATTCATTCACCCAGTCGGCGTATTCTTCGCTGAGTTTTACTTTATCTGATCTGCGTATTGGCATACCGCTTCACCTCCTCCCAATGCTTTCGTATATTTTTTTAACCACCAATTGGTTGGTTTTCTGGTCTAACTTGCGTGATCCATCCTGCTTGAAAAGAGGAACCCTTGTCTCGCGTGTCCCAGTGGCTGACTTGCCAGCCGTTTCCATCGTCTTGCGCCCGGTAAATCACTTCGTGCGGCACGTTGATCTGAATGATGGTATCCGGTTCGATCCCCGCCAGCAGCGAAAAGGCGATGCGATTGATGGCGAAATGCGCCACAACCAAAACCGGGCCGTTTTCGGCTTCTTTCGCAAAGCGCTCAATGGCGTGTTGTCCCCGTTCGACGGCGTCGCAGTTGGCTTCGCCGCCAGGGGGGCAGTACGTCCATTTATTGTTCTGGCGTTGCTCCCACTGACCGGGGAACTTCACATCCAGTTCGGGCAACGTGTTGCCTTCAAAGTCTCCAAACGAAACTTCACGCAAATCATCGAGCGCTTCGAAATCAAACGAGACATGCTCTCGAATAATCTGCGCCGTCTGCTGAGCGCGTCCTAACGGGCTGACAAAACCTTGCATGGCGTCTAACTGTTCAACGGCTTTTGCTACGCGCTTGACTTGTTCGGTCCCTTCAGACGACAACGGGGAATCCCGCCAGCCTTGCAATCGTTTTTGCAAGTTGAATTCTGTCTGGCCGTGTCGGACGAAGTAGATCGTTTTCATTGGTTGTCCATAAAAAACGCAAGAAAAAAGGCCCAATCAGAGGAGATTGGGCCTTGGCGTTTTGGCTTCATGCGCCGACGCAAAACCGGCGTACTGGCTCATGCGTCATAAGGATCAATCTCGGCTGGAGGTTTTACCCCGTTAAGGAACCAGCGGTCTTCGATTGGGGAACATCAATTTTCAGACGTTTTTAATCGTGTTGCGCCTCCAATTAAGCGGCTGCACGGGATAAGTCGCGCATATCATTTGTATCAATTTTTACGCTTGGGCCCATCGTCGAAGAAAGGAACACGCTTTTAAAATAGGTGCCTTTTGCGGCGGTCGGCCTTACGCGCTGTAAAGTGTTTAAAATCAACTTTACGTTATCAAACAGGTCTGCTTCGCTGAATGACGCTTTGCCAACGGGGACGGCGACCGTTCCCGCTTTGTCAGCGCGATACTCGATCTTACCCGCTTTAAATTCTTCAACGGCTTTTGCGACGTCCGCCGTGACGGTTCCTGTTTTGGGGTTGGGCATCAAGCCGCGAGGGCCTAACACTTTACCCAGTCGACCAACGACGCGCATCATGTCCGGGGTCGCGATTGCGATGTCAAAATCCATCATCCCGCCCTGAATATCTTTGGCGAGGTCTTCGCTGCCGACGATGTCAGCGCCTGCTTCTTTCGCTTGGGTGGCGAGGTCGCCTTCCGCAAACACGGCGACGCGAACCGTCTTGCCCGTGCCGTGGGGAAGCGATACCGTTCCGCGCACCATCTGGTCGGCTTTTTTGGGATCAATGCCAAGGTTTGCAACCAATTCGATGGTTTCATCAAATTTGGCGGTTGCGTTTTTCTTTGCGAGCGCGACGGCGTCTTTGACGGTTTTTACGTCATCGCGGTTCAAACCTTCAGCGGCGTTTCTATAGCGTTTACCGTGAGCAACCATTAGTTTTCCACCTCAATACCCATTGAGCGCGCGGTGCCAGCGATCATGCTAGCGGCGCTTTCGACCGAGTGTGCATTGAGATCAGCCATTTTCAGCTGCCCAATTTCTTCGGCCTGTTTTCTGGTAATTTTTCCAACCTTATCGCGGTTGGGGGCGCCAGAGCCTTTTTCCTTTTTCGCCGCTTTCTTAATTAAAACGGCGGCGGGAGGCGTCTTGGTGATGAACGTGAACGAACGGTCGGCAAAGACAGTAATCACCACGGGGATAATCAAGCCCGTTTGCTCTTTGGTTCGTTCATTGAACTGCTTGCAGAAGTCCATGATGTTCAGACCATGTTGTCCAAGCGCCGGGCCAATGGGCGGCGCCGGGTTGGCCTGTCCAGCGGGACACTGCAATTTGATTTGCGCTAATACCTTTTTTGGAGGCGCCATGATACTTACTCCTAAAAAATCGCCTGGAAGTTTAGTCTTCCGGCGTAATTTTCTCTACTTGTAAAAAGTCGAGTTCAACCGGAGTTGACCGACCGAGAATATCAACCATAACGGTCAAACGACCGCGTTCATCATTAATCGTTGAAACGTAACCAGTAAAGTTGAAGAACGGCCCTTCGATGACTTTAACGGTTTCGCCTTCTTCAAACACAATTTTAGGCCGCGGTTTGTCTTCGGTCGCGGTCATTTGAATGCGGATGTTTTCTACTTCCGCATCGCTCAGCGGCGTCGGCGTACGGCCCGGGCCGACAAACCCTGTGACGCCTGGCGTGTTTTTAATCAATGACCAGGTTTCTTCGTCATATTCCATTTCAATGATGACATAACTAGGAAACATCTTCTGCGTCGAAATGGAACGCTTACCGTCACGGATCTCAACCACTTCTTCGGTGGGGATGAGGATTTGGGTAATGCGATCCTCCATCTCATCCACGCGAACGGTGGCTTCAAGGCTTTCTTTCACCTTGTTTTCCGCACCAGCGTATGTATGTAATGCGTACCATTGAAGCGGCATGCTTAAATCTCCGTCTAATTAGCCATACAAAGGAAGAATCAACTGACGGACGAAGTTCATCATCACGTCCCAAAAGCCGCTGTATGTCGCAAAGATCGCGGTAACAATCAAAACGACTACGGTTGAGTTATAGACTTCATCCTTCGAGGGCCATGTAACCGAATCCAGTTCGGTCAACACGCCGACGCAAAAATCGCCGAATTTTGTGCTGGCGAATTTGCTTCCTTTTAAGGAATCGATAATCCGTTTGAGTATGTTTTCGCCCATGAGTAATTTCCTGGCCCCGCAATAAAGTACATAAGTCTAATATGGTGAGGTGTTTTTTATCCGCTCTGTTTCAGCGCAAAAAAAATACCCCTTGGGGGCGAACACAGAGTCTAGCCTGATGAACATCCAAGTCAATCCTTACGACTTAGAAATGTCATATAGCCGTATTCATCTTTTTTTCTATATGGTATTATGACAGGAATTTTAATGGAATCCATCTCTGAGAGGAAACTGGAATGAGTTTGAACGCAAATAATAGTCGCCGGTCATTTTTGAAAACATCTGGATTGATTGCCGCTGCGCCGGCGTTTGTACCAAGCCACGTATTCGCAGCGCCGCCGTCTGACAAAATCGTCGTTGGCTGCGTCGGGCTGGGTTGGCGCGGTTCGGGTATGATGCGCGACTTCTTCCGCAAAGAAGAAGTTCAAATCGCCGCAATTTGCGATCTGGATATGCCGTTTCTTTTACATGCTCAAAAATTTCTCGACGATCAGGCAGGATTGGACCGGGAATATATTCAAGGCGACGGCGCTGAAATGGTGCGCTATCCGATGCCGGATAACGCCGTCGACGCTTATCTCGACTACCGCCAGATGATCGAACGGAAAGACATTGATGCGGTACTGTCTTGCGTTCCAGACCACTGGCACGCCAAAGTCTACATCGACGCCATGCAAGCGGGCAAAGATGTGTACGGCGAAAAGCCGATGACGCTCACGATTAAGCAAGGCCGCGCGGTTTCAGATACCGCCAATCGCACAGGCCGCGTGTTCCAGACCGGGTCGCAACAACGCTCCGACTCAAAGTTCCGCCAGGCTTGTGAGTATGTCCGCAATGGCCGCATCGGTAAGATTACTCACGTCGATGTCGGCGTTGGCGGCGCGCCGCAAAAAGAACCTGTTCCGAATATGCCGGTTCCGGCGGGCTTCGATTGGGACCGCTGGTTGGGACCGGCCCCCTGGGCCGAGTTTAACCCCGAACGCTGCCATGTGAATTTCCGCTGGTTCTTTGATTATTCCGGCGGCATGGTCACCGACTGGGGCGCCCACCACCTCGACATTACCCAATGGGGGCTTGGTATGGATGAAACCGGTCCGATTGCTGTAGAAGGCACAGCCGAAACCAAACCTGGAATGTACAACACCTTCACTTCGTTTCGCTTTAAGTTCACTTATGCGAATGGCGTCGTGGTTAACTTTGGCAACGGCCTCAAAGGCGGCGTGACCTTCCATGGCGAGAAGGGAAACATCTGGTGTACGCGCGGCGATAATAGCAGCGATCCCGAAGGTCTCTTTAACGAGCCGCTCAAAGATAGCGATATTCGTTTGTATGAGAGCAACGACCATATTCAGGACTTCTTGAATTGCGTTAAAACGCGTGAAAACCCGATTTGCCACGCTGAGGTCGGTCATCGTTCCGTGAGCGTCTGTCACCTGGCTAACATTTGCGGCTGGACAGGCGAATCGCTCAAGTGGGACCCGAAAAAAGAGATATTCACCAACAGTGCAAAAGCCAATCAACACTTGGATCGCGAACCTCGCGCTCCATATACGTACTTATAATCTTATTGTCACGGTAAGTTCAAGAATCGCAGGCGGACGCAATGTTCGCCTGTTTTTTTGTTACTTGTGCTCTATCAATTACCGCAATTTTGGATGAAAATAGCGGTAACAGTTTATTACATTGATGATTTTTCACGGGGAGACGCAACATGAACGCACGGGCTGTTTTCATTTTTTGCTGCATGGCAGTGGTTTTTTCTGGATGTTATATCCCTTTCCTCCAGCCCTTATATGACGAACACAACCTCGTCTATAGCCCAACCCTTTTAGGCGTATGGCATGATGACGAAGACGGACAGTGGACGTTTTCGGAACGCAGCGGGACTAAACTATATAAACTAACCTACGTTCAAGACGGCGGAAAAGAAGCCGAGTTTGAGGCAGCCTTGTGTGAAATCGAAGGCCGCCAGTTTTTGAATACTATCGTTGTTGACCTGAAAGGCGAGGGCGATTTGACCAAGTTTCACCTGCTGCCTGTCTATCACATATTTTGGGTGGAATGGAATGATGGATTGAAACTCCATCCGCTTAGTCCAGACTGGCTAGGCGAGATGCTTGAGAAAGAACACGCGCTTCCATTCGTGATTGGCAGAGATGATATCAAGTTAGTTTCCGCCTCAACCGACCAGATACAAGCGTTTATTTCTGAGCATGTTGGTGATGATAAAATGTACGGAGACCCCATAGAACTCAAGCGAACAGATTAGAAGAAAATGGATGATCTCAAGCACCTAATACGCCGCATCACCGCCTGGATGAACCGTTGCTGGCTCACCACGCATGTGTTGTTTGTTTTTATTTGTATTGGTTTCTTCTTTTCTTTAAATTATATCCTAAGCCAGACTTGGCGGTTTCCAGCATTGAGTCCAGTCACGGATTTGATTGCGCCCTTTTTTCGAGTGGATATATTTTTGGCGAGGCTATGCGGTTGGGTTGGTATTGATTTTTACTGGGTGTTTGTACCTGGTATATTTGTTTGGTTATTCATTATCTTTATCCTTTTTCCTCAAGTCATGTTATTCTTTTTTCGCAAGCAACGCTGGGCAGCCTTGTTGTGTGTGATCTTTGCATTTCAATTTCAATTCGTTATCTTCTTTGCTCATCAAAAGTATTGTGAATGGAGCTACGCCGAGTTACGCAAACTCGAAAGCAAGATGAAAGTGGAAGACATTTATCGCCGCTGTGGTCGCCCACTCTATATGTGGGGTGAGAAGGGCAACTTGGGACGTTACTCAAATGGCATGAGCCAAACACACATAGAAATTCATGAAGACGGAACTGCAATCATAATGCAAACTTCATATCCTTGGATGGATTAGTTTAGTTGGACTAGATTAAGTTGATCGTGAGAATGGAGACGGGATGATGGATTCATCAAATATGAAACGCAGATCGTTTGTAAAAACCGCTGCGGCTGGGACGGCGGCGGTTCATCTCTCTGGAGTCAATTTAGTCGCATGGACTAAGGAGGTTGCCGATAAACCCGCCTTACTTGGCGGCAAACCCGTCAGGACAAATGGCTTTCCCGACTGGCCTGTGATTCAGCCCAGCGATGACGCCGCCTGGTTGAAGGTCATGCACGACAAAAACTGGTGCAGCCTCAATGGAAATGTTGCGTCAAATTTCGAGTCGGCGTTCGCCGAGCGCAACCAGTCGCCGCACTGCGTCGCGATCGCCAACGGCACCAATGCGCTCTATGCGTCGCTTCATGCGGCGGGCGTCGGGCCGGGCGATGAGGTGTTGCTGCCTCCGTATACATTTGTCGCGACGCTGAATGCGGTGTTGCTTCATTACGCCTTGCCTGTTTTTGTCGATAGCGATTTCGGCTCGCATCAGATGGACCCCGCCAAGATCGAAGAGCGCATCACCGGGCGTACCAAGGCGATTATCCCCGTGCACATCGGCGGCAACCCGGCGGATATGGACGGCATTTCCGCCGTCGCTAAGAAGCACAACCTGCCCGTTATTGAAGACGCCTGTCAGGCGCATTTCGCCGAATGGCGCGGCAAGCAGGTCGGCTCATGGGGCGACGCGGGGTGCTTTAGTTTTCAGGTGACCAAAATTCTGCCCAGCGGCGAAGGCGGCGCGGTGTTAGCCAATTCCGAAAAAATGGCGGACGGCGTGCGGGCGTTTTATAACAACGGGCGTTCGCCTCATAGCAAGTACGGCAGCGGATATATCCAAAACGGCAGCAACCTGCGCATGACTGAGTTTCAAGCGCAATTGTTGCTCTTGGGACTCGACCGCATCGAAGACCAACTCAAACGCCGCGAGCAAAACGCAGAGTATCTCAGCCAATTGATGAAAGAGATTCCCGGCGTTGAACCTGCGACGTTGTACGATGGCGTCACCCGCTGCGCGTACTATTTATATATGTTCAAGGTTGATCCAGAAAAATTGAACGGGCTTTCGCGTAACCGTTTTGTTGAGGCGCTGCGCAAAGAGGGAATCTCATGCAGCACCGGCTATTCGCCGTTAAACAAACTTGACTTTTTAAAGAAGGAACTCAGTTCACGGTTCTATAAAAAACTGTTTCCTGAGAGCGTTCTCTCAAATTATTCAGACTCGAACGAATGCCCCGAGAATGACCGCCTATGCGAAGCAGGGGCGTGGCTGTATCACGAACAACTGTTGGGAACCAAAGAAGACATTGAGCAAATCGCATTCGCCATGCGTAAGATCGCTAACCATTCGGAAGCGTTGGCGAAAGCGTAGCGGTTTTTTCTTCAGGCATGGGTACGTCTCTCTTCGCTTCGGTGCGGGCTTAATGCCCTTTTTGCACAGGCGCTCACAGAGACGCCCCCATGCCTGAGAAATTTGACTATATCTTGTTGTTACAAGCGGCTCGTCGTTCGCTGCGGGGAATCGCTTTTTATTGATTTATGATGTGAGTCTTTTTGATCGCCAAAGTTGCGAGTTCATCTTCACTCAATGTTATCGACGTCCCGTCCGGCCATTGGATTTCCACGCGCTCTATCGTTGTTTCATTGCCTAGACCAAACGTCAGCGCGAATTCGCTTTGGCTAAGGTAGGAAGACCCCGTCTTCACCATAAGTACGCGCTCGCGTCCGCCAGCGGTGAGAGTAACCGTGGCGCCGATGGCGTCCAGGTTAGGCGCGTTGCCTCTCAATTTAAGGCGAACCCAGTGATTTGAATTCGCGGCGTTGTCGTTGCGCAACAGGCGCGGACGCTCTCCGCATCCCGTTAGCAACAAGTCGAGGTCGCCGTCTTGATCGAGGTCGCCGTAGGCCGCCCCGCGCGCAACCATCGGCGGCGCAAAGTCGTCGCCAAGTTGAGACGAAATATCTTCGTAATATTCGCCGTTCATATTATGGAAGATTTGCGGGGGTTGCTTAAAGGTAATGTTTTTTTCAACTTTATGAATATCGGGTTCGATGTGTCCATTGGCGGCGGCGAGGTCGAGCCAACCGTCGAGGTCATAATCAAAAAAGGCCAAGCCGAAAGTTAGCGAGACCAGGCTGGGGCGGCTGATGCGCGCCTTGCCCGCCTGATCGACAAAAAACATTTCGTTCATCCTGGTGTAGAGCGAAATCGGTTCATGGCTGAAGTTGCCGATTGCCAGCGACCATTGTCCGTCAAGCGCGGGGGCGAAGTCGATACCCATGCCGGCGCGGGCGCGGCCATTTTCATCAAAGGCCACTCCAGCGATTAACGCGGATTCTTCAAAACTCCCATCGCCAGTATTGATATATAAAAAATTTGGTACGGAGTCATTCGAAATGGCAAAATCCAACCAGCCGTCTTGATTGTAGTCAGCCAGCGCGACGCCCAGCGATTTGCCGTTTGGATTATATACGCCTGCTTGTTTGGTGACGTCGGAATAGGTCCCATCGCCATTGTTGTGATAGAGCAGCGGCGTCAGTCCTTTATATAGTGTCGGTATGGTGAACGATTTTCCCATACCGGCGCGAGTGGTGAAAATGTCGTTCTCTATCGACCATTGCACATAGTGGCAAACCACCAGATCAAGCCAGCCGTCGCGGTCGTAATCAAAGAAGGCCGCTCCGGTCGACCAGTAGGGATGCTCGCGGCCTTCGTCGTCGCTCCATTTTGGCGCGGCGAGTCCACTCGCTTCGGTCGCGTCTGAGAAGGTCCCGTCGCCGTTGTTGCGATAGAAGCGTTGCCCGTCGATGGCGGCGGTGAGAAACAGGTCGAGGTCGCCGTCGGCGTCAACGTCCGCCATGTAGCATCCCATACCGTACAGGTTCACTTGCAGCCCGGCGTCTTGGGTGACATTGGTGAATTTCCAGTCGCCGTCGTTGCGATACAAGGCGGAATAAGTCGGCGGCTTGTCGGCGTTGGCTTCATCAAACCAACGGGAATTTACCAGAAACAAGTCGAGGTCGCCGTCATTGTCATAGTCAAAAAAACCGCCGCCGGAGCCCATCGTCTCCGGCATGTATTTTTGGTTTGAATAACCGTTTTCATGGATAAAATCGACGCCCGCCTGCTGGGTGACGTTTGTGAAAGTGATGTTAGTTTGTTTTGATTTTGTTTGAGGAGTCGGGGCTTCACGTTTTGCATACGTCTCTGGATTTGGCGCATCCGGTTCGATTTCTTCTTGGGGGCCGCATTGGCATAAAAATAACATGCAGGCAGCGACGGCTGCCGTGCGCATGAACTCATTCAATATTCTCATATCTGGTTTTCTTTCTGCTTCAATTCTATGACGCGAATTTTCTGCGAGGCGTCGTTATCGATGGGATTATTCAACCGATAACGCTGAGTGAATTCCATCGCATTTTCGTCGATCTGATATTTTTCATACGCCTGTTGGGCGACGTTGGCTTTGTCTATTTCGCCCAATGCGCGGTAACACAACATGCGGTGGTAATGGGCGATCTGATCTTCTGGATCAATTTTGAGCAAATTTAAATAAGTTTCTAGCGATTTGTGATAGTCGCCGTTGAGATAATGAGTGCGCCCCAATTGGTTCCAAGCAGCGCGGTCTTCGGGGAAGTAGGCCAGTACGCGCTCAAACGCATTGGCGGCTTCGATGTATAGGCCTTCTTCTTTTTTGGCGAGGCCCCAAAACCACGCCGATTGAGGGTCGCCGGGTTTGCGCGTCTCACATTCTTCGAGCAGGCGATAGGCCTCTTCAACGGCGCCTTCTTGAATGGCGATGCGGGCGAGGTTGCGCGGGCCGTCGGCGCGTTCGGGCGCGAGTTCATCAACTTTTTGGAACGCCCAATCGGCGAGATGGTTGTTTTCTTTCAATAGGTTCGCGATGCCGTAATCGTTATAGCGCATCCACATTGGGCGCGGGTCGCTCATCTCTTGATGGAATACATTGGCGTTTTCAGCGCCTAAATTAAGCGAGGCGCCGCTGGTGGAGATTTCCGTGATTGGTAAGTCGGTTTTGCCTCTGGCTGCGAGCAGCGGTTCGCGCTCATACACAAAGTTTGAAAACGGCGTGTTGAATTTACGCCAAAGCAACTTCGCGGAGATTTCGAGCGTCCTGCCTTGCCACTCTTGTGGAATTTTAAATTGGAACGAAACCACGTCCGCCGCGCCCGGGCCAATGGCGCGGGTATAGATCGCAGCGTGAAAATTCTGCGGATCGCGGACTAACGCAGGCTGGCTCTCTTTATTCACGAACAAGACTTTATAGAAATGCGCGGCGGGATCAACAACTTTGTTTTCATTGAGTCCACCCGACTCGAGCAACGAAGCGCCCGACTCGTCTTTGACTTGAAACTCGATCCAGCATTCATTCGAATCCAGCGTACCGCCGGGGAAGGTGTGCCCCACGCTGTAATTTCGCACAACAACATCCACTAAGACGGAATCACCTGCTTGGATTGGCGCCGGGGCTGCGTTCTCGTAATTAAAGGCAATCGGTTTTTCTTGTGCTTCTTGGTTACGTACAGCAAATATATCAATGATGACGCTGTTGTTTTTCAAGACGCTTTCGACTGCGCGCAGCGATTCCTCATCGTCGCGAATGTAGGGCAGGGCGGTGTTGGCTGCGAAAAAGGTATGTGATTTGACTTTGCCGTTTTTCGCGCTGACATCAGGCGCTTTTACATTTTCAAGCGGCATGTGGCAGTCCTGGCAAGACCGCACATTGTCGGGCAGGTAGAACGTCCGCGCGGCATTGCGGGCCACGCCGCTATTATGCCAATTGTCATATTCGTTCTGTCCGCGCAGCCATTTGTAATTGTTGATGGGAACGTCCAGCGAAACCTTGTGGCAGGTCAAGCAATATTCAGACGAGCGGAAAAATGGCTTCAACATCTGGTTCTTATGCACCGTCGGTTTGGCTTTAATCAGATAATCATGAATCTCGCGTTTCATGCCGGATTTGGCTTCATGAAACAAATACGGAGAAGGCTGCGCGTCGGATATGTTGTAATTGCCGTTGCCTTCTTTGCCGTGAATGGCGTCGATGGTATGGCAGGAAAGGCAGGTCAGGCCCGCTTGCGCTTCGGGCCAGTGCGGGTCGATGTCGCTCAACATTTTGCCACCGAACATCATCACCGGATCATGGCAGGCGCCGCACCATTGGCTGCGCTGCTTGCCGTTTGGTTCGGTGCGCAGATTGTCGATGCTGGCTTTGTAGAATGGATTATTGAATGAAGAAAAGCGGTGCGCCGAGCGCGTCCATTGTTCAACGATTCCCTCATGGCAGCGTTTGCAGGTAGCGGCGCCCATCGAATCGGTTTTTACGAAACCATATTGCTCTAAATCATTTTTTATTGTTTCCTGATCGGCGATGTCTTCCAGCGTAAGTTGTCGCCGGGGGAGATAGTCGCCGCTGGTGGTGGTGACGGCGGAGGGATGGAACTTACCGTTTGGGTCGCCCAGGTTATTAGGAGAGAAGGGAATAAACGGGTCGTTCAGCGGCGCGTCATCCACTTCCGCAGCGTAAGCAATATGTTTGTCGCCCAGGCTGAATGAATCCATCGGCAACTCGCCCCGGCTCCATTGATGGATGCCGAGCAGCAACAAGAGAACAACCGCGAGGCCGGAGAATGTGTACGCCAGTCGTGTTCTGGATATCGGCGAATACGCGAAAAGTCGATGCAGGATATAAGCCAACGGAAGCAGCACGGCAAGTGCGCGATGTGAATAGAATATCCAGCGGTTTTCTACGCTGTTCGCTTCGGTCAATATAAATAAGCCGGTGATTGCCAATAGAACCGCGCAGGCGGTCAGAGTGGTTCCGAGTAGAATCGCATTCTGGTTCTTGCGCTTCCATGCGCTGGGGACGTGTTGCAAAACGAAGGCAATGGCAAGTCCCGCTAGAACGAGGCCGCCCGCCAAATGAGTCAGCAACATGATTTGATAAAAATGCGGCAGTGCATGGTTGGGATCAACAATTTCTTCATGGATGCTGGCGGCGCCAATCATCCCATAGGTTGAGACATCATATTTTCCCACCTGGACGATGCTTTCCGACGCAGCGGGCGAAGTAAAGAAGAGATACGCCGAGTTTGGCAACAACCAGAGTGTGAGTATAACGATGAGGAATAACTGCTTTTTTTGAAACTTCGACAGTATAGAAACAGGTATGTTCATCACAATAAAAGTGTTCCCCATAAAATTCTTGACTAATTCAATCGGAATATTAATGGAGTTGGAGCAAAATGTACATAGTGAAACCATTGGGCCTTTATGAGAAAAAGAGAGGGTTTTTGAAAGAGATGATGAATTTCATCGTAAGTTATAGTATAGTGATTGGCGGTTTGCCGATCTCATTTGAGACCTGCATGGAGCGAAAACGATGAACCAAATCGATAAAGAAGCGCGCACCTGGGCGATGATTTGCCACCTTGGCGGATTTCTGATTTTTATCATTCCCCCTGTGGGCCATTTAATTGGCCCGTTGATTATCTGGTTAATCAAAAAAGATGAACACCCCTTTTTGGATGACCAGGGAAAAGAAGCGTTGAATTTTCAAATCAGTTTCACCATCTATACCTTTATCGCGGCGTTTTTATGTTTGTTTGTTATCGGCGCCTTGCTGCTTCCTGTATTGTTCATCACATGGGTTGTGTTGATGATTGTTGCTGCGATCAAGGCGAACGACGGCGACCATTACCGCTATCCACTGATTATAAGGCTGATCTAAATGCCGCGTTTTGATTTACGCCGCGACGGCCCGGCGATGCTCGTGGTTCTTGCTATTGTCGCGGTTGCGTTGTCTATTTTGAATTATCGCCTCAACCGCGCACAATTTCAGAACCAGGTCACCAAAGCTAAGTATGAATTGCAGTCGCTCCAACAGGCGATGGCGGCGTATACCCTTGAGCATCCTCAAACGCCGTTATACGAAATTATTCTCAAAGCCAAAACCAACGGCGCGGGCTATTTTCATCAAGGGTATTTGATTCAAGATTCAACCAGCGCCGTATCCGTGCAGCTTCTGCCAAAAGACAGCCTTCAAGGGTATGTGTACCCAATGCCTATGCCGGGGCTTCCTGCCAAACAACGCGGTGAAGATTTCTCCCATGAAAAATTTTACGGCGTAATTTCAAAACAGGGAAAAGAATGGCGCTTGGCGGCGCAGCAAGCAGGCGACCCGCTGCGGTGCTCCAGTCTGGGCGACCACAATATGGCGGAATCGAGTTTTCATCTGCGCTTTGAGTGGCCGGACGGATGCTTGCGCGATCAGGATCATCAAATGACTGCATGGTCGCCGGGGCCGTATGTTGATTACACGCTCAATGATGCGGCAAATATTCAGTATGACCCTAGTAATGGACTGTTAAGCCACGGGTTTATTTTTCAAAAAAGAAATTGACTTGGTTGAAACCGTGTGTGAAATCGAACGTGCAACGGTAGATTTTTGAATGAGTTGAACCAATTTGGCTTCAACCCCTACACCAATGCCCGTCGCGAAGATATACTCCTTTTTTGGTAACGCGATAGTCCGAAACGTGAGGAAGTAGCTCAGTCGGCAGAGCATCTGCCTTTTAAGCAGAGGGTCCTGGGTTCGAGCCCCAGCTTCCTCACTTTAATTTCCACTTTGTTTTATCAAATCTCCCATCTGAAACCGCAAACCGTTTTATCTCGACTTCCCCTCGTTTGAAGCATTGATTGCAAGTCGTAGGCTCGATACAATTCGTAGCAACTATTAGGCGGAATCGAGATTCAATGGCTTCATCTACCGGAAAATATACATACCTCGATTGGGCGCAGTATCAGGGCGACACCATCCCGTCCACCTTGCAGCCGTTTCCTATTTTTTATGAAAAAGTGAAGCCAGGGCAATCCATTTTAGATATTGGTTGCGGTGAAGGCATCATCTCGCTTGACTTGCTCGCCAAAGGGTTCGGTTCGATCACGGGGATCGACGTCAACGAAGACGGCGTCCGCCGCAGTAACGCTAGCCTTGAGAACCGACCCGAAGAACAGAAAGCCCGCTGTAAGTTTGAACAGCGCGATGGGCTAAACTCGGGCTATCCAGACAATGCGTTCTATGCTGGCATCATGCAAGCATTTTTAACCACGCTGACGACGCCGCTTGACCGGGTTACAGTATTGAAAGAAGCGCGCCGCATTCTGCAAGGCGGGTTGTACCTCGCCGTGTTTATGCAGACATGGAATTCTCCTCTTTATTATGAACGCTACATGCAAGGCGAGCGCGAGACCGGAAAACTCGGTTCGTTTTACGCGCGCGATTCAGACAGCGGCGACATTTTATATCAAGCCCATCATTATTCTGAACGCGAATTGGTTGACCTCTTGCGTGAAGCCGGTTGGGTCATCAATTATTGGTCGTATGAACAGTTCTTGTCGCGCACTGGCAACGCGGTCAACGGCGCTGTAATTTGGGCGACGACTGGCAAGTAGCCTGCTGCAGTTTTCAATACTCTGCATTCTTAAACAATCCCGCTCTTTTTCTCAAAGTGTAATAAAATTACCCGTTTCCTCGTTCCTTTTTTCAAATTGACCCGAGGTTTGGCATTTTTAGAATTTTCATAAACGTAGTACAATCAATCAGATGGTATTTTTGTGTGTGATATTGTTTGATTCTGGGTAACTTCTTGTCATTCCAGAATATATATCAGATTCGCTACGGATATTGATATTTGATTAATGTTCTGAAATTATTTAACTTAACTTGAGTATATTCTTTACCTGTATCATTGTATTGCGAATGTGGGATGAAAAAGTATGTTTTTGGCATGTTTTTCGCTCTTGATTGGAAATAAGAAAGTACACCGAGGAGCGAGCAATGAGCAGATTAAAGACAATATCTATTTTAGACCGACTTTACACGATCACTCCGTATGAAGGTTCCCGCCTGATTATCCGTGTTGAAGATGACTACTACGTTTCAGGGCGTGACTGTGAAGTTGTTGGCGCAATCATGCGGGATGAGCGCCTTCCTGAGAACTATGAAAACTATAGTCAGCCAGAAAGCGATGAGGCGGAAAAATAATTACCCTCCGCCTCGTTTCTCGCTGTTGCACGGATTTGGATTGATTCAAATTGAATTCGCTGAAGCGGGGCATTTATTCTCGCAAAATAAAAAACGCCCGCTCAATCAAGAGAGGGCGTTATGGTCAAATCTGGAGCGATGGATAATTATCTGGCTTTTGCGACTCTTAAATTGGAGGATCGCCCGCCTAAGCGGTTTGTGAGAGAGTCGGCGGTAAACATTCCTCGAGCGGCTTGTTTGTTTTCGCCGGGCCTTTTTTGCGGCTCCATCATTACTGGTTTTTTCGTCGGTTCTTCAGCGTCTTGAAGATTTATCTCGTCCCGTTGTTGTAGTAGGACTTTCTTCTTCAAAAATTCTAAGGCGGCAATTAACATTTCGACCGCTTCTCGTCTTTTTTCGGGGTCGCTTAATATCTCATCGCAGAACAAATTCTCACAAGTCGCGGATATTTCTGTTGGTACCATTAGACGATTGAAATCGTCCATGGTGAAATAGCCGACGTTAATGCACCAACCAATCAGTTCTTTGCGATATTGAACTGGCTCCACCCATTTTGCATCGTTAACTAATGTATTCGAGGTTACGCTCTGGCTATTTTTGTGGATAAACAAATACAGCCTCAGCAGGCTGCTAAAAAAATTATGCTCACAGTCAGGGGCTTTTTCATCTGGTGAATGATAGACCGGGTAGGCTTTTAGCAAGTCATCATATTCCGAACTGAAACCCGAACCGCAAACAACACATCGAAAGTGCTTCTTTGCTCCTTTATTACGTAACGCTACGCTCATACCAGTTGTCCTTCCATCGAAAACTCTCAACAAAAGCAAAAAAACGCAAAGAAATATTACAAACGATTATACCACTGTTTTATAGAAAATGATATACGTTTTGTACCATTTTGTTAATTTTTATATAACATTTGGTGTAATTTAATTACTTGTGAGTAGTTTCGTTTATCGCGTTAACACCTTAGTTTAGGTTGTGAGTCGATTTCCCGGTTCAACAACCAGACGATGGTTCATGTCTTGTTTTTTTACGCTTGTGGGTAAATGCGCGGACGAAAAAAAATGTTAATGAAAGCATCAGTTAACCGGAAAGTAATCTGATTAATTGCATACCTTAAGATGAAATTGTGTTGACTTTTTTGTTGACAGTCTTGATAATGATTTTTTATATCCTGTTTCTTACGGTTCACCATAAAATATGATGAAGGACATGGTTGATATTAAGGTTAGACGATTTTTTTATAGTTCCACTATAGTTTTCCTCTTTATCGGGACCGCATGTTTGGCGGCGTTTGCGGCAGATGATACGGCGTCTTCTCCGCCTCTCGATTTCACCGAGTCGGTTTTCCCGATTTTTGAACGCGCTTGTCTGGATTGCCACGGTGAGAAACAACAGCTGGCCAACCTGCGCTTGGATGCGAAAGCCGCAGCGATGAAAGGCGGTTGGAGCGGCGCGATTATCCAACCGGGGAAGCCGGACGAGAGCCTGCTGGTTGCTCGAATTGCGGGCGATTCGCAGGGGCCGCAGATGCCGATGGGCGCTGACCCGCTTAGCCCGGAGGAAATCGCTGCGATCACGGCGTGGGTGGAGCAGGGCGCCGTTTGGCCGGATGAGGTGGGCGTAAAGCAAGCCGTGGTAAAAAAACATTGGGCGTATCAGCGCCCCATTTTGCCGCTGCCTCCATTGACCTCAAACCCGAAGTGGGCGAGCACTCCGCTTGATCGCTTTGTTTTGAAACGCCTGGAAGATGAAGGCTTGGCGCCGTCGCCGGAAGCCTCGAAAGAAACCCTGATCCGTCGCGTCTATATGGACCTGACCGGACTGCCGCCGAAACCCGCTGAAGTTGACGCGTTTCTCGCCGACAGTTCCAGCAATGCGTATGAAAAGGTTGTGAATGAACTGCTGGCGTCGCCGCATTATGGTGAGCGTTGGGCGTCGCATTGGCTTGATCTGGCTCGTTATGCGGACTCGCACGGTTTTGAAAAAGACCGGGCGCGCGAGATTTGGGCCTATCGCGATTGGGTGATTGAAGCCTTCAATGATGATATGCCTTATGATCAATTCTCCATTGAGCAAATCGCCGGCGACTTGTTGCCCGGCGCAAACCGCAATCAAAAAATCGCGACCGGGTTTAACCGCAACACAATGATTAACGAAGAGGGCGGCGTCAATCAGGAACAGTACCGCGTTGAAGCCGTCATTGACCGCACCAATACGACTGCCTCTGTTTGGTTGGGGAGCACGCTGGCCTGTGCGCAATGCCACAACCACAAATACGACCCTTACTCGCAAGAGGACTACTATCGCTTCATGGCGTTCTTCAATAACCATGCGCCGGAGATTCGCCAGATTCAAAGCTTTGAAGCGCAAGCAGACGGCCCGACGGTGTCGCTTTTTTCTGACGAAGAACGGCGCTTGATGAATGAGTTGAACCCACAGATTGCCGCACTCGACAAAACGCTATCTACAATAACGCCCGAACTGGAACGCGGCATGATGCAGTGGGACCAGCAAGTGCGCTTCGATCAGGTTTCCTGGATGGCGTTAGTTCCCGCAAAAGAAAAACAACCGCCGGCGGATGTCGCGGCGATTATAAAAACGCCGATGAGCGAACGGGACGCGAAAGCGATGAAACGGCTGACCAGCCACTGGCTTTCGATTGCGCCCTCGCTTGACGTCGCAAGAAACAAACGCGCCCGGTTGGCGGAGAAACTGCCCAAGCAAATTGCGACCACGATGGTCATGCAAGAGATGGAGCAACCGCGAACGACGCATATTTTGAATAAAGGCAGTTATCTCTCGCCCGGTGAAGAGGTTTCGCCGGACGTTCCCCGCGTGTTGCCGCCGCTGCCGCCGGACGCTTTGCGCAACCGCTTGGGGCTTGCGCGTTGGTTGGTCAGCGAGCGCAATCCACTGACCGCCCGCGTTTTTGTGAACCGGGTCTGGGGGCAGATTTTTGGTTATGGAATCGTAAAAACCCTGGATGATTTTGGTTCACGCGGCGAAGCTCCAGTCAACCAGCCCTTGCTCGATTATTTGGCAGTGCGTTTCATGCAGCAAGGCTGGAGCATGAAATCGTTATTGTATGGAATCGTAACGTCCGCCGCGTACCGCCAAGAATCGAAAATGTCGCCGGAACTTTGGGAACAAGACCCCGACAACCGCTTGCTTGCGCGAGGCCCGCGTTTTCGTTTGCCTGCGGAACTGATTCGCGATCAAGCGTTAGCGGCGAGTGGATTGTTAAACGAAAAAATGGGCGGGCCGAGCGTGTTTCCCTTTCAACCCGAAGGCATTTGGCAAATGCCCTACAGCAATGTCAAATGGAAAACCAGCGCGAACGGCGATCAATACCGTCGCGGCGTTTATACGCACTGGCAGCGCACCGCGCCCTATCCTGCGATTGTAACCTTTGACGCAACCAGCCGCGAGATTTCCTGTACGCGCCGCATTCGCACCAACACGCCGTTGCAAGCGTTGGTGACGTTGAATGACCCCGCCTATTTTGAAGCCGCGCAGTCGCTGGCGCGGTTGATGATGAAGGCTGGGCAAGACCAAACCGAATTGGGAATCGAATACGGCTTTCGGCGTTGCGTTGTGCGAAAACCCAACCGGATGGAATCCAAGCGGCTGATGGAGTATTACCAATCCATGCTTGTTTTTTATGGTGAACACCCGGATAAAGCGCAGCAAGTGATTGGCGTTGAAAGCAAAGAAAACGCTGCGGCGCTAGCGGCGTGGACTATGACCGCCAATGTAATTTTAAATTTAGATGAGACCCTGAATAAAACTTGATTGAGGATGTCGCCGCAATGAAAAACAAAGCACGCGAGGCGCCGTTGCAAACCGTTCGCGACGTTGAAGAGACGACGCGGCGTTATTTTTTGAAAGAATCAGGCCTTGGTTTGGGTGCGCTTGCGCTTACGTCTTTGCTGCAAGGCTCCGGCTACGCAGCGCCGCAGGCGCCCGCAAACCCATTGGCTGCGCGCGCGCCTCATTTTCCCGCTAAGGCGAAGCGCGTTATCTTTTTACACATGGCGGGCGCGCCGTCGCAATTGGACTTGTTCGACCCCAAACCGACGCTCAACAAATATAATGGCGAACCGTGTCCTGACGAGTTTTTGAAAGGCGACCAGTTTGCGTTTATTCGCGGGACGCCAAAATTATTGGGATCGCCGTATGAGTTTAAACAGCGCGGTCAGTCGGGCGTCGTCATCTCGGAACTGATGCCGCACCTCGCAGAAATCGCCGACGACATTGCGGTCGTCCGTTCGATGCACACCGACCAGTTTAATCATGCGCCCGCTCAATTGTTTATGTTGAATGGATGGTTTCAACCAAACCGGCCCAGCATGGGTTCCTGGTTGACGTATGGATTGGGTACGGAAAACAGCGACCTGCCCGGCTATGTCGTACTGACTTCGGTCAAGCAGCCTGACGGGGGCAAGTCATGTTGGAGCAGCGGGTTTTTGCCAACGATTTATCAGGGCGTCGAGTTCCGCTCGCAAGGCGATCCGGTGTTGTTCGTCTCGAACCCCGACGGCGTTCCCCACAATGTTCGTGAAGAATCCATCGAAGCCATCAATGATATCAACCGCCTGTCGTTTGAAGAAATGGGCGACCCGGAAATTCTCACTCGCATGGGACAATATGAAATGGCGTACCGGATGCAAAGCAGCGTTCCCGAACTGATGGACGTTTCGCAGGAACCGCAAGCCATCCATGAGATGTACGGCACGAACCCCGGCAAGGCGTCGTTTGCGAACAACTGTTTGCTCGCGCGGCGACTGGTTGAGCGCGGCGTGCGCATGGTGCAACTGCATCATTGGGGGTGGGATTCGCACGGCACCGGCGAGGGCGACGACATCATGCACTCGCTTCCGCAACGCTGCAAAGAAACCGACCAACCGATTGCGGCGCTCATCAAAGACCTGAAACAACGCGGCCTGCTAGATGAAACGCTGATCGTATGGGGCGGCGAATTTGGTCGCACTCCAATGAATGAGGCGCGTAACGGCTCGACGTTTTTTGGACGCGATCATCACCCTCACGCGTTTACTATGTGGATGGCGGGCGGCGGCGTGAACGCGGGAACCACCGTCGGCAAGACCGATGATTTGGGATATCACGTCGTGGAAGACCCGGTGCATGTGCATGACTTACATGCGACGATCCTACGGCTCATGGGCTTAGAACATAAAAAATTGACTTATCGTTTTCAGGGCCGCGACTTCCGATTGACGGATGTATTTGGCAATGTTGTCGATAAGTTGATTGCATAAACGACATTTTATAAACATTTATTTTTGTAGTTTGTTAGGATTCCGTTAGAGTGGTTTTACTAAGTAGCCGTTACTTATACACCTCGTTTTTTTCATCTTTGTTGATTCACAATTATTAGAAGTAATTTGCCTTTTTTTAGAAAAAGGCATTGTTATGTATGTTTTTTTGTTGCGAAAGAGCAAGGGGATTATTTTTCTTATATAAAACTAGATGAGTTATTCAGAGTAAATGTTTTGTTATATAGGTTGTTAGTTCTTCGTTAATCTGATTTTTATGTATTCATTTTTATTGTTTTTCCTATATTGTTTTCATGATTCAAAAATATTGCGTCATCATCTTTGCTAATACATCAAAAAAATAATAGGTTTTGGAGGTCAGTATGCGTAAAGTTTTTCGTTTTACTACGGTCGCTGCAACAGCTTTTGCGTTGTGCGCTATGGTTAACACCAGCCAGGCCCAGGTCTTTGTAGAAGAAGATTTTAACACGGGCGGTACGGCTGGCGCTGAATCACGTGGTTGGGAATTCACAAGCAACGAGTTTGTTACAGAAACAGGCGTTGATTTTGGCGTCGCAGAACCGACCGCAGACATCTGGCCTGCTGGTCCTGCACCGAGTGCAGACACCGGCGTCGAGTATCCGCCCATGGCGAATGGTCTGCCGACCAATAGCCCGTTCTTGTTCTCTGACTCAGACAAAGCTGGCGGCTCTGATGATATTGGCTCGGGCGCTCAAGTCTCCGCGCTTTCGCCCAGTTTCAGCACAGTCGGCGGCAGCGGCACTGTCTGGTTCCATGCGGACGCGGCGATCGACATCAACAACAATGGTGAAGCGTTTGCTTTTCTTGATGTGTCAACCGACGGGGGCGCAACCTGGCAACACGCCTGGATCGCCGTTGAACCTGAACGCGTAATCGATGCGTTCAACACCCCAACCGATGTGAATGGCAACCCGACGGGTTCGGCATTGATTGACGGCTGGCCTAGCATTGGGCCGGACCCGAACAATCCCGCTTCGTTGAAAACCTTTGCGGGGATTCACGGTCGTTGGCATGTTCCATTGCCTGCTTCCGTTGAAAATCAGGCGGATGTTCGTATTCGCCTTGGTTGGCATGAAACAGCGGACGCATGGTGGTATGCAGTTGATAATGTTGTTATCGATAACACGCCTCCTCCGACAGGTTCCGTTGAAATTCTGACTGAAGATTTCGAAGGCGGAATTCCAGCCGCATGGAACAACGAAAACCTGAATACCGTTTCGGCTGATCCATTGAACGATTACTACGGCATTCCTCCCATCGTATGGGATACAAAAGGGATCGAAGACCCTGAATTGCCAGGCGAACCCTTCAAACTGATCAATGGCGTACCTGTCTTTATTGACCTGTTGAAACAAGCCGAATCGTTTGACGTTGTCATCGATTTGGAAACCCCGGACGCCGATTTCAACCCCAAGGGCATGACCGACGGTGGTTGGTTGCTCATGTTAGCGGGCCAGGGTTACGCTCTGTATCAAGAAGGACCGTTTGGAACGCCTGATGGTTCCGAACCTGAAACTGCTGCTTTAGATACTCCGTCACTCGACTTGAGCAACGCAGTTGCAGCTTACATCGATTTTGACTCTGAATTTTTGGCTGGCACTACTGGCGCAAAGTCATACAAAGTGCAAGTTAGCGTTGACGGCGGCGATTTTGAAGATATTTTCGATTATCTGGGCGCCCTCATGAACTATGGTGAAGCGCCGTTCTTCGATCACCACTATCTGGAAGTTCCTCAAGCGGCGGGCAGCAGCAATGTTGTCTTCCGTTTCTTTGCATCGGCATCTGACCCAACAGACGAAGCCGCGCCTGACTTCCCCAATGGCAATGATGACATGGAAGGTTTCTGGGCGATTGATAATGTTCGCGTTACTGCGGATACATCAACGTCAGTCCCGAATTGGGAACTGTTCTAATTTGGTCTCGTCAATTGAGTTGATGGTTTGATAATCGAGGGGATGAGTAGTCATTACTCATCCCCTTTTGTCTTTCATTCAATGAAAATATTTTTCTTCTGGATGAAACAAAATGACTGTACGGATATTTGTAAAGAACTATAATTAAATATCTTCAACAGAACCCTCATCCTTGACGACGCTCACCAGAAGAAAACATAAAACCTGCTTGAGGTGAAATAGATGCGCCGCACAAAGAACGCTTTTACATTGATTGAGTTATTAATTGTTGTCGCGATTATTGGAATTTTGGCTGCGATTGCGGTGCCCAACTTTTTGAACGCGCAGTTGCGCGCCAAACTCGCCCGTGAAACATCGCAAATGAAAACCATTTCTGATGCGCTCGAAATGTACCGGATGGATAATAATTCGTACCCAAACGACCATGATTTGGATAATTATGCAGGCGGCCATGAGCATGGTCTCTTCAGTTTGACGTCGCCAATTTCTTATTTATCAAGCGTACCCCAACAAGTGTTTGCCAACAGAGACCTCGCTGCGACATTGGGTTTCGGCGACACCAATGCGTATGCAAGCAACGGTCGGCCTGATTATGAAATGGGCACCGGCGCTGATAATGGTTGTCCCGATTCGCCTCAGTGCGTTCAGGCTTGGAGTTTGAACGGACTCGGCCCTGATTCAGATGACGATATTGGCGCACACGACTCGTTTCCATTCGGCGTTCATATTCGTCCGTTTGATGTCTCCAACGGCTTGCTCTCCAATGGCGACAGCTGGCGAATTGGCGGTGAATTTCAACGCGGCTGCTTCTCGGTCGGGTTGTTGCCTGGTTCGATTAAGCAATATAGCGGCGGTTGCTAAACACGGTTTAACAAAACGAGTGTTCAAAAGGCTGAGGGATTTTTCCTTCGGCCTTTTTTTAGGTTCTTCCGTTAATTGGATGCTTTTTTATACATTGATTGAAATTTCGCTGCATGTGGCATGGGTACACCTCTGCTCGCTTCAGTGCGGGCTTTCAGGCCCTTATGCACAGGCGCTCCCCGAGTCGCACCCATGCCTGAATTGGTTTGTCAATTATTGATACGCCGGGATACGTTTTCATAATCAAAAACATGACCATCCATCAATGTAGGTACTCACTTACCGGATGAACCTTTTTTTATTTCGGGGCTTGTAATCAAACTGGCTTCTGATAAGGTACCTCCATCATCTCCCTATTGGGTGGCCGCATGTCGCGGCTGAAACGGGAAGCCGGTGAAAGTCCGGCGCGGTCCCGCCACTGTAACCGAAGCAGAGCGCTTCAATTGCCATTGTCCGGCGTTCGGATGAGAAGGCGAAGCGCGACATCTTCGGAAGCCAGGAGACCGGCCCGATAGGCGATGTCACCTCTTCGGGGACAGAGAGAGTGGCACGCGGAATTTAATCGCGCACGCCCGGTTTCTGAGAAGAGGCCGGGCGTTTTTGCGTCCTGCCTGCGCGATTTCCGCTTGAACCTCACTTTTGTTTCCTGCGGCAAAAAGAAAGGGAATCAAATGAAAGTCGTATCAGTATTGGCATTGAGCATTTTGTTGTTCGCCGCAGTAAATAGCTGGGCGCAGAACCGCGCCGGAATTCTGATTCAAAATTCCACCGGTGAAACGATCTCGCGTTGCGTTGAGTTTGAAGACGCGTTCCTCACGGTGGAAGACCTGTTGGAGCGTTCGGGATTTCAGTTAGCCACGCAGAGTTCCGAATTTGGATCATACGTTTGTTATCTGCATGACGACGGCGCGGCGAATTGCGACGCGCATCCTGATGGATGGTTCTGGAACTTCTTCGTGAGTGAAGACGGCGCTTGGGTTTCGGCTCCGGTGGGCATTTCAAGCGCGACGGCGCAAGACGGCTCGATCTTTGGGTTCGCTTTTGGCGCCTGGGGCGAAGTGGAACTGCCGGAGTCGTCGTTCGAGGCGTTATGTGAATACGAAAACCAGGCGGGCCTCGTCATCAATCACCTTGATGGTTCGCGTACAGTTCGCGTGGTGGACTTCTACGGCGAGACGCTGACCGGCTTTCAACTCTTGCAGCAAAGCGGGTTGGACTTAGTCGCGGCGCATTACTCATTTGGCTCTGCGGTTTGCGCGATTGATGGAGAAGGGCATCCGTCCGACAATTGCTTCGGCGACTTTTCCGCAAGCGATCCGACGTGGGCGTTGCATGATCTGAACGCGAACGATGAGTGGGTTTCATCAGCGGTCGGCGTCGGAGATCGCCTCGTCTACGGCGGGCAGGTTCAAGGTTGGCTGTTCGGTCAATGGGGCGACAGCCCGCAGCCGATTACTCATGAAGAAGTGTTCAATTCACAATCATCGGTCGCTGGCTGGTCGTTGTTACGATAGGAACGAATTCGATGAAATATATAAGCAGCCTAATCGCATTTTCTACGATATCGCTTTTTAGTTTGACTGTGACGGCGGTTGAGTTTGATACGCCTCTTACTCTGGTTGAATCCACAAAAGCGTTGGAATTTGCACGTAATCCACGCGGCGCATTGGGCGTTGATCAACAGGGACGAGTGCATCTTACATACTCGCTTCCTGATGGTGATATGCCCGGCGACCAAATTATGTATGTCTCATTTTTGCAAGAACAAATTGAGACGCCAGTTCGCGTTGATAACGAGACATTCGGTGGAAAACATCCTTTCATGGTTGTGGCTCCAGGCGGCGATGTTACAGTGATTTGGCAGGACTACCGAAATGCAACCGCAGCGGGAAACTTCATAGACAACATCGAAATTTATCTTGACCGGATGCCTTTGGATGGATCATTTTCCGATTCGGATGTACGCATCAGCAATACCAGTGCAGGGCATTCCGGTGACAATGGATATACGCCGACGATTTCGATTTCTCCAAACGCAATAACCTATGCTGCGTGGTATGATTTTTCGTTAGATGGCAACAATTCGAATATCTATGTCCGTTCAAACAGCAACGGAGAATTCAGCGACGTTGGGGGAATCGAGCCTTTCCGTATTACGGGTGAAGACTTGGGAGGCGATTTGACTTCACATTGGATGCCTGATGTTGCGGGGATGCTTGACGGCGCCTATGTTGTATGGGGCGTTCAAGATAATTTTCAGAGTTATCTTCGCTTGCAGGGCCGTATGGTGAATGCCGATGGGTCGCTGGGAGAAGTCGAAGCCATCACCGAAGACGCGTCCACATTTTTTGACCCGCCGCGTATCATTGCCAATGAACAGGGCGAAATTTTCCTGGCGTTTTCTCAGCGGGTAGACGGCCTGAGTCATGTGTATTTGATGAAGCGTTCAACATCAGGCGCATGGTCAGACGCTGCAATGATTGACGACGGTTCGCTGAGCGCGTCGCAACTGAGCGTCGTCAATGCAGGCGATCAGTTGTACGCGGTTTGGCAGGAAGACCTCGGCGGCATCTTTCAGGTGGTGTTTGCCGTTGTTGATCCGAATACATTTGAAGTTTCTGAACGTATATACCTGAGCGGCGACTTTGATGACGCCCGTACGCCGACGATTGGCGTTCAGCCGATGGCAAGTGGTTTTGGGCAAATCTCAGTTGTATGGATCGAGCGTGATGATGAAGGAAATCGAAGTATTGTACTTCGGCAAAAAGTAGGCTCCGTCGTCGATAACTGGGATTTACACTAAGTTTTGATAGTGTCTTGAAAATGTGAGATAACAAACGGGGCCGCGTTATGCGGCCCCGTTTGTATACAGGCTACGAATTATGTAAGCATCAATAGAGCATATAGTCATTGATCGCAGTGGGCGGTTCAGGGGCGTCTTCACCCAACGAATACGCAATGATGCGGTTCATCAAGTCGATGCCCTGGTTGCTCATATTTGTAAACGTACCGCTCCACAGTCCCAAGCGAATTCCCGGGATGGTGTTGCCGTCTACCGTGCTGCCCGCCTCAATGACCCATACCGCAGCGTTATTGGGTTCGCCCGGAGGAGTGGCGAGAATGCGAACGCCTTCAGGCGGGTTCGACCAGGCGATGCCGCCTTCTTCGCGAAATACTGTTAAGAGACCTAAATCAAGCCCCTCTGTGATGGGGTGGCCATTGTCGATGATTTCTAAATCTGTACTCGTCGTAAAATCAAAGACGGGGGAGAATGAAAAATCGTCATACAAGAAACTCTCGTACGTTATGAGAGGTTCCGGCGCATTAACATGGTAGTTCATCCCGCCAATGTTTCCTGATCCGACTGAGCCGCTCACGATGGCCATGTCGACGCCGGATAAATCTGCTGGACGTTCAAACCCGGGCGTGTCGCCGTCATCAATTTGAATTATCTCTAAGCCAAATTGGTTTCTTAAGTGTGAATCCATGATCAGGTCGGCTAATTCTTCGGCCTCGACGTTAATCATGTGATAGACCGTCTTACCCGATGAAGCAACCGCGTTGCCTTCTAGTACGATTGAATCGTTTCCGCTCAGTTCGATGGGTTCTTCGCCTTCAATGTTTAGTGTGCCCGTGATGATTGCGGTCTTGAATGTGTTTCCTTCATTGGAAGGAGCCGTGAGAGTGTAAGACAAAGTTAATTCTTGTGATGTCACTCCTGAAATATCCCAAGAGATGCTTCCATCTGCATTTAAAGTTGCTGCGCCGCCGTTGGCATTTATGTTAGACGCTGTGAATCCAGTGGGAGGCGTTTCTGTAATCACAACTGAAGATGTGAAGTCGCGGTATATGATTGAAATTTCGACAGTGGTTTCGTTTTCGCCACGCGCGAGAAATCCATCGGCGATACTTCTGCCGGAAATTTGAGAGATGCGGGTAAAGGCGTCGAAATTCGCGATATCAATATTCGGATTCGTCGTGACTGTTAACCAGTCAATGCTGGCGCCGTCTTCCCGGTTCGCCAGATAAATGGTATGCATTCCAGCCGTGAGTTCGAACGGGCGAGGATCATTGTTGGGGTCTTCTTGCTCAACCCAGTCGGCGCCCCAGGTTTTGCTGTTTGTTATGTTCCATCGGCTGTCGTCGGCGCCGCTTGGAAGCGCATCCATTTCAAAGTGCCACGAATCGCTGTTACCGTCTTCGCCGCGAACGAGTCCAAATAAATAATACGTTCCTGCTTGTTGAATATTAATTGGCAGCGAAACGACATGATTGACGGTGCCGTCAGTGTCAATTACGGTAATACCAGATGTGCGCGGGTCTACGCCTAAGCCAAATCCACCAGGATCGGCTTCCCCTAATTCACCGCCTGATAAAGTTCCTGGCGTACCATCTTCAAGTTGTAAGACGGTTGTGAAAAATGGATTGACGTCGATTGGATCTGTTACGCCGCCAAACTGCGGTGTGCCTGCCGGCAATACCGATACGCCGCCGATGAAACTATCAACGGGGATGCCCGTACCAATAAAGGTTCCAGGAAACGCCACAACGGAGCGGTTTGGAAATACGATGTCATAGGTAAGAGTCGCGTCGCCTGACAGGCCGGATAATGTCCATGTCATTACATTATCTTCAGTCGCGACTTCACCGGCGGAGGCTTGAACATTGCTTACAATGGAACCGACGGGAGCGATTTCCTGGACCGTTCCGTCCGCTGTTGAACCGGCGCGGACACTGGCTTTGACCGAAACGCCGGTCATGCTCATGCCAGGTGCGTAATCAGATGTCGGAAATGTGCGGTGTACGTCTAACGGCAGTTCATCAATTGAAACATTCGAGAAATCTGCGAGCGCGCCATTGTCGCTAACCGCTAAACCAGCCAGCACAGAGTCTTTAGTGAACTGGATGACTTCGCTTTGAATTAACTCTTCGCTGCCGTCAGAGTTCACCCGGTAAAAGTGAACACTGTCGCCCGCTCGAAGTAGACGGACTGTCACTGTGGTATCGTCTTCAAGGTCGCCGTCAAATGTCGAACCGCCGCCGTCAATCGTGCGGATATGAGGCCAAATATTAAAATCGTTGGTCATCAAGAGTGATGCGTGCGCATCGCTGTCGCCATTTCCGTTACGGACCATGACGCCGCCTCTACCGCCAATGACGTCGGGGTCGGCTTGAATGGAAAAACTGCCAGAGAGTTCACTATAGGCAAAGTGAAAATTATCGGGGGCAATTTCATTCATTTCGCTGGTTAGGGCGTCAAGCGAATAGACGCCATTATCAAACTCAGCCAGCCCAAGCACAGCATCAGCATCGCCGATATCTTCGCTGGTATCGAAGATGCCAACTTGAGCGAATGATGTGTATGAAACGAGTGCTACAATAGCGAATAAAATTCCATATTTGAGTTTCATTGTTTCTCCCTTTAGAAAAAAAATGTATAGACAATATGAAAATATGCCTGATAAAGAGATGTTTGTAAACCGGAAAAGAAAATTAATGCAATATAGCGAGTGTTTTTCGTTCGGGTGCGGCAGGGATGAAAAAGAAAGCGGCGAGAGAAATTCTCTGTCACCGCTGATGATTTATTCTTTGATTGATTTTTTGAAGAAGACATCCCGTAGAGTAACAAGTTCGGCTTCACTCATCTGCGGCGAGTATTTTTGAAGCGCTGCATTGATCGATTTCCAA
This sequence comes from Candidatus Hinthialibacter antarcticus, assembly GCA_030765645.1. NCBI lineage: Bacteria > Candidatus Hinthialibacterota > Candidatus Hinthialibacteria > Candidatus Hinthialibacterales > Candidatus Hinthialibacteraceae > Candidatus Hinthialibacter > Candidatus Hinthialibacter antarcticus. The sequence continues at coordinate 23,460 of JAVCCE010000011.1, read as the reverse complement.
TTGCGTTGAACGGCGTTTTCGTATCGGTTATGCGGTAAGAATTGAAACATCAATATGGTTTCACCGTTTTGAATGCGGTTCCAAGGGCGCTGCTGGGATGTGATTTTTAATTTTTGCTTCAGCGCATCTACGTTTTGCATTCTGATTTCGTCAATTTTTAAAATCACAAAATGTTTTTCAAGAATTGCCACCGCGCTCTTGTCGGCGACAAAGTCATCAAGGTGATTTGACTCAAACGTAGGGGCGTCAACATAATATGTCCATAATGGGTTGTTGGCTTTATGCGCTGTTTCCTGTGCGCGTTCATATTCTTCGACTGCGTCTCGCGGCGCGGGTTTCCATTGATTGAGAAATGCCAGGACTAATTTAGGATCGTGACCGCGCCCCTTTTCTAATGGGACGGTGGATTGATGCGTCACTACGCTGCCGTCCGGTTCGATTACGGTTAAGAAGGGGACGCCTTGAATCTCGGCGCCGAATTGCTTTTCGATGCCGCGATTGGAGCGCACGTCCACATACACGATCTCGTATTCCGAATGCAGCGTTTTGTTGATTTCAGGGTCTGACTCATACAAGTGATGCAGGTAGACGCACCAGGTGCACCAGTTGCCGCCGTATTGCAACAAGACGCGCTTGCCGTCGCGTTGGGCGCGGGCGCAGGCCTGGTCGATGAGCTCTTGGGCGTTGCCGCTTTCGTCGTAGAAAGAGGGCTTCGCAGCGGCTTCTTCTGCGATACAGACTTGAGCGCAGAAAATGACCGTGAGTAAGTAGATACAAATACGCTGAGAGCAAGCGGCGGGTGCATTCATGTATTTTTCTCGTGGATTCAAGGGTCGCAAGTCTTACGAATCAGGATTGCAATCGTTTGCAATAGAAAATTGAAATTAACTTCACTTTTCAAATTATCCTTTATGGCTTCTGGTTCCACAGCATTTTTTGTACTTCTTTCCGCTACCGCATGGGCACAAATCATTTCTACCCACCCTGGTACCAAGGTTCACTGGAGTCCCCTTTGCAAATAAATCTCCATTCTCAACTCTGGATACATGACCCGGATTAATAGAGTCGAGTTGGCGAACAAAATCTATGGGATCACCGTGCGGCATCATAAATGAAACCTGCATTAATCCTGATGGGCTCCTTGTGATCGAAAAATCACCCAGCGAAATGATGTCCATCCCAATTAAGACATCAACACCATCTTTTAATTCGACACGATTAACTCTTACGCCATTTACCCCTAATCGGTGCGGTAACGCCATGCTGATCAAATGAGAGGTTGTAGACTGAACTCCACCCGCTGTCCCGACGTCGCACATACCAATTGTTGTTAATCCACATTCATCTACAACACGCTGAGTTACAGCCGTATTTGTGGCTCCAGTATCCCATATTGCGTTGTATTTACAATGAACTTGATCCGGTGCAGGAGGCTTATCGTTAGGGAAGGCTCTCGAAATTAATACTTCAGTAACTATAACCCTGGGATCGTGAATCTCTAAAGTGAAGGCGCGAGCATTGGTATTTAACGGGCTCATAACCAGTTATGATTAACGTTCGAGAAATATGAGGCTGTATACGCGCTTGTTCCGGGTTCGCATTTTTGAAGAATATAAGTCCCTTCTTCTTCTATACCATCAAGGTTAGTGATTGCGTCAAGTTCATTATCATATGTACCAACTACTACACAATTCTTGATAGCAATTACTTTGTTGGGGTATTTTTCTACTAAAACCCTTTGATTTTCTTTAAAAAACTCAAATTCCTTCTCTAACTTAATACCCATAGCCGTGACTCTTTTCAACACAAACAAAACTATTCTAGGTACTCCCAACTACATAGTATCGGATAACTTGGTTAAAAGTCAACTTATTTGATTTATTATACTGTATGCTAAACGATGTTGCAGCGCGTTTTTAACCAACTTTATTCAATAGAAGAAATGCGGCGGAAATTGCGTGCTAATTAAGTGTGTAGAGGGTTGAAGCGTGTCGTAAGTTTAAGCCAACGAGGGGGATCGAACCCCTGACCTACGGTTTACGAAACCGTTGCTCTACCGTCTGAGCTACGTTGGCGAATTTGACGTGTTTTATGCAGCGCAGAAAAGTATGGCGTTGCCCCGCATGACGGTCAAGGCTGTTGTATCAAGTCTCTATTATCCCATGCCCAACTTACGTTTTATCTTGCTGCGCCAGCTGGTATCACGGGCGGCGTCGGCCTGGATTTGTTGCTCGCGGCGGTAGTCTAAAATCACCGGCGGCTCTTCGCCGTCGCCGCTGCGGACGGGGTTCTTACACCACTCAATGAGTGCGCCGACCGTGCGGGGATAGGTATAGCTTTCTTCGAATATTTTGCGGGCTTGCTGAGAGAGGTTCGCCAGTTTTTCGGGGTGATTGGCCGCAAGGATGATCTCACTGGCCATCAGCGCAGGGTTAACCGGCGGCACGGTCAGCGCGGCCCCTTTATAAAACAAAATCTGGCTGATTTCCGTCATCAGGGATGTCAGTATAGGAACGCCGCGCGCCATCCATTCGGTGATGCGGTTGCGTGCGCCGATTAAACTTTCGTTGCAGATTAAATCACAATTGATGCCAAGATTGGCCTGTTGATAGCAGGTTTCTAATTTCTCGCGTGGAACCCATCCGCGTAAGTCGAAGCGGTTTTTGAATTGTGACGCGTTTACCATTGCTTCAAATTTTGGATAGGTCTTCTCATCGTGCCCTTCAATCAGGCCTCCGGTTCCTAGAAAGCGGATGCGGGGGTCTTGCTGCATCGCAATTTCGAGTGTGCGGTAGAGGGTTTCAACATCGCACCATAGGTTATAGCCTCCGCAGAAAAAGACGGTGAAGGGATCGTCTTTACTGCGCGTCGTATGTTGGTAGGGCGTGTTCGGGTCCCAGGCGATGGGGATGGTGGTTGCTAAATCTTCTCCGAAAGTTTTGTGGTTCAAACGGCCCATCGCGCCCAGTTCGCCAGTCAACGCCATTCGTTGGCGCTCGGATGTGACCGAAAAACGGTCGCCGCGAAACAGGGCGGGGCGGTGGATGTTCCAAAAATGATGAATATAACCCGGTTCGTTGTAGTGATACGCCTTGGCTTGGGCTTCGCCCATCGGGTAGCCGTGGATGTCGGCCCAAACCGGAAGGTTTCCGGCGACGGCGCAGGCGCGTGAGGCGGGGTAGTCGCAGGCGCCGATGATGGCGTCGGGCTGGTGTTTTTCGATGATTTGGCGCAGGTAATCGTCATTGGCGAAACATTTGGTTTCGTGGCAACTGTAATAGGTTAGGTTGTCGCGGGTGATGATTTCTTCATCCGGGCGCGGGGCGCCGGCTGAGTCGGTCACCCGCATACAAACCATGACCACTTCAAAGCCTTTTTCGAGTAACGGCTGGGTCAGGTGCCAGGCGCGGTTTCCACCGGAATGAAATGTCTGCGAATTTTCGATCGCTAAGGGGCCGATGCCGAGTACGAGGATGCGCTTCATAGTGCTTCTTTCTCCATAGAGGGCGCTGGCTGTGGTTTTTCGGCGCCCTCGCGCAATAGTCTATCAAGAAACAGCGATGACCGCGACCGGCGCCCGATATGAAATTCCAGATGGGAATGTATTAACCGTTGGATTTCGACTTGTTGTTGTTGGGAGAGGCGCAGCGATGGCGGTTCTTTCGACGACGCCAGGTTGTTTAGCGCCATAATTGAGCCTGCGTGCATGACGACGCCGTTTTCGATTTTGGAGTCGCTCGCGGTCAGGCGCCCCTCGGCGGCGTTATAGATGTGGGTCTTGCCTTCGACGGCGCCGGACAGGTTGGGGTGCAGCCCGGCGTACCGCAACAAGCGCCATTGATAAAAGATGAGGTCTTCTTTGCTGGCCGCGTTTTGGTTCCATCTTGCGAACGCTTGCAGGACCAGGTCCCACACTGCGAGATTCGATTCAAAGTCGTGGCTGAGAAAATCGACCCATTCCGCCAGGCAGGAAGCGAAGGCCATTTTGTTGAGATCGGTTTGCAGCGTGTTGTACGATTCGACAAGAGAGACTTGAGTCAGCGTCCAGATTTCCTGATCGCGGTTTTTGGCGTAGAGGATGGCGTGCAGGCGGTTGAACGACTGGGTGACGCCTGCTGAGCGGCTGGTGGTTTTCATGACGCTTTTAGCGGAGACGGCGATCTTTCCGCATTCTTTGGCGAACAGGGTGATGATCGCGTCTGAGTCGCGCATCCGCCGTCTGCGTAACACCACCGCTTCAGTATGAATTAACGGCATGAACGATGCTTTCTAAATGCCAAACGCCCCTGCGGCGTTTATTGAATTGTGTTTCCGTTTCAAGATAACCCGGATTACAAATTATCATAAGAACAACTTGTGGGAGGTCAAGTTTATATTCATTTTAGGGTAGGGATGAAACGGAAAAATATTTACATTTATACTTAGAATGTGATATATTTTCAAAAAAAGCGCAGGTGAACATCATGCGGTCGATACAGATACTCTCTTCACTTTTGGCATTTACGTTCTTTCTCTGTACAGCAGTGTTCTCTCAAGAAGAAAAATCTCTCGCGGATGAAGTGGATATTCTTTATGCTCAATGGGGGGAGGAATGTGAATCCGTTAAGTTTTCATCGAATTCTTATGATTATTACAAGCAGCCTAGCTTTCAAGAAATCATTCAAAAGGGAATCAAAGTGATTCCGGTTTTAATGAGAAAAGTTGAAAAGAACAACAACCTCGGTGGATTGTGCATAATGCAGGGAATCGAAGACATTCTGGATATGAAATTTGTGAGCAAGGGGCCGATTCATTATCTTGGAAGCGATGATCTTCTTTATTGGTGGGAGACGGAACGGTTTGAAATTGAGGACCGCTTTAATGAACTGTATGGACAATGGATTGCGCTGGATAAAGAGGAAAAATTCAAAAAGCCTTTTACCTTCGATTGGAAAAAAGAATACGCCGATGAATTTGCCAGAATGAATGAGGCGTTGAAGAGACATCATGAATTGCCGGAGGAGCAACGAGATAAAGAAAATGTAGACATCAACAAGTATCTCGTTGAATATAAAAAGGCCATGAATCGCTGGAGAGAGATGCCGGAAGGGCCTGAGAAAGAACGGCTGCGTCCCTACAATCGCACGACTTATCAACGCTTGCTTGACTTTGGGATTCCCGCGCTGCCTTTTGCCATTCAAAAAATCAATCAGGGCGACTACGACTTGTTCGAAGCCGTGATGTTATGGACGGATTCTGCCTTGCCTGAATTCGCCGCAGAGAAGCAACAGGATTGGGGTTCAAATTCTATTGCTAAAAAAGTGGATTTGTTAAACCAGTGGTGGGAAGCGAACCAGAAGCAATATACGCTACCGGGAAAATATGTGATTGACCCGGCCTTAATCAAAGCGATGAGTAAATAAAAAACGCCGCCGGGATCGACATTTCGATTCTCCGGCGGCGCTTTCGATAATTTCTCAGCGGTCATGAGTCTGTCTGCTGCGCTTAGAGGACGTCCCCCGTCTTCTCGAATCATTCCCAATTTTTTGATACCGCTGTTAGGTGAATTCTATGGATGAAGCCTGCGGGGTCAAGAGATTTTGCGGCAAATCCATCCCATTTGCGGTATTTTCGCCACACGCTTGTTTGGAGTGTTTGGATGAAACAAAACGCCCCTCTCCCTGCGGTAGGAAGAGAGGCGTATCAATCATACGAATTTCTACTCGAGGCTAGTTGAGCATCCAGTCTGAAACGCTGGAGGCGCTGGGGCCTGCCTTGAGATTGTCAAAGCGCGCATGGTGCATCAACGACATGTTTTCAAGCGTATCATTATACGCGGCGCGGTAGTGTAATCCCGCCGGGCCGAATGGGTAGGACGAATCCTGCACTTCGGCGAGTACGCTGCCGTCGACGCTAAAGGTAATCGTTCCATCAAGATACTCAACGCGCAGTCGATGCCAACCGCTTTCTGTCATCGTGGTTTCAGCAAAATCTTGCGCATACCCGGCGATGCGGTTTAACACGTAGGTGTTGGCGTTGTTTGGCGCATATTTGCGGGCGATAATTTTTCCTGTATCCGACTCGAAAGTGAGCGCATATCCACCGGAACTGCCGTTCGAGTTGGTGTCGCCAAAGGCGTCTAGCGAAACAATGTGGGGATTAAAAATGCTGCAATGGATTCCCAACGAGACTTGGTCGAACATCGTCTCCGGCGTATCGTCACGCATTTCTAAGTAGGCGTCGACTTCAGCAAAGTAATTCGTGTCAGCGTCTTGTCCAAATGCCAGCATGTCCCAGGAATAGAAGCCGCCTACTTCGAGGGCGTAATCAGGGCTGGTTGCGCCATCCAAGGTGTTCGGCTCAATGGGGCCCATCATGGTTTCGACGCCTTCGCTTTCAGGGAAATTGACCGTGAAGTAAATATCATCATGTACGCTGATGACGGGGCGCGTATCGCCCGCTTCACCGTCGCGCCATTGGCGGGAGCCGCGATAGACGATATTGCTGTTGACTCCGCCTTCGTCAAACGGGTCGGTAATCACCGCGTTTTCCAGGCTTTGGTAGGGGCTGGCGATCGCGGAGAAGTCTTGTGCATAGGCTACATCGAATGAAATGACCGTTTGCGCCGCCGGGCTAAATGCGTAATCGGCCGCCACGGGAACCAAGCGGTATTGTTTGCCCTGCTCAAAACTATCAAATGAATAATTTCCATTTGCGTCTGTTGTTGCTTGATATTTTGATGTTTGGTCATAAGCCAACACTTTAACATTGTTGACCGGTTGACCGTCTTGTGTGATTGAACCTGTGACGGAAAGAGCGCTCTGATCATTGGTCAAGCGAATATTATCGACGCCGAAACTTCCAACCTGGTTGTCCTGGTCTCCAATCACGACCAACGATAAGGCGACGATATCTGTGCGGTCTGCATCAGGTTCGGCTGTGCCGTAACCGTCATCCCATTCTTCTTCGCTGAATGAATCCAGCGACAAGGTGACTTTTCTCCATTCGGGATTGGTAATGCCCGGGATGCTGAATTTGATGCCCCGGTTTCGGCTGTCATATAAATATACGACAAAGACTAAATTCACTGGGTCCGCCGTCTCATCGCCGCGAAACATCAGGTCAACATTTTTATAATCAGCAACGTTGATGGCGCCGTTCGGGAAGGTTTTTCTGATTCGGTTATGCCACCATTTCACTAGCAGATCGGCGTCAATCCAAAGATAGTTTGATCCCTGAGGCGCGTCGGACGTTTCGAGATAATGAAACAGGCCCATTTCTCCGCCTGCGAGTGAGAAGGCCCAGTTTTCTTCGACGTCAATATCATCGACGTAAGATTCAAAGTCATCGACGAGTAACGTCTGGGCGCTAACAGTGACGCTAAACAAAAGGGGGAGTAGCAGCAAATACTTTTTAAACATGAACATTTTCTCCTTTAGGATGGGTAAATCTTGGTGATAACAGTAGAAGCGTGTCATGCGAATCTATTTAATTTCTGTTCATAATTAATGGTAGTTTAATTTGGGTTTTCGTGTCTAGTATTGTGGAGAATATTATTGAAATTCTCCCTGTTTTTGTTGTGATTTTATATGGATATTTTCTTTTCTTTTAATTCGTTATGGTTCAGAAATAATGTGTATGAATTCGGTCGTGATTCTCGATCTATTCCTATTTGATACGAAAAAAATGATGATTAGACCAGCGGCAATTCAAAGAAAGCCGAATCCTGTCTAAACTGCAATGCTATGAATCAATCCAATCGTTATCCAATCGCTGATTTTTGGGAACTGTGCCGCCCGTTTACCTTGCTTGCGCCGTTTATGGGGTTTGTCTGTTTTGCGCTAGCGGGTTGGAGCGGTCAGGGTGAGATTTCTCTGGGCGTCGTCGCGCCGGTGATTTTGATTGGCGCGCTTGCGGCGGCCTGTTTAAACGCGGCGTCAAATATTATCAACCAATATTATGATCTCGAAATTGATCGCATAAACAAACCAACGCGACCGATTCCATCCGGGAGAATTTCTCCAAACGCATCCTTGATCGCCTGCGTGATTTTATATGCGCTGTCTGCATTGCTGGCGTATTGCCTGGGCATGCAATTTTTTGTGATCGTTTTGTTTACGCTTTTTTTGACGTATGCCTATTCCGGCCCGCCGTTTCGCACCAAACGGCACTGGCTGCTGGCGAATTTGACGATTGCGATTCCACGCGGCTGCCTGCTGGTCGTCGCGGGGTGGACGGCGGTGCGCAGCGCCTATGACGCCGAGCCGTGGATCATCGGCGCGGTATTCGGCCTGTATATTTTCGGCGCGGCGACGACGAAAGATTTTGCTGATATCAAAGGCGACCGCCAGGGCGGTTGCATCACGCTGCCGATCCGGTTTGGCGTACGCCAGTCGGCGTATATGATCGCGCCGTTTTTTGTATTGCCGTTTGTGCTTTTATTTATGGCGGGGTTCTTCGATTGGCTGGCAGTATGGCGCATTGGATTGATGGCGCTGTCGGTTTTTTTATCGGTGTGGGGCGGCTATGTTGCATATCTCATTGTGCGCAAGCCGGATGAACTCGCGACCGAAGCCAACCACGTCTCATGGAAACACATGTATCTAATGATGGTCGTGGGGCAAGTTGGTACGGCAGCCGCGTATTTTCTAAACTAAAAAGGATTTTTGATGAGCGCTCCCGCTGTTTTGTTTTGGAAACGCTTTGTCCGAAAACCCTCCGGCGTAATCGGCGGCGTGATCTGTTTGTTCATTGCGTTTGTCGCATTGTCGGCGCCGCTGCTAACGATCTATGATCCCATCCAGCAAAAATTAGAAGACAGCAAACAAACGCCTTCCGCTGAACATCTCATGGGGACCGACGACGTTGGGCGCGACATCTTTAGCCGGGTGGCGCATGGCGCGCGTATTACGCTGAGCGTTGGGTTTATTGCGGTCGGGATTGCGTTGGCGCTCGGGACGCCGCTGGCGTTGCTTTCCGTCTGGGGAGGCAAGCGCATGGATTTGTTTGTCTCTGGATTTATCGACGTGTTTCTGGCGTTTCCCAGTTTAGTTTTGGCGCTGGCGATTGTGACGATTTTGGGGCAGAATCTGACCAACGCGATGGTCGCGATTGGCATTGTATACATGCCGCGTATCGCCCGCGTTTTGCGCGGCGCGGCAATCTCAGAAATTGGTCGCGATTACGTAGCGGCGGCTCGTTCGTTGTCATGCAGTACGCCGCGCATCCTCCTGCGGCATGTGTTGCCGAATTGCCTGCCTGCGTTAATGGTGACTTCGACGCTGTATCTTGCTTCTGCAATTCTCGAAGCGGCGGCGCTCAGTTTTTTGGGATTGGGCGCAGAGCCGCCCGCGCCGGAGTGGGGCCGTATGCTCTATGACGGGCGGCAGTTTTTGTTGCAGGCGCCGTATATGACGTGGTTTCCTGGAATGGCGATTTTTATCACCGTGTTGGGAATCAATCTTCTTGGCGATGCAGTCAATGACACGCTGGGCGGGCGTTGAGAGTATTCCGTGTTCAAAACATTTCTACTTATAGTATAGGCTTGGGTACATCTCTCTTCGCTTCGGTGCGGGCTTGCCGCCCTTTTTGCACAGGCGCTCACAGAGACGCACCCAAGCCTATATGATTTCAAAATTGATTCTGGTTCCAAAAATGAAATGTTGTTGGGTGCATCTCTCTTCGCTTCGGCGAAAGAGAATTGCCATTGTATTTCACCATGAGGGGCAAGTAGAATAGATTGAGAAAGACTGATGAAATATTGAGGTTGTGTAATGTTGGATATTACCCCCATGTTGGATGGGTGGAATTATGACCCGGATGAAATAACCGTCCGGTTGGTCGAAGGACGGGACGGCAAACCGAAAATTCAAATGCGACTTGATTTGGGTTTGCTGCAAATGAATTACGACGGGCGCCCGGACGGTAAGCGTCCGAATGAATTTGAATCTATTTTTCATTACTATCAAAACCAGTTAGAGACGCACCGCCGCCAGTTTGGCAGCGACAAAGGGTTCTTTCTGGATCCCGATGATTGTGAAGCGATTTCCAGCGAAGCCCTGCAATACTATTACCGCTATCTGAGTTTGTTTCATTTACAGGAATACACCGCAGTCATTCGCGACACGCAGCGAAACCTGAATGTGTTTGAATTCGTAAAAAAATATTCGGAGACAGAAGAAGACCGAAAAGCGCTCGAACAGTATCGCCCTTACGTGATTATGATGTATACGCGCGCGGCGGCCCACCTCGCATTGGAAAAAAATGAACCAGCGGAAGCGGCGCTGCGGGTCAAAGAGGGCATCGACCGCATCAAAAGGTTCTTTATCGAAACGAACCGCCCCAAGATGGTTCGGCGGAGCCGCGAGCTGATTTTTCTGAAAGAACTATTGAAGGAACTTCCACATTTAGAAACCGACCCGGTGCGCGAGTTGCGGCAGAAAATGCGCGAAGCGGTTGACCGCGAAGACTACGAAACCGCAGCGGAAATCCGCGACCAAATTCGGCGACTGTCCGGCAAAACGTCTGGCTGAATCCGCTCAGGTCAATTGCAGCCGCGCCGCCTTCAACGTATTGACCAGCAGCATGGCGATGGTCATCGGGCCGGGGCCGCCCGGCGAGGGGCTTAACGCGCCCGCGACTTCGAGCGCCTCTTCTTTGTGGACGTCGCCGACCTGTTTGAATTTCCCGTCTACTTCAATGAAACTGATTCCAACGTCAATCACGGCGGCTCCGGGTTTGATCCAATCTTTGCGTACCATTTGGGTGCGGCCCGTTGCGGCGATGAGAATGTCCGCTTCGCGGCAGACGGCGGGCAAGTCATGCGTACGCGAATGGCAAACGGTGACGGTGGCGTGTTCGCGGAGCAACAGGTTGGCCATCGGTTTACCGACGATGTTGCTGCGGCCAATGATGACGGCGTTCTTTCCTTTGATTTCAATGTTATTTCGTTTCAGAATTTCAATCACGCCCAGGGGAGTACAGGGGACAAGCGAGTCTTCGCCGATCCAGGTGCGGCCCACGTTCATGGGGTGAAATCCGTCGACGTCTTTGTGGGGAACGACGGCGTGAGTGACGGCGCGGTCGTCAATCTGGTCTGGTACCGGCAATTGGACCAGGATGCCGTGGATTGTGGGGTCAGCGTTGAGTTTTTCGATGACGTTCAGCAGATCGGTTTGCGAGGTTTCGACGGGCAAGTCGATACGGACGGAATTCATTCCGGCTTCCTGGCAGGCTTTGACTTTGTTGCGGACATACACCTGCGATGCGGGGTCCTCGCCGACCAGTACAACCGACAGGCCGGGTTGTATGCCAAATTCTTGTTTGAATTGATCAACCTGTCCTTTGAGTTCACCACGGATGGTTTTTGCCAGCGCTTTGCCGTCGAGAATGGTTGCCGTCATCGTTAACCCCTTGTCGTGAATTATGGTTCGTACACGCCTTATCATATCATCTCTTTGTGGATGAGATGAGGTGCAACTTTTGCGCGAACGAAAATTGCGATTCGCTAGGGCGATTCGGGTTGAGACTGTATGCGCTGAATTCGCTCGAGAAAGTTCCGGCTGTCCGAAATTTCGCTGCGATAGGTATCTTCTGAAAGCGCCATTGATTTTTCAATGGTTTGCTGAAACGCCGTTTCGGCTTGGTCGAGTTCTCCCAGATAAAAATAACTGCGGGCTAACAGGTGAGGATAGACCGGGTCGAATGGGTCGTCTTGAGCGCCCATCTCCGCCCATTGTACTGCTTTCCGAAGTCCGTCTGCCATCAGCGGGGCGTAAGGCGGGACTCGTTCGGGAAAATAGGCGGGGTTGTTAATGAACTCGGCCCATTGCAATTGGTTGACGGAAAGGTTCATCAACACCGAAGTAAAATGAGGATGAATCGATTGGACTTCTTGATAGAGTTCGTCCGCTTGAACATAGTCGAGGGCTTTGTTATAGGACAAGCCAATATACGAGTGCGACTCGATCCGGCTGGGCGAGAGTTCGATCCCTTTGTGTAAACTCACCAGAGCGCGTTGCATTTCCAGGCGGTTGGTTTCGCGGCTTTGTTCGTAGTGTATCTTTGAATACAGCCGTGCTTTTCCTTCTTGAATCAGGCGGTCGCCGACATAAAAATTCATCGAGTAATAAAACAAAACGGGCGCGAAAATCAACAACAATACAGCGGCGGCGCGTTTTCCGTTTGCCGACACTGGTTTGCTGGGAATTTGCGTGGCTGCGGTCGCGACGGCGACGCCGAGAAACGACCACAATAAAAAGGCGCTGGGCGTGTAGCGCAGGGTTACCGTAAACAAATTATGAATGAGAACGGCGACCGCTCCGAGACAAAGCCCGATGAGAGCGCCGCGAATAGATGCTGGAGCGGTTTTCGATGCGCGCCAACAAAACCAGAGGCTGGAGGCGATCAGGCTTGCATAGAGGGTGAAGCCGACCAGCCCGGTTTCCGCCAAAATTTCTAGCCACTCGTTGTGCGCGTGGTCGACGTGAAAGACGCGAAAGGTCATTAGTTGCGCGAGTTCTTTGGGGCGAAACTCATGGAACTGCAACGCGAAACTGCCGATGCCGTGCCCGGTGAACGGACGGTCGAGCCACATCTGAATGCAGGCGAAGTAATAATATGCGCGGCTTTGAATCGACATGTCGCTGGACAGATTGGAAAAGCGGTACGCCCATCCGCTAATTTCATCCCGCAGAAAGATCGACGCAGCTGCGATGATGAAGAGGGCGGCCATGCTGCTTGCGGCGGCCCATTTCCATGAGAAACCCGACGCGTCTTTTCGGATTTGCGCGGGCCTGAAATAGATGATGGCGATGAATAGACATGCGGTTACGACAGCGGCCGCCCACCCGCCCCGGCTGTAGGTGAAGAACAAGGCGAACAGGTGCATGAGCGATACCAGCGCGCATAGCGCTCGAACGGCGCCGCGATGGTAAAACGCGAGAGCGGCGGTGAGAGGAAGAACGCCCACAACATATCCCGCGAGATAATCGGGGTTGCATAATGACGAACAAACGCGGCGTACGTCGCTGCCTTCGGGCGCGAAGGTTTCCCAGGCGAGAAACGGCTCGATCTCAAACGCTTGCGCGATGGCGTAAAGGCTGACCAGCGCCGAGGTCAAAACCGTGAAGATGATAAAGAGGTTGCGGCGTTGGGAGTTCATACAGGCCGCTGCTGCGATCAATGCAAACGAGAGACAGCCCAGCCAACGGATAAACTCCATCCAGGCGCGGGGGTGGGGGGCGATCACCCAGGCGGAAAACAAGAGGTATGCGCCTAAAAGCCCCAGCAACAAAACAAAACGGGCGGGGATATTTTCTCTCACCCAATACGTAAGAGGGAACAGCGCCATCAGCATCGCCGTCGAAATTTGAAAGAGCGGTTCTTTGATGATGAGGGAGTTGGTGCTTGTTATGCTGAAGATCAACGGGACCAGTATGACCGGGAGCAAAAATATTCCCGTGGCGAATCGGTCCAGCCAACGGCCCCATTTTGATGGGGCGGCGTTGGTTTGAGTTTGTGCGTTCATAAGTGAATTAACCATGAGGACGTTGCCGTGAAATTGGCAGACGGATGCTGAAAGTGCTGCCTTCGTCGAGGTTGCTTTCAACGGTTAGACGGCCTTGATGGCCTTCAACAATGTGTTGAACCACCGCCAGGCCCAAGCCGCTGCCGCCGGTTTCTTGTACGCGCGGGTCGTTGACGCGGTAGAATTCCTGAAAAATTTTGCGTTGGTTGTCTTTGGCGATACCGATGCCTTGGTCGGCGACTTCGATTACGACCTGGTTGTTTTGTTTAAACGCCCGCACGTCAATCGACATGCCGTCGCCGGAATATTTGACGGCGTTTGACAGGATGTTGTATAGCGCCTGCCCGATGGCTTCGTGATCGCAATTTACGTCGGGCACGTCGGATTCAATATCCATATCGACGTTCATGTCGTGGCGTTGAAAGTGATATTGCATGGCGTCTACGGTTTCAAAAATAATGTCTTCAATTGAGCACGGGGTGAGGTTGTATTGTTTTTTTTGTGATTCGATCTGTGAAAAATTCAGGATGTTGTTAATGAGATGAGTCAAGCGTTCGCTCTCTTTGGTGATGGCGTGGAGATACTCTTTTTTTGTTTCTTCATCTTTGATCCGGTCGAGTTCCATCGTTTCCGCAAACAGCCGAATCAGGCCGAGCGGGGTGCGAAGTTCATGAGAGACGCGGGCGACGAAATTTGACCGCATGTCAGAAAGCGCAAGCTCCTTGGCGATGTTGCGCAATGCGCCGAAGACGGCGGCGACTAGGCACACATTGGCGGCGGCGATCAGGCAATAGTAAATGGTTTTTTCATTCCGGGCGACTTGCATAATATCGCGACCGGTGGTCTCTGAGAAGGAAATAAAATACCAGGGAAAAAAGTTTTCACTGAACGGGCGCGGGCGGTAGATCGCGCTCGCCTGAAATAAATTGGTGTCGCCGATTTCCGAGATGTCCGCAACCACCTTGCCCGTGAGCCGGTCGGTAATTTGGACGGGATAACGAAGTTCATCTTCGACCGAATACATTTGTTTGATGGTGCTGTCGAAGAACTGCTCGTTCAGATAGTCAAAATCAATAGTGAATCCCAGCGCCTGCATCCAATCCGGCATGACGAATGTTGGGTCTTCTGCGGAGTTGTCGCGCTGCAACGCATAAAACGCCAACTGCCGTTGGTTGTTCTCAAGGAAGTATGTTTCGCTGATGTAATAGGTGTCGGGGAAAATTAATTGGCGGAATTCTTTGTTGGTTGGTTGGGTGATTTGATAAATATCGGCGTTTTCTTCCGCCGTTACCAATGCGCTTGTCAGGCGCGTGACAAATGACTCGCGTGTGGGAGTGGCGAGTTTCCAATGTGAGACAATTGGGTCATCGGAGGGCGTTTTTTCAAAAAAATACAGCGACTCGTCTTTGCTGAAGATGAAAAAATTATCGACGAAGGGCAGCGGATCGCGCACCATCAAGTCTTCATGGCTATCGCCCGGTTCGTCTGGAAGAAGGTCAACCATGTGGTTGGCGAGCGCACTACGAAAGGTGCTGATGATTTCATTGTTAAGCCGATAGCGCGTTCGGTTGCGTACGCCTTGTACGATCGTACTGACTTGTTGGTTGATCGTTTCAATGTGGCGGTTCTCGACCAATCCGACGGTTTGCAATCCAAGATAGGTGAGCAAACCTGCGGGTAAAAGCAGCGCCAATGGCGCCGTGATGAGAAACCGCCTGCGAGGCGTGATAAGAGGCATAGATTGTTTGAGGCGAAGTTTCGCCTGGTTTATTCAACGTTTTGTACTTGTTCACGCACCTGCTCAATGATGCCCTTCAAGCGTAAGGCGCGTTGCGTAATTTCGAGCGAAGCGCTTTTTGAGCCGATGGTGTTTGATTCACGAAACAGTTCCTGACAGAGGAAATCCAGTTTGCGGCCAACTGCGGTGTAGTCGGCGCTGGATTTGTTTTCACTGAGAATATCACGAAACTGCTGAATATGGCTTTTTAATCGCACGGTTTCTTCTTGGATGTCTGAGCGGTCAACAAAAAACGCCACTTCTTGCGCGATCCGGTTGGGGTCGAGTTCGGGGGCGGCTTCCCAATCTTGGATGCGGGCGAGGAGTTTGTCGCGGTATTCTTGAATGACCATGTCCCGCAAGGGTTCGATGGATTCGGTGATTTGCTGCAACTCGGTCAACTGCGAATCAAACTCTGTGAGCAGGCGAGCGCCTTCATCGACTTTCATTGACAGCAATCGCTCCACCGCTTTGTCGACAAGCCCCTGGATGAGCGGCCAACATTCATCGGCGGAACCGTGAGAGTCATCCGTCTCTAACACGCCGTTAAAGTTCATGACCGATTCAATGCGGGGGTGAAACTCGAGATGCAGCGAGTCGGCGATTTCTTGCGCGGCGCTCAGGTAGGCTTTGGCGGTCGGGAGGTTGACCCGGATGGTTTCTTTGGGCGAAATACTGCCAATGACGCGCAGGTAAGTTTCGATGCGTCCGCGTCTGACTTGTTTCAGGATACGGTCGCGAACCGGAGATTCCAACATAGAAAGAGAACGGGGCGAGTGAAAATGTAAGTCCTGGTTGCGGTGGTTTAGCGTTTTGATTTCGAAACTGACCAAGGCTTCACCGATGGTTTCACGAATGCTGCTGTATCCCGTCATACTTCTGATCATTCCGCTCTCCTGCGTACTGAATCTAGTTTCTCAAATCGGTGATGAAACCGACATGCGCGCCGCCTGCTTGACCGTGGCGTATCTGAACCGTATCGTAGCAAGATTTGTATCATAAGAGCAGAGAGAGTGGAAATTGATTGGAGAGCAGACATGACGGACGTATCTATTGGCGTAATCGGAGGTTCCGGCGTTTATCATTTGGAGGGCGTTGATTATTATGACGAGATTCAAGTTTCAACGCCGTTCGGAGAGCCGTCTGACCTGATTCGGCTTGGACGCTTTGAAGGTCGAGAGATCGCTTTTTTGCCCCGGCATGGACGCACCCACAAGCATAGCCCCACTTTTGTGCCCTATCAGGCGAACATCTATGCCATGAAAAAATTGGGCGTCGAGTGGATTATTGCCGTTAACGCCTGCGGCAGCCTGCGCGAAAACATGGCGCCGTTACAATTTGTGGTGCCCGACCAGTTGATCGACCGCACCCGCTATCGCGCATCCAGCATGTTTGAACCGATTGCGGTGCATGTTCCATTTGCCGACCCGTTTAGCGAACCCCTACGGCAATTGCTCATCAGCGCCATCGAAGAATGCGGCGTCGTTGTTCACCCCAAAGGTACGTATGTCTGCATGGAAGGCCCGGCGTTTTCGACGCGGGCCGAGTCGCATCTCTATCGCAGCTGGGGCGCCGACATCATCGGCATGACCGCCTCGCCCGAAGCCAAACTGGCGCGTGAAGCGGAAATCAGCTACGCCATCGTTGCGGCAGTGACCGATTTTGATTGTTGGCATGAAGAAGATGTTGACGTTGCGAAGGTTTTAAAAGTCTTATCTGAAAACGCTGATAACCTAAAGCGTTTAATTAAAACGGTGATTCCTAAAATTCCCAAAGAGCGCGACGCCAATTGTCCGGCGGTGAATGCGCTTTCGACTTCCATCGTTACGCAGCCGCCCGATTTCCCCGAAGACAAACGGGAAGCGTTTGAGTTTTTAATGCAAAAATATTTGAAGAAATAATCATTGGAACCGATTGTGATCGACGTCTCTATTCTTGTGCCCATTAAAGATGAAGCCGACAATCTCAACCCGCTTGCGGATGAAATTACTGCAGCAATGCAGTCGCAACTCTGGTCATGGGAATGTCTGTGGATTGACGACGGTTCAACCGACGGCAGTCTGGACCTCTTGCGCAAACTTCACCAAAGCGACCCTCGACATACATACATATCGTTGGCGAAAAACGCTGGGCAGTCGGCGGCGTTGTTTGCGGGGTTTTTAGAAGCGCGGGGCGCTATTTTTGCCACCGTTGACGGCGACGGGCAGAACGACCCGGCCGACCTGCCGGGTTTGATTCAAATGGTGTACAGCGGTGAAGTCGATATGGCGAACGGCTATCGCCAGAAGCGCAAAGACGGCGTATGGCGTTGGTTTATTTCTCGCATTGCCAACGGGTTTCGTACCATGCTAACCGGTAAAACCGTCCGCGATGTAGGATGCTCGACGCGTGCGTTCCGGCGGGAATGCGTCCGGGGAATGCCGTGCTTCAAAGGGATGCACCGGTTTTTGCCTACGATGGTGACGCAACAAGGCTACCGAATTAGCGAAGGGCCGGTGAACCATCGGCCCCGCAATCTCGGAACATCGAAATATTCTATCCACAATCGCCTGTGGGTGGGCATCTTAGATACCTTCGGCGTTGTTTGGCTGCGAATGCGCGGGTTTCAATATTCCATCGCCGAACGCAGCCAAGACAAAGACGACTAAACAAATATATCGATAGCGGCTGTTGTGTGTATCATGGCCTGTGTCATCGCGAGCGCAGCGAAGCGATCTCGTTTTTGCTGTCGGCTTGAGTGCATCTCTTGTCGCTTCAGTGCGGGCTTGTAGCAGGGTTGGTAAACTTACAATTTTCCACCCTCACCCCAACCCTCTCCCGCCAGCGGGCGAGGGAGTGCGTTTTGATTTCTCTTTCACGTTGTCAAATCAATTGACGCGTTGAATATAAATTAGGTTCATCCGGTAAGTGAGTACTTACATTGATGGATGGTCATAATATTTATTCAGAAACAGGCTCCGGTATTTCAAAAAAAGACAACCCAATCAGGCATGGGTGGAACTCTGGGAGCGCCTGTGCATAAGGGCTTGAAAGCCCGCACTGAAGCGAGCAGAGTTGTACCCATGCCTGATACAGCGAAAGATCAAGAATTTACGAAAAAACGTCAAAAAGAACCATAAATTATTCACTCACCCGCATCATCATTTGGTCCATGCCAAAATTAGCTTTCGATTTATCGCTGGCGGTGATGAGAACCTCGACGCTGCCCGCATCGCCGGGCGCGGTGATCTCCACACTATATATATTGGTCTTTCCTGCGTACTTCATCGGCGCCGATTGAATGACCTCGTCGTTTTGAATCAAGTGTGCAGTGATTTCAAAATCGTTTGAATCCCATAGACCGTCGGGGCTGGTCGGGCAGCCGCACATCATTCGTACCGACGCCTGGATGGTGAACGCCTCTCCTGCTTTGACCGAATCGACCGACTCCGGCGACATGATATCGACCACAAAGCCGTGCAGGTTCAAGACGACGCCCTCGCCCTTGAGATGCTTGCCGGGCAATAGCAGCGTCGTCACCGAGGCTTTTTGCATCGCGTGTGGATACACCAGCGGCCCTTCTGCGGTGATCTCAACCAGAGTGGGGCGCGAAAGTTCGATGGTGTCTTTGTACACGGCGGGCGCTTCGCCGGGGAAGCGGTCTTCCCCGCGCTGTTTGGGCTGCTTGACAATCAGATTGGTGTCGCCGGTTGAGCCTGCGTGTTTGCCCTGCGATAGAATCTCACCGGTTTTGAGGTCGCGCACCGTCACCCAGGCGCCGCCCATGCTGGTTCCCATTAACTTAGCGTCATTGGCGAGCACATGCACGAGTATGTCTGTCGGCGTCCCTGAAAATGAGAGCAAGGTGGATGCGGCGAATAGCAGTAGGATGGAGGGGGTTCGTTTCATTGATTGTTCTCCTCTTGGATTTCCTGGGTGCGTTTTGTATGGATTTTTTTCATCTTGGCTTCAACCGCCGATGCTAAATCAATGCCGCGCGCATTGCAATAGTTCAACAGCGCGATCAAGACGTCTGCGGCTTCATCTTCAAAGCGGGCGGGATCAATTTTAATGCCTTTCCAGTCTTTCTTTTCGATATTTGCGAGTTCGCCTGCTTCTCCGTTTAGTTCGAGTATAAAAAACTTTTCGTCCCTGCTGGGGAACATTGTATTTTGATAAACCTGGAACTCGTTTTGAATCCGGCAGATTCCATCGTATGATTTTGGAAAGCATTTAGTATCTATATTTGCCATTGATAAGCCTTTCTCACTCAACATTTGCTAGGAATAAGTGAATTTTGTGATTTGTACAATTACTCCAGACAGAAAAGTAATTGATTGAGTTACTAATTTTTAAAATTAATATTAGTAAACTATGGTTATATATGAAAATTCTTTTCACTTAACGTGTTTATATTACTCTCTTTAAAAGCACTATTTCTTTATATTTAAACATCTCAGCTAATGTTTTGGCCTCTCTTTTGCATTTTGATTAGTTCAACAATCACTTTTGGAAAGAGGTTTCTACCATGTTTACACTAAATGTCAAAGCAAAAATCATCCTGTTGTGCGTAGGGGCCATATTTATTACCGGGAGCATATTATCAGGCGTCGTTCTATTTCAAAAAGGCGTACTGAATGAGGACTTGAATGTCGAATTGGATGTGCTCGCACAGAACGAAACCGCAAAGATCGCCAAAGATGTTTATTATATGTGCCGCATTCAACATGAATCACTATTACAGCAGCTGGACTACAATTTAAACGTAACGCGAGACGTTATGAAGGACATGGGGGACGTTACATTTTTAATCGAAAAGCTTGATTGGAATGCGACAAACCAGTTTACCAACCAGACCAAAACCGTTGCATTGCCGAAAATGCAAATCGGAAACCAGTCGATTGTTCAAAATAGTGGGTTTGATAAGCCTTCACTTGTTGTCGATGAAACGCAACAACTGATTGGTGGAGTTGCCTCCATCTTTCAACGCATGAATAAGGCTGGCGATATGCTGCGCGTCTCTTCAAATGTCAAAAAGTTAGACGGAGAGCGAGCGGTCGGAACGTATATCCCCGCCGTTAATCCAGATGGAACGCCCAATGCTGTCATTACAAAAATCATGAATGGAGAAAGTTTCCAAGGTCGCGCATTTGTCGTGAACGCATGGTATTTAACCGCATACGAGCCAATTTATGACGCCGATGGCGAGGTCGCAGGCATTCTTTCAATCGGCATTGCAATTGAAAGCGTTAATAGTCTTCGTAATGGCATCATGGATGTGGTTGTCGGTAAGACGGGATATACCTTTGTACTCGGTGGGCAGGATGAACAAAAAGGCGAATATATCATTTCTGCGAAGGGTACGCGCGACGGCGAGAACATATACGAGGCCAAAGATTCTGATGGCAATATGTTCATTCAAGAAATGATTGATAAAGGCGTCAACACAACAGAAGGCTCTGTTGTATTTCAGCGCTACAACTGGAAGAATGATGGTGAAGATACCGCAAGACAAAAAATTGCTGCTATCACGTACTTTGAACCTTGGGACTGGGTAATCGGCGCGGGCGCGTATGCGGATGATTTCCAAGACGCAAAGATGCGCGTTGAAAATTCTTTGGGCCAATTGGTGATGACGACTCTCGGCGTCGCAGGGCTTCTCATCCTGCTGTTTGGCGTCATGGCTTATGTTGTCGCCTCCCGGATTTCAAAACCGTTACAACTCGCTGTCGCAATGGCAGAACAAATCGCAAATGGCGACTTGACGCAAACCTTAGACATAAAACAGAAAGACGAAGTCGGGCTGCTGGCCAAAGCGCTCAACGCCATGATTGTTCAATTGCGCGAAATGGTCGGAACCATTCAAGATTCTTCGCAACAAGTCGCCTCGAGCGCCGAAGAACTCTCGGCCTCTTCACAAAGTTTGGCGAACGGCGCGACGGAACAAGCCGCGAACCTGGAAGAAACCGCAGCGTCAATTGAAGAACTTGCCAGCACAATTGAAACGAACTCGAACAATGCACAACGCACCGATCAAGCAGCCAGTGAAGCAGCCCAAAAAGCATCGGAAGGCGGCGAAGCAGTGGTTGAGACCGTGGATGCGATGAAACGGATCGCAGAACAGATTGGCATCGTGAACGACATCGCCGATCAAACCAACTTGTTGGCTCTGAATGCAGCCATTGAAGCGGCGCGCGCTGGCGAAATGGGCAAAGGGTTTGCCGTGGTCGCGGTCGAAGTGCGCAAACTGGCGGAACGCAGCCAACATGCAGCCAAAGAAATTAGCGAACTGGCGAACCAAAGCGTGTCCCGCGCGGAAAATGCCGGCAATACCATTTCAACCGTCGTCGAGTCAATTCAAAACGCGACCAACCTTGTGAAAGAAATTGCATCCTCTTGCAGCGAACAAGCGCAAGGCGCACAGCAAATACGTGAAGCGATCAGTCAACTTGACGCCGTGACGCAACAAAACTCCGCCGCAAGCGAGCAATCCGCTTCATCCAGTGAAGAATTGTCATCACAGGCGCAGATGTTGCAGGAATACGTCAGCCGCTTTCGAGTTGGCAGCCAAGCCAACATACAGACGCCAGTCAGGTCCAAACAAAATGCAAAGAAAGCGCCTACAACTCAACATCATTACGCAACCGCCGCCAATGGATCGCACTTTGGCCAAAATGGAAATTCTGGCAACGGGCATTCGACCAACGAAGAGCATGATGAATTTACCTCCGCTGATAATGGACAGGAATTTAAACGATTTTAATACTGCCTGATTAAAATCCGTAATGGACGCCTCTCAGGGATGAGAGGCGTTTTTCTTTTTTTGGATAGAATTTTTCGGATAAATCCAGTATCCTTTATTTTGTGGGCAGGCGTTTGTGTCCATGCGGTCTCAAACAACAACGCAGATCATCATTTAGAAGGAGACCCTTATGCGTTCCTCTCTCGTTTCATCCCGCCGTCAGTTTTTAAAAACCTCAATGGTTGCAGGTTGCGGCTTGCTTGCTCCGGCTTTGACTTGGGCGCTGCCGTTTGACTCGCCGCGTTATCGACAAGAGCGTAGCCAAGTCGGGTTATCGGCTGGCGAAGATCGCGCCCAAAATATCTTTAATGCGCTCAAACCGTTTTCTGAAGAAATCAAACAGAAAATCGGCGACAAACAGATCGTCATAAAACCAAACAATGTTTCCATTGACCGCCAGTTGTCGGCGACACATGTAGGCAGCCTCGCGGGCATTATGGAATTTTTGAATTCCATCGGAAAAACCAATTATATGATTGCGGAATCCGCCGCCAGCGGCCCGACAATGGACGGCTTTGATAACTATGGTTATCTGGCGCTGGAAAAAAATTATAAACCCCAGTTCGTTGATTTAGATGCGCGCGATTATCAACTTGTGCATGTTGTCAGTGACAAGGATTTCTATCCACACCCCGTACGGATGTCGAAACTCTTGCTTGATCCTGATACGTTTGTGATTTCCGCCGCAGTGATGAAGACTCACGACCGCGTGGTCGCGACCTTGTCGCTCAAGAACATTGTCTTTGGCGCGCCGATCAAAGACGAAGGCTTCCGGTGGGGAAGCGGCGGGAAAAAAGGCGCCAAAAATGATAAGCCCATCGCGCACGGCGGTGGATATCGCGGCGTCAACTTTAACCTGTTCGCTTTGGCGGACCGGCTGCACCCTGACTTGGCGGTGATCGACGGCTACCAGGGGATGGAAGGCAATGGCCCTGTCGGCGGAACGCCCGTCGAACACCGGGTCGCCGTTGCGAGCACCGATTGGCTTGCCGCTGACCGGACCGGCGTCGAGCTGATGGGGATCGACTTCGACAATGTCGGTTATCTCAATTATTGCGCTGCCGCAGGTATGGGGCAGGCCGACCTCAGCAAGATCGACGTTCTCGGGGCGGACATTCAATCCAACCAGCGTAAGTATAAACTCAGCGACAGCATCGACCGGCAATTGATATGGAAAGAGCCGTTTGAAATCTAGTCGATTCTTAAGAACCAATTGAGAAACGCTGCGGTCTTTATCATGGGGCCGCAGCGTTTTTTTTAGGTTCTTCCGAAAACTGGGTACTTTTTTTATAAATTGAATTGAGATTTCGCTGAATGCGGCATGGGTACAACTCTGCTCGCTTCAGTGCGGGCTTTCAGGCCCTGTTGCACAGGCGCTTCCAGAGTTGCATCCAT